>CAZIPY010000041.1:0-6391 GCA_964541125.1 uncultured Luteolibacter sp. | reverse complement strand
AGGCCCATCAGCATGAAACGCAGCATCATCGTGCCCTGATTGACACCTGAACTCTCCTTCAGTTCACCAAGTGCAAGCTGAATGTCTTCGGGGCTCATCCAACGAATCGCCTCGTAAGCCTCGAACATGCTCTCGAAATCCATGTTGGCCATGGGCGACATTTCGAGCTGCTGATGCACCCGGTGGATGGTGGCGATCACATTGCGATCGAGGTTCTTGCGGGTGCCAGCCTTGGAGATACTGCGAGCATCGCGACCGCCGGCAGTTGCCGCACGGGGTCCCATTTGACGAGCGGAAGATTGGCCATCCGAGGAGCTCCCCTCAGAGGTGCTACTGGAGATGACGTTTCGATCCACCACAACGCCGATACCAATACCAACGACGAGGGTGAGGGCGGGAATAACGAGGTGCTGCTTCATGGCAGCGGGCAGCATGACCCTCCACCCTGATAGGGGCGAGTGGAAAGGTGTAACTAGTTTGTAAGGTGATCGAGGATGGCCTGAGCCGACTTGGCTGAGATCCCCGGTAGGCTGGCGATGTCCTCCACGCTAGCCGCCTTGATCCGCGTCACGCTGCCAAATTTTTTGAGCAGTCGCTGCTTCTTGGCGTTGGACATCCCCGGGCAGTCGTCGAGCAGACTCTCGCGCATCCGACGGCGATACAACAGCTCGTTGTAGCCATTGGCAAAGCGGTGGGCCTCATCGCGGATCCGCTGCATCAGCTTGAGAGCCCCACGGTCGTGCGGCAGGCGAATGGGCTCGGACTTCCCCGGCACAAAGATTTCCTCGTGCTGCTTGGCGAGACCCACCACCGGCAAGTCGTCGAGTCCAAGTTGGCGTAGCTCCTTCACAGCCTTGCTGAGCTGGCCCTTACCGCCGTCCACAATCACCAAGTCCGGCAGCACGATGCTGGCCTTGCCTTCCTTGGCGAGGCGGCGCTGGGCATCGACGGCACTCTCCTGACTGTGTTCGAGATCTGGATTGGCCTCGCGGTTCTCCAAGAGGATGCGCGAGTAGCGCCGGCGCACCACCTCGGCCATGGAGGCAAAGTCGTCCTGTCCCTCCACGGTCTTGATCCGGTAGCGGCGGTAGTTGCCGTTGTCCGGCCGGCCTTCGGTGAAGCGCACCATGGAGGCGACGATGTGATTGGAGGAGACGTTGGAGATGTCGAAGCACTCCATGACCTTGGGCGGACCACCCAACCCAAGTTCCTCGCCCAGTTCAGCGAGATCTTCGAGCGGTTTGACGGTGGTGGGTACTCCCCGGCCCCGCCGGAACTGGCGGGTCGGCGTGAGAGTGATCTCAAGATTCTGCAGGATGTCGCGCAAGGACGCGGCTTTCTCAAAGTCCATGGCGGCCGAAGCTTCCTGCATCTCCTCGCGCAGGCCATCAAAGAGATCCTTGCGACCTTTGCCTTCGAGAATCCGACAGGCGTCTTCCACGCGGGCCAGGTAATCCTCCTGGCTGATCTTGCCCACGCAGGGTGCCGAGCAGTTGCGAATGACATCCGCATTGCAATGCTTGTAGTCCTTCTCTCCGGGATTTTTGGGGCGGCAGATGCGCAGGCCGAGTCGACGGTTCAACCACTCGAGGGTCTGCTTGAGAGCCGCCGAATGCGGGAAGGGCCCGAAGTAACGCGCGCCGTCTTCCTTGCGCATGCGGGTGAGGCTGAAGCGCGGCCACGGGTCCTTGAGATTCACCTTGGCCAACAGGAAGCGTTTGTCGTCGCGAAACTGAACGTTGTAGCGCGGCCGGTAGTCCTTGATCAGTTTGCCCTCGAGGATGAAGGCCTCATCTTCGTTGCGCACCGTGTGGAATTCGAAGTCACAGATCGAATCGATCAGCGCCCGGTTCTTGAGCGAGGCCCGCATCTTCTGCGAGGGCGAGAAGTAGCTGGCCATCCGCTTGCGCAGGTCGCGCGCCTTGCCGACGTAGATAATCGATCCCAAACGATCCTTCATCAGGTAGACCCCTGGCTGGTGGGGTACCTCGCGAAGTTTTTCCTTCGGGTTAGGTGGTGGGCCTGAGGATGGATTGGGAGAAGACACAGGGGCGATGGGTTACTCAGCCTTGGCGGCCTTGATGAGCTTCTTGTACTCGCTATCCGAATAGAAACGGACGCAAGCCAAAGGCTCATCAATGTACTCTTTGCGGAAAATCACGACTGGGCCATAGACCACGCCTTTGATCTTCCCCAGTGATGACACACGGCGCATCACCTTCACCTTGTAGCCAGGGCCCTGATACGTGGCGGTCCCCCCATCTTTGAGCGTTGTGCCGCGGATCAACTCGGAGTGAACGGGAAGCTTTCCGGCCAGCACAGAGCGATAATCTTCATCGGCCTGTTGTAGAGCCTTTAACTGCCATTCTGCCATCTCTGAGCGGCGAGCTTCGGGCAGGATGAATAAGCCCTTTCCAAAATTGCCGACCTTACCCTCCCTTGGAATTTGATAGAAGCCATCAACGCGAATGCACGACAAGGTCTCTTTAAGCAGATTGCCTTTCAATTTGAGTATTGGGCCATGAAGATGATCTCCAACTTGAAAGAGGCCTCCCGCCATCATGCTGCCGTTCACCTTCATCCTGTAGCCGTCGCCCTCATAAAAAGAAGTCCCTCCGTCGAGCAGGCCAGTGGTCCATTTCGAATGCGGGGGCTTTTTCCAATTCAAGGCCGCCAGGTAATCTTCCTCGGCCTTGCGAATGGTCTCACGCGCACCCTTAGCCAATTGGCGGCGCTCCTCATCGGTGATGATGAAGAGCTTCGACTCATCGGCACCAGCGAAGGAGCCCAAGATCAAGCTCAGGACGCCAAGAACCGGAATGGATGGAAGAAGCTTCATGCCGCTCCCATCAGACTAGCCGCTTCCAGCCAACATGAAACCGGAAACTCATGCGTCCCCGAATCTCCAGACGTCGAGCGCCTCACCCATGCGGCAGATGCCGTCTTTCTCGATGACCTTGCCGCGGCGTAGCAGGCCTCCACTCCATTCCACCCAATAGGCGGAGTTCGGATTCATGAAGGTGCCGGTGTTGATCACTAGCTTGCCGTTGATCTTCCAGCACCCGGGCCAGTGGAAATGGCCGATGAGCATGACCTCGGCCTGAGGAAAGTAGCGTTCGAGAAACTCGGCTCCCTTCGCCCCTTGGGAAGACCAGGCCTCGAGCATGCGCACGGCCCGCTTGGGTGGCATCACCGCATCCCAGACCCGCTGAAGAAAGCCACGGCCCGTGGGAAACTCCACCGAATGCATCTGACGGGCAATCTCGCGCGCCACGCGCAGGCGCTCCTCGACCACTTGGTCTGCTTCCGGATGCTGCTCCCAAAGCTCGGCCACCTTCTCGGGCGCCATCAGGATTTCGCGTTTCCAGGGTGAGCTTTCAAAGAGCAGGGCATCGCCGTGATTGACCACAATGCCGCCGCCGGCGAACTCCAGCCAACCCTTCCCCGGCCAGCCCGGATCATGATTTCCGGAGAGAAACACCGCTTCGGCGCCTTCATCGGCACAGATCCGCTTCAACTCCTCTAGCATCTCAGCCGAAGAACTCTTCCACGGCTTGGCCAACTCCTGCCAGGTATCGCCGTTGAAGATCACCGTGCCCGCTCCAACAATGAGCGGCCTTAGCGACTCCACGTTCTCAATCCGCGACACCTTATGACCAAGGTGCAGGTCGGAGAGGATGCGGATGGGCTCGTTCATCAGCAAGGAGTTCAGGGAGACATGCTCGACGTAATATACATCCCGGGAACAATCAGACCCAGACCGAACATGGCCAGAAAGCAGGCTTCAACCATCATCGTGAGAAACAGGCCTCGCAACACCATCGGCGAACTCCTAAGCACGCAACCTGCAACAAATGCGATGATCAAGGCGGCGATGGCAATCGGAGCGACCCATGGGAGTATACTGATCGACCATTGAGTGAGCATCGGAAGCTCCGGATCCCCCCGCGAATCAGACCAGAGATACTTGCACACCCGTGCCGCCGTCACAGACGCCCACCAGATCGGCCACTGCGCCAGCAAACCCAGCAGAAGCATGATGCCCTCACGCTTGATGATGGTGAAACGTTGGATGGGTTCAGTCATTTCTCTTCAGGATCGCCTAGCTCGCCTCGGTGCCAACCGTAGATCATCAGGGTGTTTTCGAACTTCGAAAAATGGACTGAGTAGAGATCACACAGGTATTTGACCACAAACTGAATGGGTATGGGCCGATTAATCGAAAGACTACCTTTTCGGGGCTTAATTGCTGCAGGGTCACCTCCCAAGGCTTCAACAAGTTCCGCGTCCACAATCGGCTCTACCTTCCTATCTACGAAGCCCACCAACAAATGCTGGTGATCCGGATATTCAGCCATGATCTGGTCATTCAGGACCACGATGGCCTCCGGCAGCGTCAGTTCTTTAATTTCGAACTTTTTGATCTTGGCCGTGAGCGGATCGAGCTTCTGCGGCTCTTTCTCCGGCTCTGCCTGCAGGGCGAGAGCCATCATCAGGAACACCGCTATAAACTGAAGCCTCTTCATGACCCTCTCTGCCTAACTGCTTCATACAGACACACGCCCGTCGCCACCGACACATTGAGGCATTCGACTTGCCCACTCATTGGAATGGTCGCGAGGAAATCGCAGTTCTCCATGGTCAGTCGGCGCATGCCCTTTTCTTCGGCACCAAGCACGATGGCCAGCGGTCCTTTGAGATCCAGTTCGTAGAGGCTCTTCGATCCGGCGTGATCGGAGGTGCCCACGGTCCACAGCCCAGCTTCCTTGAGCCGCTCCATGGTGCGCGCAAGGTTGGTCACCTGCACGAAGGGTACGTGGTCGGCACCACCCACGGAAACCCGGCGCACGGTTTCGGTAATGGCCACCTGCTTATCCTTGGGCGCGACCACGGCGTGGACGCCGGCTCCGTTTGCGGTACGCAGGATGGCGCCGAGGTTGTGGGGGTCCTGGATGCAGTCGAGAATGAGGATGAAGGGTGTCTCCTCGGCCTCGACGATCTCAAAGAGTTCGTCCTCCGAGCGCGAGGGAATCGCCTTCTCGGCCTGAACATGGCGGTTGTCACGAGCTTGGCCGTCGCGGCCTCCCTTGAAGTTCGAACGGGATTTCTTCATCCGGTGTGATGGTGCGCCAGATCGAGAACCCGGGTCAAATCTTGTGTGATCGGCGAGCCATTAACTGAAGGTAGGGACGTCTCTCCGAGACGTCTGTTATTCTGCATGCGGACACTACCCCTTCATCCCTCTCATGATCAGCCTATAGACATACGGACGGCTCGGAGAGCCGTCCCTGCCTCCGCGTCTAGCCCCGATGGTTGCAGAAGGTAGCTGATCAGGTAAGGTCGTGGGCGTGACCGACGAATTTCACTGGCCCGACTTCCTGCCCGAGTTCCGCGAGGCAGCCGCCGAGCGTGGCTTTGTGGAGGAGGTCCTATGTGAAACGGCAGAAGGCCCGCTAGTGGCCTTCACCGGAGGAAATGGCGATCGACCGATTTATCTGTCTTCGGGCATCCACGGCGACGAGCCAGCCGGCCCCCTCGCTCTGCTCAAGCTGATGAAGGAGGGTTTCTTTGACCCTGATACCGGATGGGCCATCTGCCCCGCCCTCAACCCCACCGGCCTGGCTGCCGGCACCCGTGACACCGCGGAGGGCATCGATCTCAACCGAGACTACCACCTGCGCGAGACGCCCGAAGTGAAGGCCCACGCCGCCTGGATCGAGCGTCAGGACCCGCCCCAGCTCTTCCTCTCGCTGCACGAAGACTACGAAAGCACCGGCTTCTACTTCTACGAGATCAATCAATGCGATGACCAACCCGAGCGCGCCGAGGCCATCCTCGAATCCGTGAGTGAGTGGTTCCCGCCCGAGCCCGAAAGCGTGATCGACGACCACCCCGTGCGCTCCCCCGGTTGGATCTTCCACGCCGCCGAGCCCGACCTACCCGATGGCTGGCCCGAAGCCATCTTCGTGGCCAAGCAGAAGAAGTGCATCCTCTCCTTCACCTTCGAAACCCCCAGCCAAATGGCGCTGGAGGATCGCATCGCGGCGCATTGTGCGGCCGTAAAGATGGCGGTAGAGGGTTAAACGAGGTCGACCAAGGCCTCTTCCAAGGTCGGGTAGCGGAATTCAAAGCCGTCATCGAGCAGGGCCTTGGGCAGCGCCCGCTGGCTGGCCAGTAAGGCCGAGGCAAAATCGCCCAGAGCGAGTTTGAGGGCAAATCCGGGGGCCGGCAGCAGAGCTGGGCGGTTGAATGCGGCGGCTACTTTACGGCTCAAATCCTTGTTGCGTTCCGGGGTCGGCGCAGTGCCGTTGACGGGGCCTTTGAGACCCTCCGAAGCCACCGCATGAAGAATGGCCGCACGGAGGTCATCCAAATGAATCCAAGGCATCCA
>CAZIPY010000040.1:0-1890 GCA_964541125.1 uncultured Luteolibacter sp. | reverse complement strand
CCCTTGTTGGTGTGGATGTAGGCGGGTCTCTCGGCGCGCATCTGGATGTCGGAGACACGCAGCTCTTTGCAGACGCGGAAAATGATACCGAGCAGCTGATTCCCGGTCATGCCGGGAGCGAAGTGGACCGGCGCACTTGGTGCTCCCACCGGTGCTTCCGGACGGGGTGGCGGGGGAGTGTTCTCTGGGACAGCCGTAAATACACTCATGATGCGTCAGCGGTTGTGGGTTCCGGAGTCTCGAGTCGATTGATGGCCTGTTGGGCCGCATCGCGGAGTTTGACGGTGAATCTTGAGCGGGTCAGAATCTCCTCCTGACGTTGGTCCGAGAGTTTGGCGAAAGAGCCATTTCCGATGAAGTCTTCAAGCAGATCGAAGTGTCGCCGAATGCAGAAGTCCATTACTTCAAGTTGCTCCCGCATCCTTTCGATTTCATCCTGCTCGGCTTCGCGGACCTTGGCGGTCAGCATGCGCTCAAGCACGTTGTAGGCGGCGGCAGCAGCGGTCAGTGCGGGGCGTGGATCGTGTTGCTCGGTGAAGCAGTAACGGATGGTGTAATCGGCGAGAGTTTCCACCATCTTCGTGACCTCGTTTTCCGGCAGGCCATGGGTGCCCAGTTCACGCTGGGTGATGAACAGGTGATAGCTGTTGTAGTTGGCGTAGTGGGATGGATCGAGATCGTAGGCGAATCGTAGCTTCTTTTCGATCTCTTGGCGCAGGTAGAGCTGGTGGCCTGCGGTTGGAGGGTTGGGGTTGGTCCGTTGGCTTACGGCGTTCTCCAACTGCTCAAGGACACCGATTTGCTCGGTGTTCGCCGCAAGGGCGCTGCTGCCACAGTCCGAGCACCCCGAGCATCCTTCGGCATCGTCGTGGTCCGAGGGGGCGTGCTCTGCGACGTCGTGATCGTGATCGTGATCGCAGCCATGACTGTGGTCGTGATCTCCGTGGGGGTGGTCGTGGATCTCGAGGCCGCCGTGCCAATCTGCGTCGATCGGGCTTTGGATGGCCATCGCAAGGACCTGGCCATAAGGGCTTCGCTTGATGCCCATGGGGTTCGGTTGATAGTCGAACCCGTGGTTCTCGGCCAAATGATTGCCGCAAAACGCCCACATGCCACCACCGGCCAAGGCCAGCGTGAGTGTGGTGATGGTTGTGCGGTTCATCGTGGATACAAAGGGTTGGTCAGAAGGCGTGAGGCCAGAAGGAGGGCGGTCTCAGGCAGCTGCCTTGACGCGGAAGATTGCGCGGGAGAGGGCGGTGTAGAGCAGGAAGATCCCGATGAAGTAGGCCACCAAGGTGGGGAACTGGCTCCATTCAATCGCGCCAAGCTTGTAGCGCAATCGTTCGGTCGGATCAGCGAAGTGGTAGTGGGGCGAAACGCTCCACAGCCATGAGAGGACGGTGTTTTGCTCGATGTTCAGGAGCATCTTCATGTAGCCCACGCCGTAGAGCCCGTAGATGCAGATTCCGGAAGTGGTCAGAAATCCGGTGATGCCTCCAAAGCGCGAGGCCACGGCGATCGCAAGGGCGATGAGCGGTGCGATGACGACAACGAAGAGGATGGCGTACTGAATGTTGTTCGCCAGCCACATCGACCTCTCGTCCGGTTTGGCCGGGCTTGCGGCAAAGATGGTCACCAGTGCGGCAGCGATCCCAAGGGGTGCCACGTAGACAAGGATGGCGGCCCAGACCTCGCCAAGTTGACGGGTGGCTGACATGCCTGTGGTTTGGAAATACTCGCCGAGTCCGGAGCGGGAGAGGTTTTCGCCGGTGCGGGCCGCTGCGTAGAAACCCCAGAAGATGGCCGTCAACCAGGCCATGCTCCATGCCGCCTGAGCCAGCGCGGGCTTGACGGCTCCGGCGTTTTCCGTGGCAGCCGATAGCTGGGTCA
>CAZIPY010000039.1:0-3907 GCA_964541125.1 uncultured Luteolibacter sp. | reverse complement strand
CCTTCGTCTTCACTGACCCAAACGGCGATCTCGCCACCCGTGCCGAGCTTCTGGGGTCCGGGCTGAGTGGGGGCGATGACTCGCCATTCATCGACGCCGAGATAGAGAGAGCCCATGTCGTAGTTGTGAGTGGAGCGGGTGATCTCATGGAACTCCCACTTCTCTCCATTCCAGCGGGCGATGGTCCAGATGCGTGGGTCGCCCTTGGGTCCCGGTTCGTGGAGGGCAGCAGTGACGTAGAGAATGACGGGTTGGCCCATCCAATCGGTGGCGATGTCCTTCATGTAGACCAAGCGGCCTTCGGAGGCGTAGTCACGAACGAGGCCCGGTCCCTTCGGGTCGGTGAGGGGCGGGAAGAGTTTGGTGCCATGGATATCGAGCCAGGTTTTTCCGCCCGTGTGCGACTGCACGAAGTAAAGGTTGGTGCGTTTGTTGACGTTGCCGCCCGGATGCATGTTGAAGGCGGTGATGAGGTGTTTGTCGTGGCCGAGGCTGACTTGATAGTGGCCGCCCATCGCAGCGAGTTTTTCATCTCGACCCCACTTGGAGCCGTCTTTGTGCATGCGGCTGACGTAGAGTTCGCGTCCCTTGGTGTATTTGGTGAAGAAGAAGACGAAACCTTGATTGGGCACCCACCAAGGTTGCGGATAGGTGAATTCGCGATCCTCGACGTGCTTCATGGTGGTGATGTCGTAGGGCTTCTCCGAGCGATAGACGTGCCCGGGGCGCTTGCGGCCACGGCCACTGACGAAGACCCAGATGTGGCCTTCGCCGTCGAGGTTGAGCGAGGGGTTGTCGTGGGGATCATCGACACCCTGTTTGTCGTGGACGACCACCGGTTTGGGCACGGTGCCCGTCTTGTGATCGTAGTGGGAGAGCATGGCCAGCAGGTGGCGCTTGTCTGCAGCGGGTGTGCCTCCATAGACGAAGAAGGTTTTGTCCGCTTCCTTTGAATAGACGGCCATGGGGCAGTGTTTGGCGGTGTAGGTGCCCAGTCCGCCGGAGTATTTGGATCCGAATTCGCTGCGCTGGCCGAGATCGAACCAAATGCCCTTGTAGCCATCGATGGTGCGCGGTTGGGCGAAACAGGAGGAGGTCAGAGCTAGCAGGAAGAGGATGGGGCGGGGCATGGGTGGTGTGATTACGGCATGATCTGGGATTTTTTGTCGCGACATCAAGGTTCGGGCTTGGCAGAGTGACGCCTCATCTCCGACCCACCATGTCAGAAGTTCAAGTAGGCATCATCATGGGCAGTGACTCCGATTGGCCCACCATGGAGCACGCCGCCCGCAAACTGGAAGAATTCGGAATCGGCTGGGAGGCCGAAGTGGTCAGTGCTCACCGCACCCCCGACAAACTTTACGAATACGCCGGATCGGCCCGTGAACGCGGTCTGAAGTGCATCATTGCCGGCGCTGGAGGTGCGGCTCACTTGCCAGGCATGGCCGCCGCCATCACCGATCTGCCCGTGCTGGGTGTGCCGGTGGAGTCCAAGGCTCTCCAAGGTGTCGATTCGCTCTTGTCCATCGTCCAGATGCCCGGTGGCATCCCCACTGCGACTTTCGCCATCGGCAAGGCCGGTGCCATCAATGCGGCGCTCTTCGCCGTCGCCATGCTGGCCAACGATAACGATGAGCTGGCCGGTAAACTCGCCGAGTTCCGCAAGGCCCAGAGTGATCGGGTTAAGTCTCTCAGCGTGCACCTTCAGTGAACGAAGCGATTCCCAAACTCGAATCCGAAGTGCTCGGAGTCATCGGCGGCGGTCAGTTGGGCCGCATGCTCTTGATGCAGGCACGGCAGATGAATCTGAAGTCCGTGGTGTGGACCGGTGGTCTCGAAGCTCCCGCCACCGAAATCGCCGACATCATCGTCGATAAGCCCTTCGATGATGCAGAGGCCCTCGAGGAATTCTGCGCCGCCGCGACCATTGCCACGGTGGAGTTCGAAAACATTCCCGTCAGCACCTTAGAAGGTGTGCTCGCCAAGATCCCGCTGCATCCTTCGCCCGAAGCGGTAGGCATCTGTCAGAACCGCGAACGTGAGAAGACCTTCCTTAAAGAGAAGGGGATTCCCTGTGCGGACTTCGAGATGATCACCTCGGCCGAGGATCTTGCCGGAGCGATGGAGCGCATCGGTCCCGGCATGCTCAAGACGGCGGACTTCGGTTACGACGGGAGTGGCCAGATTCGCGTGAAGGGCGATGAAGACGCCGCTGAAGTCTGGGAGCAATTTGATGCGCCGCGCGGCGTGTATGAACAGTGGATTTCCTACGAACGCGAAGTGTCCGTGATGGTCGCTCGCGGAGCCAATGATGAGGTGGTTTGCTACCCGCTGGCTGAGAACCGCCATCGTGAACAGATTCTCGATCTGACTCTGGTGCCCGCTCAGGTGGATGACGCCGTGGCCGAGCAGGCCACCGCCATCGCTAAGAAGGTGGCTGAGGCTCTGGATTACCGTGGCATCATGGGCGTGGAATGCTTCCTCATGGCCGATGGTGAACTGCTGGTGAACGAGATGGCGCCACGCCCGCATAACTCCGGCCACTACACCATGGAGGCCTGCATGCACTCGCAGTTCGATCAGCAGATCCGAGCCGTGATGGGTCTACCCTTGGGTTCCACCCGCCTGCTCACGCCCGTGGCCATGCTTAATCTCCTCGGCGACCTCTGGCCGGGCCCAACCGAGTCTCCGGACTGGCAGCCACTATTTGAAGACGGCTCTGCGACCCTCCACCTCTACGGCAAGGCCAAGGCGAGCTCACGCCGCAAGATGGGTCACGCGAATTTCCTCGGGGAGACGGTTGAAGATGCCGAGACCCGCGCGCTCAAACTGAAGCAGCTTTGGCTGGATTCGGGACAAGGGTGATCCAGGTTGGGTTGCTTTCAGTTGCCATTCCGAAAAATCTGCGCACATTCGGCGGTATCATGAAGACCATGCGTGCCACCCTGTTTGCCCTGCTGAGCCTCACCCTGTCCGTGTTTGCCGACGATCGCGTTCCTCCCGTGCTCGAGATCGGAAAGAAAGGTCCCGACTTCACCCTCAAGGATTACGACGGCAAAGAATACTCCATGAAGGACTTCGACGACTCGAAGATCCTGGTCCTCATCTTCACCGCCAACCACTGCCCGGATGCCCGTTCCGCTGGTCCGCGTATGGCGGAACTGCATAAGCGCTACAAGGATAAGGGCGTGGCCATCGTCGCCATCGCCTGCAACAACCCCGGTGCGCTGCGTCCCGATGAGCTCGGCTATTGCGCCCACGGCGACTCCTACGATGAGATGAAGCCCTTCGCTGAAGACAATAACTGGGAGTTCCCCTACCTCTGGGACGGCGACACCCAGAAAATCACCAGCGCTTACGGCGCCCAGGCAACTCCCCACGTCTTCATTTTGGATCAGGATCGCAAGCTGCGTTACAGCGGCCGTATCGATGACTACAAACGCAAGTTTGGTCCGCTCAAGGATGACAGCTACGTGGTGAAGGCACTCGACGCCATGCTCGCCGGCAAGGAAGTGGAAGAGAAAACCACCCGCGCCTTCGGTTGCTCGACCAAGTGGATTTTCAAGAAGGAGTTCGTGGCCAAGGACCAAGCCCGTTGGGAAGCGCTCGAGGAGAAGCTCGAAGTGATGGACGAGGGTATTGCCAAGGAACTGGCCGCTCACAAAGGCAAGCGCCTGCGCATCGTGAACTTTTGGTCGACCACCTGCGGTCCCTGCGTTTCCAAGTTCCCCGACATGGTCGACACCTACCGCCGCTTCCAGAACCGTCCGGTCGAGCTGATCACCATCAGCCTCGATCCGATTGAAGACAAAGACAAGGTGCTCAAGTTTTTGACCAAGCAGCACTGCGCGCTGTCACCTCGCACCGTGAAGTCGGTGGAGGCCGAGGGCCGCACCACCAACAACTA
>CAZIPY010000038.1:0-9337 GCA_964541125.1 uncultured Luteolibacter sp. | reverse complement strand
CAAGCCGACTTCTTCCTGCACGGTGAAGACGGCATGGAAATCGTAGGCGGGCTTGGCACGAGACGTTTTGAGTGCTCTCAGAGTTTCAATGAGCACGAAGACGGAGGCGCGGTTGTCCAGGCTCTTGACGTTCACGCAGTCGCCAAGCTCCATCAGAGGGGAATGGCGAGTGATGAAGTCGCCCACTTCCACTTGCTTGGTGATCGCCGCTTTAGTCATGCCGGTATCGATGAAGAAGTCGCTGATTTTGACAGCTTTGTTGCGTTGTTCCGGCTTCATGATGTGGATGGGCTTGGAACCCACCACACCGATGATATCTTTCTTGCCATGAATGATCACCCGCTGGGAGGTGAGCGTCTTGGGGTCGAAGCCGCCAACCGGATTGAAGCGCACGAAGCCGTTGTCATCGATGTGGGTGACGATGAAGCCGATCTCATCCATGTGTGCCGCGGCCATGCACCTCTTCTCCGAAGAGCGCCCCTTCTTGAGGGCGACCACGTTGCCCATGTTGTCGACGCGCACCTCATCGGCGAGTCCGTCGAGCTCCTTGAGGACGAGTTCGCGGATCTTCTTTTCAGCGCCAGGCGCGCCGGGGGCTTCACAAATGCGGGCGAGGAGGTCGATGTCGATAGGCATGCGCGGGAAGATAGAGAGGGGGCTGATGCTGACGAGTGCAAATTCTCCACTTGGCGCTTGGAGTCTGTTGCCTACATTCGAGGCATGTCAGCGAAGCTGTTCATCAATCTCGAGGATCTGCCGGAGGAGGGGATGGCCCTCAGCGGAGAACTCCCCGCGGATCTCTTTGATTTGCCGAAGGGAGATGCCCGTGCGGTGGGCCCACTCAAATATGAGCTGTGGGCCCAGCGTTTCGGGTCCGAGCTGCTGCTGACCGGCCAAATGAGTGCTCCCTTCGAATTTACCTGTGTCCGGACCCTCGAGCCCTTCGTTCAGACGATCCGTCTGGAAGGGGCCGCCGTGGCCCTGGAAATCGGCCAAAACGCCGTAATTGAGGCCTCTGAGGCCCTGCGGGAGGAGGTTCTGATGGAATTCCCCGCCAATCCACGCTCGGATGAGGCCGATGAGCCCCATGAATGTAAGATCGATTCCCAGTATTTATCAGTGGACAAACCCGGTGAAGATGGGCTAATCACCCCGCCCCGCGACGAAGGCGACGACCGTTGGTCCGCCCTCGACGATCTCAAGGACCTCAAGGACCAACCCTAAACACAGAATTTATCATGGCTGTTCCCAAGCGACGCACCTCCAAAAGCCGGCAAAAGAAACGCCGTGGCGCCAACCGTTGGTCGGCTCCACAGCTCAAGGACTGCCCCGAGTGCGGCAGCAAAGTGCCTTCCCACATCGCCTGCCCCGAATGCGGTTACGACCGCGATCGTCGGGTGCTGGATGTTGAGGCCCTGTGACCCCCTTCGTTAAGGTTTCGATGATCGCCGTCCGGCCCCAACCGGCACGGTGATTTTTCGTATCAGGCCCTTGTGGGCTTTCCTTCCCCCGACATCTCCCCTCAGACTCTTCCCAGATGAAAGTAGCGCTCGACGCCATGGGTGGCGACAACGCCCCCGCAGTCAACATTGGTGGTGCCCTTGATGCACTGCGCTATTATCCCAAGCTCGAGCGACTTTACCTCGTCGGTGACGAAGACGTCCTCAAGGCTGAATGCAACAAGCAGGGTCTCAATCTCAATGACGTTCGTGTGAGCATTGTTCACGCCCCGGAAGTCGTCGACATGGGTGAGTCCGGTGCCAAGGCCGTGCGCCGCAAGAAGCAGTCTTCCATCAACGTGGCCATGAATATGGTCAAGGAAGGTGAAGCCGATGCCTTCGTCTCCGCAGGCAACACCGGCGCGGTGGTTGCATCCGCCACCATCAAGCTGCGCACCCTTCCTGAAGTGGATCGTGCAGGTATTGCCACCGCCATCCCCAACGAATACGGCCTCTGCCATATTCTCGATGCGGGAGCCAACCCCGAGGCCAAGCCCGAGCATCTAGTGGCTTACGCCGTCATGGGCTCCGCCTACGTGCGCGGCGTCATGGGTGCCGAGGACCCCAAGGTGGGCCTCATGTCCAACGGTGAGGAGGAAGAGAAGGGGACCACCTTCACCAAGGAAACCTTCAAACGCCTGAAGAAGACTCCGGGCATCAATTTCGTCGGCAATGTCGAGGGTCGCGATCTTTTCGACAAGGAGCTCGATGTCGTGCTTTGCGACGGTTTCGTCGGCAACATCACCCTCAAGACTGTCGAGGCAACGGCCAAAGCCGTTTCCAAATGGCTCAAAACCGAGATCAAGGGCAATCCCCTGCGCCTGGCCGGTGCAGTGCTCGCCAAGGGCGCCTTCCAGGCCATGAAGGACAAGGGTACCTACGAGACTTACGGTGGCAGTCCTCTGCTTGGCGTCAACGGCGTAGTGATCATCGCTCACGGCTCTTCCAGTGCCCTGGCCATCCGCAATGCGATTCGTGTGGCGACGGAAACTGTGGAAAACGAGGTCAACGACAAGATCGAGAAACTCCTCGAAGATATTACCGAGACATCGGCCATCCTCGACTGAGCTCAAAGTGGTGCAACTTCGCACTTGTGGACGCGGGTCAGCAATTCCACTCTTTGCGCAGCATGACTGAGTCGAATTCTTCCCCCGGAGTCTATGTGGCAGGCACGGGCAGTTACGTGCCGGAGAAGGTCCTCACCAACGAAGAGTTGGCGACCCTGGTCGACACCAGTGACGAGTGGATCGTGACGCGCACCGGGATCAAGGAACGCCGAATCGCCCGCGAAGACGAGTTCACCTCGCATATGGCCAGCGAGGCCTCCAAGAAGGCACTCGAGCAGGCCGGCATGAAAGCCGAGGACATCGATCTGATCATCGTCGGTACCATTACCCCGGATACGCCGACACCAGCGACTGCCTGCCATGTGCAGAAACAGCTCGGTGCCAACAAGGCCGTGGCCTTTGATATCTCCGCTGCCTGTTCCGGTTTCCTCTACGCGATGAAAATCGCCAAGCGCATGATTGCTGATGGCGCCTTTGAAAACGCGCTCATCATTGGCGCTGAAAAACTTTCCGCGGTCACCAACTGGAGCGATCGCACCACTTGCGTGCTCTTCGGTGATGGTGCCGGTGCCGCCGTGCTCAAGAAATCCGGTGAAGGCGATGGCAACATCGTGGCCACCGAGATGGGGAGTGACGGCGAGCTCACGCATCTGCTTGAGATTGCTGGTGGTGGGTCTGCTTGTCCGATCAACAGCGAGAACGTCGATAAGAACCTTCAGACTCTGAGCATGCTCGGTAAGGAAGTCTTTAAGCACGCCGTAACTCGCATGAAGCAAGCTTCCGAGCAGGTGATCGAACGCGCCGGCTGGGGTCCCGAGGACATTGCCTGCGTGATTCCCCACCAAGCCAACCTGCGAATCATCGATGCCATTGCAGATCGTCTGGCCGTGCCCAATGAGAAGGTCTTTGTGAACCTCCACAAATATGGCAACACCTCGGCAGCTGCGGTGGCGATTGCTCTGGACGAGGCTCATCGCGAAGGCGCCTTCAAGCGCGGCGATAAGATCGTCCTCGTGGTATTTGGTGCCGGCCTGACTTGGGCGGCAGCGGCTATTGAGTGGTGAAGCCGCTACGCGGCTTCGTCAGCGGTCATTGGTCATCAGTCACCGGGGTATTGTAGCGGCGGTCTATGACCGTCGAGCGAGTCCATGGGCGGTCATGAACCGCTACTAAAGTACGCCTTATATGACTGGGCCTAGAAGACAAGGGCTGCTAGAATCACGTTATGCTCAAAATCCTAACCTTGTTGATTTCTCTGGCTGTGCTCTCAGGGGTTGCTGTAGCCACAACCGAAGCCAAGTGCTTGGTTTACATGCCAATCAACATGAGTGGCGAAGGAACCGTGATCAAATTGCCGAAAAACCGGACTCTGATTTTGGCGGTGCCCTATTCGTCCTTCTTTTCCGTGGTGGAAAATCCATACCATGCCATCGCCATGCCCTACCATGTGCTGAAGGCACCCATGGTGCAGGGTGTGGAGGACGTGAATTTGGTTTCGTTGGCGGGGATCAAGATCAAGTCGGAGTGCACCTTCAAAGAACACAAAGTTGTTCAGGAGTTGGTCACTGTTGATTTGACCCACCCCGCCGACAAGGAGCAGATGCCGGATGGGTATGTGCCTTCCGATGAGATCGTTCAACTCACGTTGGAATGTATTCGGCGAATGGCCACCGACGAGCACCAGCAATGGTTTCGCCCAACTATAAAAATCATAGGTAAGGCGGGTGATGAAAAAAAATGGAAGGCATGGGAAGATGCCTTCAACCAGCAGAAAGATTTCAGCCAACCGTTTCAGCGACCAAAGGCTCCTTAACGTGGAGTATAGATATGAGCACTCCGGCTCGGGGTGTAGACCCGCATCACATGTTCCTTGGCATCCACGGGATGCACGCTTCCCCCTTCCAAGCGGCCGTGGCCGCCGAACTCCGGCGCATCGCTGTCGAGAATCAGCTTGTGGTCCCCATGGCCGTGAATCGTGAAGCCGTAGTCGGGGATAGAGCGATCCACTGAGAAGTTGAAGACGAAGATGCGGTTGGCGCGTTCGACGATGAGGATGCGATTCTCGTGATCAACCTTCACGCATTGTGCTGGGGGTGAGGCGAGCAGGTTGCTTTCCTTTGCGAACTCGATCAGTTCGCGATCAAAGTCGGAGAGCCAGTGGTATTTGAGATCCGGGTTGTCCATCAGTGACCACTGGCGGCGGCAGTAGTGGTAGGACCAGTCGTTGCCCTCGCGCGGGAAGTCGAGCCATTCGGGATGGCCGAACTCGTTGCCCATGAAATTGAGCCAGCCTTCGCCGCCACAAACCAGTGTGATCAAGCGGATCATCTTGTGTAGGGCGATACCGCGCTCGACGCGTGCATCGGGATCCTCTTTGGACATGTGGTGATACATGGCCTCGTCCATTAGCCACATGGCGAGTGTCTTGTCGCCGACGAGCGCCTGGTCGTGACTCTCGGCGTAGGCGATGGTTGCCTCGCCATGTCGACGATCGCTGAGTGTGCCCCAAAGTTCGTCCAGGTTCCATTCCTCGTCTCGTTGATGCTTGAGAATCTTGATCCAGTAATCGGGGATGCCCATGGCGAGGCGATGGGTGAAGCCCACGCCACCGTCTGCCACCGGTCGACACAGGCCGGGCATGCCCGACATGTCTTCGGCCACTAGGATCACGCCCGGTTTGGTTTCGCGGGCGAGGGTGGTGGCGAGTTGCAGATAGAGAATGGCGTCCGGATCCGCATCGGCGCCGAAGTAGTCGTCGTAGCTGCCGAAGGACTTGGCGCCTCGGGAGTGGTAGAGCATGGAGGTCACGCCATCGAAGCGGAAGCCATCGAAGCGGAACTCCTCCAGCCAGTAGCGGACGTTGGAGAGTAGGAAGCGGCGGACTTCAGATTTCCCATAATCGAAGCACTTGGAGTCCCACTGCGGATGTTCGCCACGATCACCGGCGTGGAAATACTGATGACCGGAGCCATCGAAGTCGTTGATGCCCTCGGCGAGGTTTTTCACCGCGTGGGAATGGACGATGTCGAGGAGGACCGCCAGACCGAGACCGTGGGCGGTGTCGATGAGGTATTTCAGGTCCTCGGGGGTGCCGAAACGAGAACTGGAGGCGAAGAAGGAACTGACATGGTAACCGAAGGAGCCGTAGTAGGGGTGTTCCTGCACCGCCATCAGCTGGACGGTGTTGTAACCGGCTTTGGCAATGCGCGGTAGGGTCTCATCGGCAAATTCACGGTACGTGTGAAGCCGGGGCTCCTCGCCGGCCATGCCGACGTGACTCTCGTAGATGAGGGGGGCGCCGATGTCGGATGCATCGAAATCGTGCTGCCATTGATAGTCCTTGGCGGGGGCCCAGATCTGACCGCTGAAGTCCTTGGACTCGGGATCCTGGATGGTGCGCTGGATGTAGGCGGGTATGCGGTCGCGTTCAGAACCGTCGGCACCTACGATGTGGAGTTTGATCTTCTGTTCGTGCTCGAGGGTGGCCGCTGGCAGTTTCAGCTCCCAGATGCCACCGGCGATCAGGCCCATGGGGTGGGCTTGAGGATCCCAGTCATTGAAATCACCAACCAGTGACACGGACTTCGCTGCTGGTGCCCATTCTCTGAGGACCCACAGCGATGCTCCCACGTCGAAATGGATGCCCAGCTTGAGATGGGATTTGGAATAGGCGTGGAGATTGGCGTGCTTGGCCCGGATAGCAGCACACTCGTCCTTGAAGCGCTGCAGTCTGCCCGCAATGGCCTCCTCGTGAGATTCGAGCCAAGGGTCGTCGATGACGATTTGGGGACGGGAGGGTTTGGGCATCTGTGCAGAGGGTGGGGAGGAAGGGCTGATGAGAAGGTGGGCGGAATGAGCGGAGGTTAAAAGTGAATTTGAATAAGTCCTGAGCAGGGAGCGTTCCATCATTGGTTCTTGGAAATGCTTAAAAGAGCCGTAATATCCATCCGTTCTCATGGAAGAGATCCACAAATACTTCACCATTTGGGATTGGGTCGTGCTCTTTGGTTATCTGGGCCTGACCACCTGGGTCGGCCATGCGATGCGCGGAAAGCAGGCCAATATCTCGGATTTCTTCGCGGGTGGACGCTCCCTGCCTTGGACGGCGGTCAGTGGTTCCATCATTGCGACGGAAATCAGCGGGGTGACCTTTATCGGCGTTCCAGGAGGAGTGATGGCGGCTCAAGGAGACTTCACTTATCTGATCTGGGGACTCGGCTCCATCATCGGCCGCATCATCGTCGGCAAAGTTTTCACTAAGGTGTTCTACGAGGAGCACATCTACAGCCCCTACGATTACATGGGTCGACGGATTAAACCCGGCCTCAAGACACTGGCCACGGTCTTCTTCACCATTGGTTCCATTTTGGCACAGAGCGTACGGGTGTTGGTCGCGGCCTTGCCCTTGATGATCGTTACTGGCCTCAGTTTCGAGGTCTGCATTCTGATCATCGGTGTCTTTGCCATCGGTTGGACTCTGATGGGTGGCATGCGCACGGTGATCTGGACGGATGTCATGCAGTTCGCTCTGTTCACGATTGGTGGCCTACTGACTCTGTTCTGGATTGCCGGTCATCTCGACGGCGGCATCGGCCAGATTTTCAGTCAAGCGGGTGAAGCCGGAAAAACCAAGTGGCTGAATTTTGATACCGGCATTTCAGATGCCTTCAAGTTCACCTTCTGGACCGCCATCATCGCGGTACCCTTCCTCAATGTGGGGGCCTTTGGCGTCGACCAGCTCAATGCTCAGCGCATGTTCTGCTGCAAGAATGCCAGTGATGCCTCCAAGGCCATCATCTGGAGTTCAGTGGGGCAGGGGATCACCTACCTCATGCTCGTGGTCGGAGCGGCTCTCTTTGTCTGGTATGCCAATCATCCGCCGGAAGGAATCGTGGCGGAAGGCATGCAATGGAAGGACGATGGAACCCCTGGAAATGGTGATGCGGTCTTTCCGATTTGGATTGTAACTCAGCTGCCACCCGGCTTGAGCGGCTTGATTCTGGGTGGGGTGTTTGCGGCGGCCATTTCTAGCCTCGATTCCATTCTAGCCGCCCTCTCTCAGACCACGATTTCACTGCTCTACCACCCTGAGCGCCAGACTGAGCAGGATCAGCAGAAATTGGTCCGGAAGTCCCGCATGTGGGTGGTGATCTGGGGGCTGTTTTTGACCGGCTTTACCCTGTTGATGCGTTGGATGAAAGAGGAGGCCGAGATACCCATTCTGCCACTGGCTTTCGGCATGACGGCATACACCATGGGGCCCCTGCTCGGCATGTTCCTGTGCGCCTTGATAGGTAAAGGTAGTCTGCGTGGTTTGGTCGTGGGGTCGGCGGTCTCTTTCCTGTTGGTCTTGTTCATTCGTACCGATGTCTGGGTGCTGCTGCACTTCATGGGCATGCCCTATGAATGGCTCGGTCAACTACCGACCTACGAGGTGATCGGAGAGGGTGACGGCGCGAAGCTATCGACCGTTGTTGGTTTCTATTGGGCATGGCCGGTGACCACCATCATCACCTGCCTCTGCGGTCTTTACCTCTTCCCATCAAAGTCTGCTGCGGTGACTTCGGATGATGATTGAATCCAATAAAGTTGGATCTGGCGCGTGAGCATTTTTGGCTGCACTTGTCATGCATAACTTTCGGCAAATTGCATTTTTCCGTGGAACATTTTGGCCCCCTAGCAAAAAAAATGCGAAGCATGAACGAGCGTCATGAAGAACTTCCAAAGTCTTGGATTAATGTGACGGCTTTGTGAAATTTCCGTCACCAAGTGGTGTCGACGTAACTGCTAGTTATTCAATCAAATGCGTCGATTTCCGAAGGAGAGAGAGAGGTATTGCTTTGGAAAATTGAAACAACTTTGGGGTCAAGTTTTTAAAAAACCAGGCCGTGGAACCCTTGAAAAATAGGGGTCTAAGGCCAATTCTGTTAGATGGATGCCGATTTCTTTTCACAGGCGCAAAAGGCTGACGCACATTCCTCCCCACGGTCGGGATGGCCACTCACTGGAGAGTGGAATCTGGCGACCGGAAAACCAACATTTCTTACAGACAGACAACAATGGATTCGGT
Organism: uncultured Luteolibacter sp.; assembly: GCA_964541125.1. Lineage (GTDB taxonomy): Bacteria > Verrucomicrobiota > Verrucomicrobiia > Verrucomicrobiales > Akkermansiaceae > Luteolibacter. The sequence continues at coordinate 701 of CAZIPY010000038.1, read as the reverse complement.
GGAAGCGAAGTCGCATGCAGGGGCCCCCAATGAGGTGGATGCGAATGAGGAAGAAGGAAACTCTCAAGCAGGTGATGGTGCATGGAAGCACATCGGTGAGATCCTGCGCAGCCATGTTGGGGTCGACGCCTTTCAACGCTGGTTCAACGCAGCTAACTGGTCTGGTGTTGATGCAGGAGTCGCGACCGTGACGGTTCCAGGAGAGATTCATCAGGTCTGGATCGAAACCAATTATCTGCCTGAGCTGACTCATGCTGTCAGTGAGGTGTGCCAGGAAGTGCACGAGGTCAAAGTGGCGGTTGCGGATGCACCCGGCACCTCGGTCCAAACCGAGCTGCCCATGGATGGCGCAGCCAAGGTTGTTGCTCGTTCCAGTAAGCCCGTGCTCGAAGGAGAAGCCCTCGAAAGGCGCATCAAGAGTAGCGGCCTGAACACCGCTTACACCTTCGACAGCTTTGTCGTCGGCTCCAACAGCCAGTTCGCTCACGCCGCTTGTATGGCCGTGGCCAAGAAGGAGGCTGTCGGTTACAACCCGCTGTTCATTCACGGTGGTCCCGGTCTTGGCAAGACCCACCTGATGCAGGCCATCGGCCAGGAAATCCTGACCCGCCGCCCCGGTGCCCGAGTGGTCTACCTGACCTGTGAAAAATTCACCAACGAGTTTATCGATGCCGTCCGCCGCGGTGACCTCGAGAAGTTCC
>CAZIPY010000037.1:0-2852 GCA_964541125.1 uncultured Luteolibacter sp. | reverse complement strand
CCCGTTACATCTACGGCCTGCAGGATCTGATCACCATGAAGCACATCGACAACATGGCCAAGATCATCCTCTTGACCGGAACCATCGTGGGTTACGCCTACCTGATGGAGCTCTTTGTGGCGTTCTACTCAGGGGCGCTTTACGAGATGAACGCCTTCAAGTTCCGCATCGCGGGTCCCTATTGGTGGGCCTATGCCGCGATGATGTCGCTCAACGTGCTTTCCCCGCAGGTCTTCTGGTTCAAGAAGTGCCGCGAGAACCTCTGGGTCGTGATGGCCGTGGCGATGTGTGTGAACGTCGGCATGTGGTTCGAGCGCTTCGTCATTATCGTCACCACGCTGGCCCGCATGTGGCTGCCGGGTGACTGGAAGACCTACAGCCCCTCCGGTCAGGACCAACTGCTCTTTGTTGGCACCATCGGCATGTTCCTTGCCCTGTTCATGCTGTTCCTGCGCTTCCTGCCCTGCATCAACATCGCCGAGGTCAAGTGGACCAAGGTTGAGAGCGATCCTCACTTCGAGGATAACGAAAGTCATCCCGACCCCGGCGTGACTGAAATTGCCGCCTATCAAAAGGAGCTGCCCGAAACCCAAGGCTGATTCGAACCACCCAACTGATTTTCAAACTGTGAGTACCACCCGCAAACGAGTCTACGGTTACCTGGCCGAGTTCAAAAGCGCTTCCGCCCTCTACAAGGCGGCGGAGAAAGTGCGCGATGCCGGCGTTAAAAAATGGGACTGCTATTCACCCTATCCCATCCACGGTCTGGATGGCGCGATGGGCATGAAGCGCTCCATTCTTCCTTGGTTCGTGTTCTTCGGTGGCATGACCGGAACTATCACCGCTTTCACTCTGGCCTACACCACCCAGGTGGTGATCTATCCGACCATCGTTCAGGCCAAGCCTGCCAACATCTTCACTGTGCCGGCCTTCTTCCCGGTGATGTTCGAGCTGACCATTCTGTTCTCCGGTTTCACCGTGCTCTTCGGTTTGCTGGCTCTCATCCAGCTGCCGCGCCTCAATCACCCGCTGTTCGCCAGCCGCCAATTCCATCGTGCCACTGACGACGCATTCTTCATCGCCATCGAAGCTCGCGACGGCAGCTTCGACTCCGAAGGAACCCGCAAGTTCCTCGAAGAGATTGGCGGCGACAACATCGAACTCGTTGAAGAGGAGGACTGACTCCCTAACCGACCTCCCATTTCACTTTCAATCTCATGCGCTACTTCTTTCTAGCTTACGCAATGATCGCCCTCGTGGTTGTCGGTATCCTCGGATTCCGCGGTCAGAAGTTCGAGCAGCCTCCCGTGCGGATTTTCCCCGACATGGACGAGCAGGATAAACTCCGTGCCCAGAAGCCCAGCGGCTTCTTCGCCGATGGCCAGGGAGCCCGTCTTCCCGTGGCCGGAACCCAGGCTCGCGGTTTCAATCCTCATGGTGACCGCGAGCTCGGTGGCATTCCCGAATACGAATTCGGTGGCCAGGGTGGTTACTACTACACCGGCCATTCCGGTGACTACTACGGCAAGGGCATGCCGGCGGAACTCGAACTTACCTCGGCTGAGGCAGCAGAGTCCCTGATCCGCCGTGGTCAGGAGCGCTACGGCATCTACTGTGCGATCTGCCACGGAGAATCCGGCAATGGCAAGGGCGTGGTCACCGAATACGGCGTGCCCGTGGTCGGTAACCCCAACGCAGTGCTCAATTCCATTTCCTCCGAGGCCTATCCCGACGGCCGTCTGTTCGAAGTCATCACTATGGGCAAAGGGCTGATGGGCGGCTACGGCGCCAACATCCCGGTCCGCGACCGCTGGGCCATCATTGCCTACATCCACACACTCCAGGCCGCGAAGAAGGCCGCCTCCGAATAATTTCCTCACCACCGTCCAGCATCACAATGGGACACCACGTCACATCCTCCGACATCAAGATCGACGGCGATCACCTCGACAACTCCGCGGTTGCCAAGGCCAAGATGATTGCCGCCGGCATTGCCGTGCTCGGCACCCTGATCAGCCTCTACCTGCTGTTCTGGGGGCCTCAGCCTGAGTTGCCAAAGCCTGAAACAAACCAAGCTGAAATTGCTCAAGTGGATCATCCTGAAGGAGCGGTGAGCGACAAAGCTGAGGAGGAATCCGAACCTCATCCGGCTAAAGGTATTACTCAGGGCAGCTACGCCTACTCCTGGCTCTTCGCCTTCTACTTCTTCCTCACGCTTTCCATTGGCGGCTGCTTCTGGACGCTGCTGCACAACGTTTCCAACTCGGGGTGGGGGACTTCGGTGCGCCGCACCTTTGAGAACCTCGGTTCGACCTATCCATGGATGTGTCTCTTCGGCATCCCACTGCTTATTCCCTCCGTTCAGCAGTATCTCTACGAATGGATGAATATTCACCGTGATGGATATGAAGCCATTGCCGCCTCTGGTGGTAAGGAAGACATGAAGGGCTATCTCCATCACACCGACCACCTGCTCTACTACAAGAAGTGGTATATGAACATTCCGTTCTGGTATGTCCGTGTGATCTTCTGGGCCGTTGGCCTGAGTGCGGTGATCTTCTTCTTGCGCAAGCTCTCCACCGCTCAGGACACCGATCCTAATCCGGGGACCAAGCGTCTCTTCCGTGCTCGCTTCCATTCGACCTACACCCTGATCATCTTCGCTCTGACGATTACCTTCACCGGTTTCGACTACATGATGGCGCTGGACTACAAGTGGTTCTCCACCATGTGGGGTGTGTATCTCTTTGCCGGTTCCGCCCTCAACTCGATGGCGGTGATCATCCTCGTCTGCGCATGGCTGCAATCCAAAGGCCACCTGCAGAAGGTGACCACCGGTGAGCATTACCACA
>CAZIPY010000036.1:0-2014 GCA_964541125.1 uncultured Luteolibacter sp. | reverse complement strand
CGGCGCATTGAGATGTGGATCAAAAGGGTCGTGAGACTGGCCGCTTGCGCTGCCGGTGAGCACGAGACCCACGATCAGAGGAACCGCTAACTTCATGGATTCACCTCCACCCGTTCGACTTTCATGATGGCCAGGAGTTGGTGCCCCGGCTCACCTCCTTCGTTCGGCAGGGTCATGGATCCCGCGACTCGCCAGGAGCCGGCCTTTTGAAATTGCCCGGTCAAGGAGACGGTTTCGAACTGGGGGAACCGACTCTCGAACGGAGGACGATCTGCCATGGGTTGCGTAAAATGAACGAGGTCCTTCTTCCTCGTGACCGACCGCCAACTCCACCCACGGTGTGTTGCCTTGGAAGAGGGAAGACTCACTCCGAACGTTTCGCCGAGTCCACGCACTTCGAATTCTCCGGTGAAACCCACGAGCACGGGCATGAACTTCCAGGCAGCCCACCAGGTTTGGGCGCGATCCATGTGGCGCTTTTGAAACTCGGCGTCTGGAGGGAGTTCCCATGAGGCCCACTCGGTCGGATAGATCAACTCCGAGTGGGAGGTGAGCCTTGCCTTTCCTCCCTGCTTTGAGCGGACCAGTTTGGTGTCGTGCCACTGAACCGAACCGGTCTCGACCTTGTCCAGTATGTCCTGCATCAGTCGATCCCCTCGCAGGTTTTTGGACAGGAGCGCGCTGAGCTCAGGGGTCTTCATTCTGAAGATGTGGACGACGACCACGGCGTCATTCGCAGCGGCAGACGCCACCAACCATCCAGCGCATGCGAGTATCCGGATCATTCCTCGGCATCCTTCACGAGTTGGACGTCGCACTTCACGAACACCATGACTTTGCGAGTCATGTCCGTGGCACCCTTCGGGCCTTTTGGCGATAGAGCAGCGACGAGGTTGTATTGCCCGTCGATGCAGGTGATCGCGGTGCTCACTGCGAGCTTGTAGAATTCCGGCATCTCGACCTTTGAGACGTTGCCCAGGCCGTCCTTGGTTTCCACCCAGACGGTGTTGCCGGTGTGCCAGACGATCTCGGGGGCGAGCTGAAGGTCGATGACACGGTTGTCTGCGGAGAGGGTGGGAGCGATTTCAAAGGTGCTTCCCAGATTTCGCGTCTCGAAGGCGGTTGGAGTCGCCGGAGTCCGCATCATCCACATCAGCTTGAGCTTCTCCGGCGTCAGTCCATCGGCCTGACCGGGAATCGTGACCTTCTCGGGAATTTCCGGGGGCTCATACTCGGTGGGGTAGATGAATTCCCGGATCCCTTCGCTTGTCGCCTTCTCCCCGCTGCGAGCCACGACCATCATGGTCTCGAGCACCTTCGCGTCTCCTCCTTTGACCAGACCGGAGACCGTAGTGCGGAGTTCCGTGGCGTCACTGCTGACGGGATCGGAGAGGAACAGCAGTTCCGTGAGCTTCTTGTGGCTCATCTCCACAAATTCGACCTGAACCTGAACGAGGGTGGGAAGATGCAGGTCTGGGTCAAAGGGATCGATCTCGCCGTGGGCGCCCTGGTGGCCCGGAGCGACTTCATCTTCATCCGAAAATGGATCGGGCACGCCATCCTCGGCAAGTGCGGGCGTCCAGCAGAGAGCGCACGCGAGCAGGGAGCTTCGCGCGATTTGGGTCACGGTCATTGCTGATAGACGCAACTCCGTTCGATTCATTCAAGCGAATCCGCGGCGCCTGATCGGGAAGGCATCTCGCCGCGGGGAGATTCCGAATTGGCTGACACTAGTCGGCCATCGACTTGGCCGGTTCTTCGGCATCCGGGGCCAGTCTCTCCAGTCGGTGGGCGGTCTCGATGGCGAGCTCCTTGAAATTGCCACGGTTCTCGTAGGTCACGCTCAATCGTTTCCGCATCGACCTGAGTTCGACGGCGGTTTCGTCTGCCCGGTTTGCTTCAATGCCCCGAATCGTGCGATCCAGCAGTTCCGCGGCGGCGCCGCTGTACCAGATGTTGTGGTTGAAGCCCTGAAGATAGCTCGAACCCAGAAAGAGCACGCTTCCCCAGGCCA
>CAZIPY010000035.1:0-4604 GCA_964541125.1 uncultured Luteolibacter sp. | reverse complement strand
GACCAGACAACCACATGCGCCTCACCGGCCTTCACGAAACACAGTCCATTGACAAGTTCTCATGGGGCGTTGCCGATCGTGGCGCTTCCATCCGGGTGCCCCACAGCTTCGTCAAGGACGACGCCTACAAAGGCTATCTCGAAGATCGTCGCCCGAATTCGCAAGGTGATCCATACGCCATCGCCTCGCGCATTCTCAAGACCATCTCCGAAGTCCCCCTTCCATAAGGAATCAGACTCTCGAAGAGAATCTTCTCAAAGCCGCTTCCCGAATGGGGAGCGGCTTTTTCATTTCTTAAATTTCGCACGAACGAAGCATGCGCTCGCCACAAAAAGCGAGACACAGAGTCCGGCAAACAATCCGAGCAAAAGACTGAGTCCTATCTGTCCGCCCGCGGCCAATTCGAAAGCCACGTAAGAAGTGCCCTCATCGAATTCCACCACAAATGCGGAATCCCGCCTCAACGACAGAAAGAAGACGGTAAAGACCGCCAAACAAGTCGCCACCCCACTAAAGAGAACCGTTTTCGTCCGAGTTTTCACCCCTTCGGTGGCACCCAGGTGATGGATGAGTGGTGCAGCGATATCAGCACCTTGCCGTTCAACTTATGGTAGGCAAAAGTGTAGTCGGCACGGGTGGCGTCGCCCTTGTCGTTCACGAAGGTGTATTGGCCCATGTCTTTGTAACCGAGACCACCGGCCTTGAGGATGGGGCCGACCGCGCTGTGAAATTCAATCGTCTTCCAATTGTGGAAGAGAAAACCCCCGTCGTGCGGATAGTCGTCGTTACCACCCACGAAGTAGGAACGGGCTCCGGCCTCATCGATTCGAATCACATCAGCCAGCGTGGGCTTGAAGAGGAGCGGCTCGTCAGGCGTGCCAAAGTCATAGAGCGCCAGCAGCGCTTCCACGTCCTGATCAATCACTGCCTTGGTCCAGGCGCGTTGGGCGAGGATCACCTCGGCCTTTGTCATGGGTTCGTATTCTCTCGTCATGGCTATGGGAAATCTGTGGCGCGAGCTTTAGCAGCAGGTGGTGAAGTGAGTCAAGGCAGGTGCGGATTCCGGCTTAAGTGCGTGCGTTTTGGACAGGACTCGTGCTCGATATGGCTATGCGTGACCTCACTCACCCCGCCGAACGTCTCGTCGCCGCGATGGACCGCATCTACCGCTACCGGATGACGACCACCTCAGGCGGCAATCTCTCGCTCAAAGACAGCGACGGCAACATCTGGATCACGCCTGCCCGAGTCGATAAGGGCAAGCTCAAGGCCGAGGATATTGTGAAGGTGCGCCCAGACGGCAGCACCGACGGCCGCCATCCCCCATCCTCCGAGTTCCCCTTCCACAAACAGATCTATGATGCGAGGCCTGATATCGGATCCATCGTTCACGCACACCCCGTTGCATTGGTTGCTTTCAGTATTTGTGGCCAAGCCCCCAACACCCTTCTCTTTGCCAAGGCCCGCTCGGTGTGTGGCGAGGTCGGCTTCGCCCCCTACGCCCTCCCAGGCAGCGAACAACTCGGCAGCAACATCGCTGAGGTCTTCGCTCAGGGTCCCAATTGCGTGATGCTCGAGAATCACGGCGTGGTTGTCGCCGGTGAGGATTTCGATGACGCCTTCCGCCGCTTCGAAACCCTCGAATTCGTCGCCAAGACCCTGATTAAGGCACACCAACTGGGTGAGGTTCGCTACCTGACCGAAGAACAGGCCGCAAAGGCCGAGGAGCGCGACCCAGATCTCAATGAATTCGATCCCGGTGAAGCAAGCTCCCGCGAACGAGGGCTGCGTCGAGAGCTCTGCGAATTCATCCGTCGCGGATACCACCAACGCCTGCTCACCGCCAACGCCGGTAGCTTTTCCTGTCGCTTGGACGAAGATTCCTTCCTCATCAGCAGCCGCTTGGTCGACCGTGCGACCATCACCCCTGATCAACTCACTTTGATTCAGGGCGATCAGCGTGAACGCGGCAAACTGCCCAGTCGTGCTTGGAGCCTCCATCGCGAAATCTACCGCCTCCATCCCGAGATCCAGGCCGTAGTCAATGCCACCCCAGTCAATGCCACAGCCTTTTCCGCGTCCGCCGAGAAACTCGACAGTCGCACCATCCCCGAGAGCTACATCTTCCTACTGGATGTTGAGCTTCATCCCCATGCTTGGATGTATCAGGAGCCGGATAAGATCGCTGAAGCCGTCACCCCACAGCAACCGGTCGCTCTCGTCCAAACCGACTGCGCACTAGTGCTCGGCAAGTCCATCCTCGACGCCTTCGACCGACTTGAAGTGCTCGAATCCACTGCTGAGGCCTTCATTCAGGGTAAGTCCATCGGCAAAGTTCAGCCCATGAACGACGCTGTCATCGACGAACTGGTGAAGGCCTTTTTCTGAGCAATTTCGTCTGAATCGGGCATATTTTCCAGAATCCGCCGCGAATCCCCCCAGATTGGGACTCTCCGCTTGAAATGGTCGGTTTCGAGAGCTACCTCTTTGCGGCTCCCGGATGGTTAGTCCGGCCCCCCTTCCATACCCGTCATGAATGCACTGACCCGTTGCCTCTACCTTTACTGGTCCTCCTCCATCGGCAAAAAGTTCATCGTCGCCATTACTGGCATCGCTCTTGTGCTTTTCCTCGCCGGCCACCTTGCCGGAAACCTGGTCATCTTCCTCGGCCCCGAGCCCTTCAACGAATATGCCTACATGCTGCACCACATGCTGCACGGCGCGGGCATCTGGGCCTTCCGCATCGGCATTCTGGTGGTGATCGTCGCCCACATCGTGGCGACCATGGCTCTCACCCGCCAGAACAAGGCCGCCAGGAAGGATTATGAGTATCAGGCCACCATTCAGGCGACCAAGTCCTCCCAGACCATGATCCTCTCCGGTCTGACCATTCTCACCTTCATCGTCTACCACATCCTTCATTTCACCGCGCGTATCGGCAACGAATACGACAACCCAGATCTCTACGGCTGGACGATTGACGGCAAGGAGGCTCACAACGCCTGGAAAATGGCTGTCGATGGCTTCTCTTGGTGGCCTGCCACCCTCTTCTACATCTTCGCGATGACCCTCCTCTGCAGCCACCTCATTCATGGTGTCGGTTCCATCTTCCAGACCCTTGGTTGGCGCACCAAAAAGAACGCCGGCCTGATCAAGCACATCTCAATCGGCTACAGCCTCGTCATTTGGATCGGCTTCGTTTCCATCCCAGCCGCCATCTTCCTCTTCCCGGACTTCTTCGCAGCTCTTGCTGAAGCCAAACACTAATTTCCATCCCAAGCACCTACTGACATGTCGATTCAACTGGATTCCAAGATTCCATCCGGGCCGCTTGATCAAAAGTGGACCAAGCACAAGATGGACTCCAAGCTGATCAACCCCGCCAACAAGCGGAAGTTCAACATCATCGTCGTCGGCTCCGGCCTGGCTGGTGGTGCCGCAGCCGCTTCGCTCGCCGAGATGGGTTATCAAGTGAAGTGCTTCTGCTATCAGGACAGCCCGCGCCGTGCGCACTCGATTGCCGCTCAGGGTGGCATCAACGCTGCCAAGAACTACCAGAACGACGGCGACTCCGTCCGTCGCCTGTTCTACGACACCATCAAGGGTGGTGACTTCCGCGCCCGTGAGGCCAACGTTCATCGCCTCGCCGAGGTTTCCAATTCCATCATCGACCAATGCGTCGCTCAGGGTGTGCCCTTCGCTCGTGAATACGGTGGCCTCTTGGACAACCGCTCCTTCGGCGGTGCTCAGGTGTCGCGCACCTTCTATGCTCGTGGCCAAACCGGACAGCAACTCCTGATCGGCTGCTACCAGGCCTTGGAAAAGGAGATCAGCAAGGGTGGTGTGCAGATGTATTCACGCACCGAGATGCTCGATCTGGTCATGGTCGACGGCCACGCCAAGGGCATCGTCGTCCGCGACCTCAAAACCGGCGAAATCAGTTCCCACGCGGGTGATGCCGTCATCCTCGCGACCGGCGGCTACGGCAACGTCTTCTTCCTCTCCACCAATGCCATGGGCTGCAACGTGACTGCCGCTTGGCGTGCCGCTCGTCGCGGAGCTCTCTTTGCCAACCCTTGCTACACGCAAATTCACCCCACCTGCATTCCGGTGAGTGGCGACTACCAGTCCAAGCTGACTCTGATGTCCGAGTCTCTTCGCAACGACGGCCGTATCTGGGCTCCCAAGTCCAAGGAGATCGCCGCCAAACTTCGCGCCAAGGAAATGCACCCCAACGATGTAGCCGAAGAAGACCGCGACTACTACCTAGAGCGCAAATACCCCTCCTTCGGCAACCTCGCGCCACGCGACATCTCCTCTCGCGCGGCCAAGGAAGCTTGCGATGATGGCCGCGGCGTGGCCCCCACCGGTCTCGGCGTCTACCTCGACTTCCGTGATGCCATCAATCGCCTCGGCGAAGACACCATCCGCGCTCGCTACGGCAACCTCTTCCAGATGTATGAGAAGATCGCCGGTGAGAACCCTTACCAACGCCCGATGATGATTTACCCAGCCGTCCACTACACCATGGGCGGCCTCTGGGTGGACTACAACCTGCAGTCCAACCTCCCTGGCCTGCATGTTTGCGGCGAAGCCAACTTCTC
>CAZIPY010000034.1:0-22530 GCA_964541125.1 uncultured Luteolibacter sp. | reverse complement strand
ACCATTGATTTCTAGTTGATTAAGAAAATTTATGGCTGGGTATGAGAACCAGGGTAGAGGATCACCCTTGCTCGATACTGGCTTCCCGGAGAGCACGGAGCGTAGTTGTCCGGTTGTGAGTAGATAATGATAGGTGCCTATAATGGGGGTAGTGAAGATGCGTGCATAGCGCATGAATTTGTATCCCTTCATCCAATTGGGGATTATCTTCTTCGTCTTCTGGATTACCTTGCGCATATTTGGTGTATAAACTCCATGTAAGTTCGAGTCATTAGATTAGGTTTTTGGTTTCATGGGTCGTAAATGTGACATATACAAAGATGCTATTCGTGATGCTGTTTTATCTCTATTAGAGTATGAAAGAAATGACCCAGTTTCGTTGAATTCTCTAGAGTAATAGTGCCATTGGTATTCATTGGATGATGCTCTATCAGCTTTGATGTAGATTGCACCCTTCTGTATATTGCTATCTCCTGCATAATTGGCTAATTTCTCCACACTGCCAACTGACGTGTCAGTTTTAATTACTATTAGGCGAAAAAGTGACCTTTGAATCCTGATGTTCCATGAAATTTTAAAGCGACTTTGCCATGATTGAGGTAGGCTCACAGAATAAGGTTTACTTTTAGCCATGCAAATTTTAGATGTTACATCGTCGATTAAGCTGTCGCATTCGCCAATAGAGAGATCAAAAGCCAGCAAGGGTGGCGCCCAAGGCGTTATGCCAAGAATTCTTTGCGATTTTCCAAGAAACCATGTAGGCGAAAATTTTACATATGAGTAAGGGGTGATCGCCTTAATGAGTAAAATATACTTAACATGTGATACATGTGCTCTGAGTGATCTGATATTTTTTTCTTTTAGGAGGTTGAGATATTTCTCAGCGAGATTTTTTCCGATCAATTTTTTGAGTTCTTTTCGGACATCTGCTTCTTCATGATTAAGCAACATCATTTCACTCGGATGTGTTTCGAATTTATCCCAGCAACCTGCTAATGTTTGAATGAATACACGCTTACAAAAACCGGGCCATGTTGAATGGTTGAAATTGTGAATTCGAGTATTGTATGCAGAATTGTGTCTAGCTAACAGACATCCGCTCCACACTAGATCTGATATGAAGTGGAATTCAAATGAGTGAAAACCATCGTCGTCTTCAATCCAGACTAAGACTGGTGAACCCGCCCATTTAATTGGGAGTAAGCAATATTCCCAAGAATTGTCGGCAGCAATTTTCTCTGCTAAAGCTACAGCATGCGAGTGGTGTGCCGTCGGGACAAGGATATCAAGGTCGCGCCCAATTGATTTTGGGTATTCTTCGGCGCCATGTGTAATTGACCATGGGATCTTTGAGCTATCCAAGGCCTTGCAGACCTTTTCTGCAATCATTACACGTAGTGAATCGCTCCTCGATTCTGTAATATTTGGCCTGTTTATCATTCGTGGATGATTTGCTGGGTCAATCTCTTGATTGTATATATTGGTGATAAAATCGTGGCTAATAGAAGGCATACAGCTGCCCTAATTGGCTTGCTGCTCGCATGAGCAAAACCGGCCGAGCGGTACATTCCTTTGGCAGTGATCTTTCTCATTCTTTTAAATTTTTGATTAATTGAAGCACCGCGCCATGACTTTAAGAATTCTTCTTGAGTGGGCTCCTGCATCCCAGTTCTTCTTGCTTTAAGGCAACAACGAACCCATTCGTATTGCATTCTACTTTTGTAGTAATCTTTTGAAATTATAGAATTTCCATGCACTCTATATTTGACCAAATATTCTGGTTGCACTCGTAGTGTATGACCAGCCTCAGCCATTCTGTTCCAGAGGTCTATGTCGTCTGCGGGCCAAAATTCTGAGCGAAACCGGGTATTGCTGTATTTAGCTACGTCACTTCTCAATACAATTGACGGGCAAAACATTCCAAAAGGCTCATTGCCCGCAAGATACTCTTCAAGTTTATCAGAATCCAGTAAGTCGAGGCGTCCTTGTGCTATTTCTTTATCTTCTGTGTTGATATATTTGATGAAAGAGCAAGAGCATGCCACATCAGGGTTGTTAGCCATGTATTGGGCCTGCTTGTATATTCTGTTAGGCATCGCGATGTCGTCGGCGTCTTGCAAAAAGAAGAGCGTTCCATGAGTTTCAGCGAAGCACTGGTTCAGTGATTTTGCTTTACCTAGATTTGTTCTGTTTTTTTTGATCTCTACTAAACCTGAGTCTAGGTACTCTTGAATATCCTTAATAGAGCCGTCTGTGGATGCATCATCTATGAGAATAACACGAGGTCTTTCGGGTTGTTGATTGATCAAGGATTCTAGACTCAATTTCAGAAATTTACCTGCATTGAATGCTGGTACGAATACAACATGGTTTTTGTTGAATGCCTTACTAGTAGATATATTCACATTCTTGGAAACCGTTACCTAGATATTAGGTTTAGTTAATCTGAAGCTATAGATTAGCAAAAGTCTCATTTGTAACCTGTTACACAGTATGCCTATCAGAATAAATTAGTATATGCATTTGGCTATTCTGAGTTAGTGGCCAAAACATTGTCATTCTCGACAGGTTTTCCCTGTATGTCATTACCAGTGTTTTTTGATAGGGATACACGCAATAACCCCAAAATGACTACAGGAATAACTGGAAGATAATTTCCACCAATTGCTTGGTAGACAAAAAGTGGTGGCAAATAGACGAACATCGATCCTGCCAGCGCCTTTTCAAAAAACAAAGTCTCAGGTATTCGCAGATATAGCCTTCTGAATACCACTATGATGTATAAATAGGAAGATACATAGAGTATGAAAGTGATAATTCCATTCTGTAGCAATATTTCTGAAATCATGCTATGCGTCCTGCCAGTCCACACGGCGTTCATTACAAAGCCTTCGTGTCCATATCGGTTCGAAATTTCTTTGGCGTCATCCCAGGATATTTTGAAAACTGACCGGCCAAACAAAAACGTTCTGGAATCTTTCCTCCATTCTGATATTCCAGCTTTATGGGCATCCGCGCGCGCATCATTTTCGCCAAGTAGTGGTACATATGTGCTGCCTTTTTCAATCATTACGATCTGTAGAGATCGTGACATGTAGCGTGGCAGCTTATGGTTAACAGTATCAGAAAACATGTTCGCGATACACACCAATGCTAAGCAACATCCAGCCAAAGCGAGGCAGTGAGTGAATTTTTTCCTTACTACACATACCATCAACAATAAGAGAAAGCAGAACGGAAGTGTGACTCGCCCACCTGATAAGTTGGCGCCGATGAAACTTCCAAATAAAATGCAATAAACTAATAACTTTATACCCAGTCTGCTTTGCTGATTCCATTGTTTGCTGGTGATCAGCATTGCTGAAATGACACACGCGATCGGGCTTAGCTGCCGTAGTGTATATACGCCCGGAAACATATTTATAATCGGTACGCCAAAGCTATGGTGATTAAACGAGCCAACCCCTGTCTGCGGTAGTTGATAACCTTGGAAAAACATATACACACGAATGAAGATATTCGTGAACAGAGCAATAAATGTTATGAATATGAATTGAGTCTTCCAAGAATTCTTCAAATGAAAGGTATATGGCCCACACAACAGCCAGAGTAAGACATACATTGTGAAGAATAGTTCATAATGCGCTTTGGCGCTGGTCATGAAAGCATAATGAGCTGGTTCATAAGGAAATGCCCAATTTGCCAGTAGCTGGATGAATGTGAATGAACACAGCAAAAATAGAATCAAGCCCAGCTTCATAGCTCCTACTTCATGCATGATTGTGGGGGGGCGTTTATAGTTTGAGGTCACCAGGGAGATGCCTGATGACGCGCAAATCATCACGAAGAATAGAAGGCGGCTGTCGAATACGAAGCTGTGTATGAAAACAAAGCCCGATAATGCCAGGAGTGTTGAATACCACCATGTATACTTCCACCCATGAGCTACATAATAGAGACCGGTAGCCACTATGAGGTAAATTGATAGTGACCCATAATTTGAAGCTCCGATGTCAGCACCAAATATGACGGCAAGGAGGAATAGAATTCCTACTATGACGTATGAGGCATATTTATTCATTACTTGGGCGTTATATGACGTATTTGAGATTCAAAATTGATTATATTGGCTAGTTGGCTCTGTAGTCTTAGTATTTTACCAAATTAATGCATCAAAATTGGAAGTAGATGAATCCCTTTGGAGCACCTGGGTTGGTGATCACCAGAAACAACATCAATGCATGAGTCGTAGGCTCTAGGGCTGATTTTGAATATTTTGAAGCTTTATTAACTAGGTGCTCCTGAGACCAGCCCCAAGCGTGATAGACGAAGACTGCAGACCCATAGAAAAGTAGAGAGAATAAGGGTGGTCCTGACATGCTCATAGAGCCATTGAGCATGGCTTTAAAAAATGCCTCAATACTCGCCATATCTGGCATCAGGAATGTAAGCCACATGAAGGTGACAAGATTGAAGGTGATTGACCATTTCAATAGGTGAACCACGATGTTGCATTTTTTTTCGTTTGCGCTGTTGGCACGCATCATACGCTCTACAGCTAGAAAGATTCCGTGAAGCGATCCCCATAGTGCAAATTTCCATGCAGCTCCGTGCCATAGGCCGCCAACAAACATAACCAGAAACAGGTTGAAGTAGGTACGACCTCGCCCCTTACGGTTACCCCCAAGGGGAAAGTATAGATAATCCCTGAGCCAGGAAGAAAGAGAGAGGTGCCAACGTCTCCAAAATTCAGTGATGCTTGTTGAGAGATATGGGTAATTAAAATTTGTAGGGAGTTTATAGCCAAATAGCGCACCAAGGCCGATGGCAATCAGTGAGTAGCCAGCGAAGTCGGCAAAGATTTGCATCGAGTATCCATATAGAAGGGCAAGTAGGTTGATGGCGCTGCTTCTTGCAATAGTCTCTGCTCCAAGGGTAAGAACGGCTGTTTGTTCTGCAAGATTGTCCGCGATGAAGATCTTAAGAAAGTATCCACAGATCAATGAGCGGCGCACTGTAACCCAATCGATAGATTGCCAAGATTTGCTTCCGATCTGGTCAACAAATTCATGCGCCTTGACGATTGGCCCTGCCACGAGTTGAGGGAAAAAAGAAATATAAAATGCCGAGTCTCGAATTGATGAAATTCGTTTCCGACCCCTGAACGCCAATTTGTTAGCCGTTTCTTCACTTATGTCCCTACGCCATGTATCGACCAAAAGGCTGATGCCTTGGAAGGTGTAGAAAGATATGCCGATAGGTAGTGGGATCTCTTTGAAAAATGATTGTGCCGAGGGGTTGAGCCACTGTCCGGGTAGTAAACCGAAGAGGAAAGATGCATATTTAAAAAATACTAGAAGTAGCAGATTTGTTGCTACAGCAAAGAATAGCCACCTCTTGGCACGGATGATTTGTTGCTCATTGCTATGAGATTTCCAATGGAGAATTCGCTCTACCGAGATCGCATTGATGAGGCATGAACTCGCAAGCAATAGAAGCAATTTTGGTTCATTCCATGAATAGAAAACAGCGCTGGCTATCAGCAGCACTGTGACTTGCCAGACTCTCCCGAGTTTTCCATGTAGCGGCAGATAATAGAGGCCAAAAGTGCTCCCTAAAAGGCATAAAAATTCCCAGGAATTAAATAACATCGTATATTATTCTTGGGCTGATTTTCTTGAATCGATATGATCCTTAATGGTGCGCATACAACTTGCAGCTGACATAGGACTCATGTGGACTCCGTCCGAATATTGAATAGCGTCATCCCCCAACCCGCTGGCTAAATTCCAATAAGGAACTCCACTTCTCTTTGATATGGTAGAGGCCATACGGTTATTGGGTGAGTCAGATTCTTGTGCTTTTGGAAGCATAACCAAAAGAGTATCACAGCCCTTCATTTGTAAGTCTGTAATGAGTCCGCAGATTTCTATTACCAACTTGCTTTCTTTAAATGATAGTTTGTATTCCCGATTGCAGATCTCAGGTTTTGATGTTGTATCTAATATGTCTGTGAGTGGTCCCTGTGTGCTTCCAATCTTCCAACGATAAAGTATGCTATATGCAAAGGCTGATGGGCGAGCTGTCGAACTGAGAGGTCCAAAATGGGTGCCAAGTTTGAACCAGTTAGAGCCGATGCCTCTCGATACTTCTGATTTTTGGGCGTTCAAGCCCAATGAAAGTGTGTTTACTTCAATAATCAGCAAGGGTGCTGTTGGCAGGTCGCCACGGTGAATAGCGCGTAGGGTATCCAGTGCCGATCCGCCATCGCAGCCCATATTGGCGATACCTACAAAGCCGTGGCTTCTGTCGGGGAGCCGACCAGTAATTGAGGAACCTAAGAGTAATACTTCGGGGTTGTCTTTGGTCGCAGTTTGAATGCGGGCGATGGAAGAGTGATAGTTGGATTCACTTTTTAAAGTCCTGCCCCCGGAGAGTTTGAGTGCCACCGATTGGATTGAACACAAAGTGACTATGCAAATGGTTAATATGAATATATAGCGTATCATATGAATTTAACTATGATGCTCGATAATGGTCTGGTTCGAGATCCAGCCCGAATGCTGTACATCAGTGCACGTATATATATCCTGAGTTATCATCAGCAGATTATTCTGCATCAATGAAGTCCTATGTCGTTCTCGTGAAAACCAAGTCATAATATGACCCAATTCCGGGCTTGTGGATGAATTCATATTTTTTGGCTAGTTTGTATTTTCTGCCTTGCAGGAAATCTCTTATGTCTTGTACTTGGCAACAGTTCTTATATGCTTCGAAATCCGCGGCTTCTACTTTGATGTGATTGACCATATCGAGGATATAGCCTGCTCCCTGCAATACCTTCAGCTCTGATCCTTGAGTGTCTATTATTAATGTATCATATAGATCCTTATCCATTTCGTTTTTATCGAAAAGTGTCTCAAGTGTGATGCTTGCCATTTCAATGCTCGTGGAGAATTGAACATCTGGCCAAATCTCCTCGTGCTTATGTAATTTAAGGAGTGATGAAGATGCGCCACCGTTGTTTGCGATATTAAAATCATATCGCTCATCGTCTTTATCGCTAATCAGTGCTTGTATAGCATGCTGGTTGTCATATTTGCCGATGTTTGATTTTAGTTGATCGAATACCTCGGGGATTGGCTCGATCCACAACACATTGAGTCCTAGTTTGTGATAGTGTGCTCCCTCTTGCCCCTTATTTGCACCCACATGGATCACACCTTTGGAGTGTTTGAGGAAGCTGTCCGGATGTTTGAAAATCCTTATTAGGCGATGCTTGATGGAGCTTATCTTGGGTATTCGCATGTCCAATATTTGTGTCGATTATTGTGCGCTGTTGTGCTGCCTCATTCCCTTAATGAACGCATTGATGCAGTTATAAATACCGAAGATGAAAATGGGTAGAGTACACATAGATTCGTAGAGATTTATGATGCTAATTTCCTTGCCCCAGAGAACACATGTGTGGCGTGGTTGATTGATCCCAGCCATCACGAAATAGCAGGCTGCAGTAATTATAATTGCAGCAACCGCCTGTAGAAGAATTCTCAATGCTGGGCCCTTGCCTGACAGCTTGCAATTTTTAATGCCGTATATGTAGCTATAAGTGCCATCAACAAGGTATATCACAGCAAATGTAAATGCGATACCGCTGAGCTCAAAAATATACCACATGTAGATGCCCAAGAGTGCAGCCAAGAGGCATTTCAGTAGAGAGATTAAGCCGTAATTGCGCATGTTTCCTGAAATGGTCATTAGGCTTCGGTAGATGTCCGCAGTGGGGTATGCTATTGCTGTAATAGCGAACCACAGGTCAGCGGCATGCCCTGCATAGAAGGATTCAGCGCTCAATAATGTTACAAGGCTCCTGTTGCCCAACAGCACGATGCCTGCTCCAATGGTACATAGTCCAACAGTCATAACTCCCATGGCTTCGAACTTATTTTCAAATTTGCCTTTTTGGCCTGAAACATACTGATTCTGGAGACCGGGAAAAAAAGAGTAATATGTTCTGCAGATTACTTGGGATCCAAGCATAGGGGCCTTCGAAGAAAAGTTATAATTTGGAATCATTGAGAGTCCAGCAAGCCGGCCTATTATCACATTCGGCAAGGTTCTGGTGATCGTATCCGAGATTCCCGCGAGGGCATGATTGCCGCTATAACAAAACATGTATTTGAATCGTTTCCAGCTGATGCCACCTGCATGCCATTTGGGTCGATGGGGGCCAATTCGGATGATGATGCAATAGCTGGTGATCAGTAAGAATTGTCCGGAGGCCAGAGCTGCAAGATAGGATGAGGTACCATGCCCACTTGTGAGCATGATGTAAAAAACAATCAGGTTAACCCATAGAGATGCCGCCTCGATCATCGGGATCCAGTGGTATCGGTCTTGTGCCGTAAGTAATCCCATATGAGATTTGATGGGCAAGGCGACAGCGGTGATGATGCAAGCGCCATAAAGTAGCTGTATGGCTTCACTCACCAACTTATGATCCACCCCTATCAATGTTGGAATTGATGGAATGATTAATGCGCCTAAAACAATTAATAGGATTGCCTGTAAACATAGGGTCGTCTTGATGAGTGACCACCATTGGTTTAACTCGTCGTTATTGCTACTGGTTACGGCAGGGGCCACGAGGCGACCAGTAGATCGGCTTATCCCAAGATCCATCCATGAGAGGTAGGCGACAAAGGTGCTCACGATAGCCCACAGGCCGATTTCCTCCTTGTCCAAATATTTGACGGCCAATGGAATGGTGACCAGACCCCACAAGATGTTTGAACCAAATGCGAAGTAAGATGCTGCAGAGTTGCGTGCCCCCCTGCTTTTATAGACTCTCGATAGAGCCTTTTTTACGCGACCAATCACCCTTACTAATCAGCTGGATTGAAATACACTATGGCCATGAGGATATCCTTGGTAATCTCATGTGAGCTCAAAATTTAACCAAACCAGCATCTAGGAAGAATGATGCTTTTTTCCCCGATCATATTGTCAGCATCCAATGTGTGGGGGAATATTGAAGTTGGGTTGCTGAACTCGATGCGATCGTTGCGGATGAAAGTGAACTCCATCAGCGACGGAATTGATAACCCGTGGCAGGTCTGAACATGGCCATTGTTATTTGGGTGGATGTGAACGCAGGTGTGATTGGCTAGTAACTTCCTGAATGCAGAGTTCGCGATGCTGAAGAACCTGGATTCAAAGAGCTGATCCAAGGAGTGCATTTCAATCACGATGATTCTAAACTTGTTGATCAGATCGGCATGCATGTTGAGAAGGACCTCGTATTCCCATCCTTCAATGTCTATCTGGAGGATCCAGTCATCATCACTCTTGTCGCCGGCATCCATGACCCATTGTTCCATGGTGATGAATTTATCGTGCTCGTACGAACCAATATAGCTTTTACGAAAGTGAAACCGCTCATCATCCTCAGCGGGTTTATTAACGGACGCGTCCGCCATGTGGATGTCCATGCCGCGTTGCGCGCAATCCTTTTCAAAGCCCGATACTTCGTAGACTCCCGGAGAGAAACAACAAGTTACACCTTCGAGATCATCGGGCACAAGATAACCGCCATCCTCTTTTGGTCCCAACCGAATGAGTGGGATGTTAGTTGACATGGGATGCAAGGCTTTGATCAGAGAACGGACCTCTCCAATTGGAGTTCTTTTTCCTGCGAAGAAAGGGTATTTCGGCAGGTTCAGGGTAATTCCGTTCAGAATCCTGGTGAGTGGCTTCATGCTGGGGCTAACTGGAGTGTAAGTGTCATTTTATGATTGGATGAGGGTTACACGATGAGCCGCATGGCTTACCCAAGCCTCCGCCATTGGTTGTGGGCAGAAATGGCCCAAACCCGGGGTGTTTTTTGGCTGAATGTCCCGATTGGGGCATTGGGATGAGTATTGATGATCAGGCTTTTTGTTCAAGAAAAAATGAACAATTCAAGCTGTCTTGGTTTTGTGGTTCTTCGTGATATCTCATCTGGTGCCTCGATTGCGCCTAAGGCTTTGTAATTAAACGAGTTGCCTCGGCCAGAGCTAGGCCCACAACCTGGTCCATGTTGTAATAACGAAAGGTGGCGAGGCGGCCGATAAAGGTAACCTTGGGTTCTTGTTCGGCGAGCTTTAGGTAGGTGTCGCGGAGCGTTTTGGAGTCGTCGTTGAGGACGGGGTAGTAGGGCTCGTTGTTGCCATCGTAGTCGGCGGGGTACTCGCGAACGATGGTGGTGTTGGGGCAGTCCTGACCGGTGGCGTGCTTGAGCTCGACGATGCGGGTGTAGTCGTGATCGTTGGGGTAGTTGACCTGGAGAGCAGGTTGATAGAAGCCGAGTTTCTGGTTCGCTTCGTTTGGCTCTGGATGCAGATCTTCGAGTTGCTCCGGAGTGAAGGACTGATTCTCGAAGCGGAGCGAGCGATAAGGTAGTCGGCCGTGAGAGTATTCGAAGTAAGAATCGATGGGACCCGTATAGATCATGTGCTTCCACTGAACGGAATCACCAAGACTTCGGTAGTCGGTCTTGAGGCGAATCTCGAGTCGATCGCCGCAGTTTTCGATCATGCGATCGAACATGGCGCTGTAGCCATCCTTGGGTAGCGCTTGGAAGGATTCGTGGAGGCAGCTGTTATCTCGGTTGGTGCGGATGGGTACGCGGCCACAGACGGAGGGATCGAGTTCACGGGGGTGGCGCTGCCATTGCTTGTGGGTGTAGCCGAGGTAGAATTTCTCGTAGAGCTCTCGACCAACCTTGTTGAGAATGACCTCCTCGGAGTTTTTTGGATCGTCGTAGGGGATGCGGTGCTCTTCGAGCCAGGCAATCATCTCTTCACTGGTGGAAGGCCGGCCGATGAATTCTTCGAAGGTGTTGAGGTTGATGGGGAAGCTCCAGTAGCGGCCGTCGGTCCAAGATTTGATCTCGTAGTTGGCGGGATGCCATTCAGTGAACTGAGAGAGGTATTCACGAACGCGGTCGGAGTTGGTTCGGAAATAGTGAGGGCCGTATTGATGAATCAGAACGCCGTGCTCATCGTGGTAATCCCGGCAGTTGCCCCCAATGTGATCGCGCTTGTCGACCATCAGGCAGCGGGCCTTGGACTCGGTGCAGAGACGCTGCGCCATGGTCAGGCCGGAAATGCCGGCGCCGACGATGAGGTAGTCGTATGAGTCCGTTTCGTTCATGGCTGCCTGCCTTCATAAGGTCTGGGCCTCGAGGGGTCAAAGCTTCCTCCTTTGCCTTTGGGTCTCTAGTCTTTGTTCTCTGAGCCTCTGCGAGGCGAATGATGGTGTTATAGGATGTTTTTGCTGTCTTGCGGCATCCTCGGCGGGGAGCTAGTCCTAAACCCGTGGATTTGAAGAAAGTGCTCACTGATCGCCGCTTCCATCGCTTGGCGCTGGTGTGTGCGGCGGCGGGGATATGTCTGGCTCTTGCGGTTTGGGGGATGGGTTATGGGCCGGAGGATGCGAAGGCGGCCTGGAAATCTCTCGAGGAGTTCATGAGGCACCGCCCTTGGCTGCTCTTCGTGGCCATCGTGATTCTGCCGGGTTTTCCGGCACCGATTTCGCCGGTGATGCTGTTGGCGGGAGTCGTTTTCCATAAACATCCTATTCTGGTTTGTTTCGGTTGTTTGGTGGCTTTGGAGCTGAACCTGGTCTGGACCTATTGGGTCGGTCGTAAGCCGGGCAGGAGCTTGGTCCAGTGGATGTTTGAAAAGGCCAAGGTCGAGGTGCCGACGGTGGCTGCCGAGAATGAGATGAAGTGGTTGTTGATCGTGCGCCTGACCCCGGGCTTCCCGCTCTTCATTCAGAGTTACCTACTCGGTTTTGTGGGGATCTCCTTTTTCCGCTACCTCTGGGTGTCGCTGGCCTGCTCTGGCTCAATCGCTTGCGGCATGGTGCTGACTGGCGCCGGAGTAGGGGATGGTCGCATCGGCTTTATTCTCGGTGGCTTTAGTGCGTTGATTGTGGTGGCCGTGGTCTTGAAGATTGTGGGTAAGAAGGTGCTTCGTGCATAGGGATAGTTCGTTCATGCTTTGCAAGTGCACCCGCTGGAGATCCCATGGCTGAAGCAGGCCTCGAAGCGCCGCCGCTATCTAGTGGCGGTGTCGGGTGGTGCGGATTCGGTGGCGCTGCTGCACCTGCTAGTGGAAGCGGGCTTCAAAAATCTGGTGGTGTGCCATTTGGATCATCGCCTACGTGGCCGGTCGTCGACGGCGGATGCGAAGTGGGTGGCCAAGTTGGCAGGTCAACACGGATTGATGTTTGAAGGGGCGACTGCCGACGTGAGGCAATTGATGAAGTCGCAGCGAGAGTCTCTGGAGACGTCAGCTCGCCACGCGCGTCACGCCTTCTACGCCCATTGCGCGCGTGAACATCGCTGCGAGCGTGTTCTGCTTGCTCATCACACCGAGGATCAGGCCGAGACGGTGCTGTGGAACCTCATGCGGGGTTCGCATGGACTGAAGGGCATGAGCGAAGAGCAGGAGATTACTGTGGGGCGAAAACGCCTGACCCTGATCCGGCCCCTGCTTTCAGTGCGCAAGGTCGACTTGATGGCCTGGCTGATGGATCGTGGCTTCGACTGGCGCGAGGATGCCAGCAATGCAGAGCCCATTGCCGTGCGCAACCGACTGCGAAATGAAGTGATGCCACTTCTCGACGAGATTGGGGGGCGTGATCTTGCCGCTGCGCTATCGCGTGGTGCGGCGGATGCAGCCGAGTTCACGGATTTCATCGATGCCTCGGTCGATCAGGCCAAGGTAATCGACCCTCAGGGACGCCTGCACCTGCCGACCTTGCGCAAACTGCATGTGGTCCTGCAGCGTCAGGCGATTAAAGCTTATCTGGAATCCCATGAGATCGCCGGCATCAGTCGCGACCTGTTGGATAGGGCATTGGGATTGATGGATGCCAAGAGCGATCCGGCGATCAATTTACCGGGTGGGAAACAGCTGAGAAGGCGGCAGGGACGGCTATACATCTGTAGCGGCGGTCTATGACCGTCGGAAGTCATCTGGGCAGCGTTTCGACGGTCATAGACCGCCGCTACAGTTCCAACCACAAACTCTTGAGGTAGGGGGTGTCGGTGTATTCCTCCGGCATGTCTGCGTGGTTGGCCTTCATGGGGCGGGGGAGCTTGGAGCAGACAAGTTGTTCGAACTCACGCGGTGACTGGCCGCGGAAGTTGGTACAGCAGAGCATCCAACCGCCGGGCGCAAGGCATTCGGTAGCTAGAGCGGCGAGTTCATCGTAGTTCTTCTCCACTCGGAAGACCTTGCCCTTGTCGTCGCGTGAGAAGGTGGGGGGATCGAGGATGATGCCATCGAACTGTCTGCCCTGTTTAGCGAAGCGTTTGAGCCAGTGGAAGGTGTCGCCCTTGCAGAAGTAGTGATTCGCGGGATCGATGCCGTTGTGCTCAAGATTGCGCTTGGCCCAGTCGAGGTAGGGCTGGGAGAGGTCGAGGGTGGTGGTGATGGCGCCCGACTTGGCGGCGGCCGATGAGAAGACTCCGGTGTAGGCGAAAGTGTTGAGGAGCGTCTGGCCCTCACTCATGCGACGCATGACTTCGGCGCGGTTGTCGCGCTGATCGAGGAAGATGCCCTGTGAGTAGCCGGACTGGAATGAGATCTCGAATTGAACGCCGTTCTCTTTGGCGAGGAATGGCTCGTTCTGTTCCGGGCCGCAGAGATGGGTGGGGGATTCCTTCTGATGTTGGTCGAGGCGCTTCCAATAAGTGGGCTTTCCAGTGGTCTTGTTTTGGGTATCTAGCCAGCGGCGCAGGTCATCGGGTAGCTTGGCGCCAGTGGTCGAGACCAACCAGCGATCGGCGAAGGTCTCGAGGATGACGCCGGGCACACCATCGCCAGCCCCATCGACTAGGCGCAGGGCATCGGTCTGCTCATCAAGCAGGTGCTGTCTTTTGGCGATGGCGGCGTCCATGGATTGACGAAACCGAAATGCCACTTATTTTGCGATCATGAAAACGACTCTTGCCGCACTTGCATTGCTCTCCTCACTGGTTGCCGTTAAAGCTGAGGCTGAATATGAAATTT
The DNA here is from genome assembly GCA_964541125.1 of uncultured Luteolibacter sp. Taxonomy (GTDB): domain Bacteria; phylum Verrucomicrobiota; class Verrucomicrobiia; order Verrucomicrobiales; family Akkermansiaceae; genus Luteolibacter. The sequence continues at coordinate 8,467 of CAZIPY010000034.1, read as the reverse complement.
CCGGTGGTAAGGCGATACATTCGAGGTCAGTGGATTACAAGCAGGGCGATTTAACCTTCGAGGGCTGGCACGCCTATGACGATGCGGTGAAAGGTAAGCGCCCGGCGGTGCTGATCGTGCACCAATGGACAGGGCTCAGTGATTATGAAAAGCGGCGGGCACGGGAGATCGCCGCTCTCGGCTACAACGTTTTCGCTTTGGATATTTATGGTAAGGGTGTGCGCCCACCGGCCCCCAAGGAGTCGGGCAAGATGGCGGGCAAATTCAAAGGCGACCGCAAACTATTCCGTGAACGTCTCGAAGCCGGGCTCGACGTCTTACTTAAGGATGAACGCACCGACACCACCAAGGTGGCCGCCATCGGCTACTGCTTCGGAGGAACCGGGGCGCTTGAACTGGCACGCATGGGCGCTTCGGTGCACGGCGTGGTCTCCTTCCACGGTGGGCTTTCGCCGGCCGAGGGTTTCGAGATGAAGGGAGGCAAAGGGCAGATGGCGAAGATCCTCGTGCTGCATGGCCATGCGGATCCCTATTCACCGCCTTCTGATGTCGCCGGCCTGCAGAAGGAGATGGAAACTGCCAAGGCCGACTGTCAGGTGGTCCTCTATGGTCCCAATGTGGTTCACAGCTTCACCCAGCCGCATGCAGGTAACGATCCGAGCAAGGGTGCGGCCTATGATGAAGTGGCTGACAAGCGCTCATGGATCGCCATGAAGGCCTTCTTTGATGAGGTGTTTGGGGCCCCGTAGGCGCCCGTTCTTAGTTCATGGTTTTTTGTGCTTCGTTGCTCCGACTGAATCGGAGCTGTAGCGGCGGTCTATGACCGTCGAGCATCGTCAAAGCAGCGTTTCGACGGTCATAGACCGCCGCTACAGACGCCGTTAATTTCGGTGGATTTGCATAGTCCGTGAGCGTGAATTCATTGACCATCCACCCACATGGCCAAGTGTGAGCATTGCGGAACCGAGTTCTCCCCCCGCAAGGGTTTGGAGAAGTTCTGCTGCAAAGGTTGCGAATATGTGGCTGAGCTCATCGACGAGCAGGGTTTTGAGCAGTTCTATGATCTGAAGCAGGGCTTGGCCGTGGCCCCCGTGCGAAGCCGGCCCTTCGAGGAGCACGATTTTGCCTGGCTTGAGGCGCTTTTGAAAGAAGCCGAGGACGATGCGAATGGAAGCACAGCCAAACTCGTGGTCGGCTTGGAGGGGATTTCCTGTGTGGGTTGCGTATGGTTGATCGAGAAACTCTTCGAGCGCTGCGAGGGTGGCGTGCGAGCGGTGGCCAGTCCATCACAGGGGCGCATGCAGTTGGAATGGCAGGCGGGCGAATGCGACATTGAAGGCTTTCTGCGCGAGCTCTGTCAGTTCGGCTACGTGGCATGTCCGTCATCGCAAGGTGGTGGCGATCACGAACGGCGTCAGTTGATCGCGCGTCTCGGCCTTTGCGGAGCATTCGCGCTCAACACCATGGCTTTTTCCCTACCGGTCTATCTTGGCATGCCCAAGGACTTTGAGTTTGCCGAACTGTTCCGCATGATCGCCTTACTCTCAGCCACGCTTTCCATGTTGGTTGGAGGTGGCTACTTTATCGATCGGGCATGGAAGGCGCTCAAAGCGCGTTCGCTGCATATCGACCTGCCGATTGGTCTGGGTTTGATTGCGGCCTACATCGGATCACTCGTGGGTTGGTCCATCGGCTACGAGCGCCTGATGTATTTCGATTTTGTTTCGGTCTTTGTGTTTCTGATGCTCGCCGGACGCACCTTGCAGACGACAGCCGTGGATCGAAATCGCAAGCGCCTGAGTCGGGCGCAGCCGGTTCCTGAGACTCTGGAATCCGTTGATGGTGAGCAATTTGGAAGAGATTCCCTGAAACCAGGCCTGCGCTTCAAGTTGGAGCCCGGACAGGCCTTGCCAGTGAGTGGCGTGCTGGCCGAGGGGGAGGCTGACTTCTCATTGGAATGGATTCATGGTGAGGCCGATCCGGTTCGCCACGAGGCCGGGAGTCGACTTCCGGGTGGAGCGATTTTGCTCAGTCGCCAGTCGGTGGTGGTTGAGGCCGGAGAGGATTGGTCGAGTTCGCTGTTGTCCAAACTTACAGCCAACGAATGGGGCGACCGCAGCAGCCCGATGTTGGAGAAGGTGCTGCGGTTCTATCTGGTGATTGTCATCCTGATGGGGGTGGGCACGGCCATTGCTTGGAGCATGGGTTGGGTGGTGGGAGGAGCCTCTGTCGGCAATTGGCAGATCGGATTGCAGGCGATGATTTCCATCTTCGTGGTGTCTTGTCCCTGTGCGCTCGGTCTGGCGATTCCACTGGCCGATGATCTGGCCGCAACGTCGATGGAGCGCCATGGAGTTTTTGTGAGAAGCGCTTCACTGTGGTCGAGGCTGGGTCAGGTGAAGCAGCTCATCTTTGACAAGACCGGCACGCTGACTTTGGAGCGGCCGGTGTTGGAAGATCCCGATGCGGTGACCAAGCTGGATGATGAACAGGCCGGCGCTCTCGCGAGACTGACTCAGGGTTCGCTGCACCCGATTTCGCGAGCCTTGCTGGAGGCGCTTGGCGCCAGGGGGCAAAGCCTCTTGTCCACTGAGGCCAAGGGCAGGATCGAAGAGCATCCCGGATTGGGCGTGGTCTGGGGGTCATGGAGCCTCGGCAAGGCCGGGTGGGTACCCGGGCAAGCGGCAGGTGAGGGGGGTGCGACCGAACTGAGGAAGGCTGGTGAGCTTGTGGCCTCCTTCCATTTTCGTGAATCTTTGCGGCCCGGTACTCAGAGTTTGCTGCAATGGCTGAATCGCCGAGGCTTTGCCCTACACATTCTCTCCGGAGATCACTCGGACAAGGTCGCCCGCATGGCGGAGGTGCTGGAGTTGCCGGCCGATCGGGCCCATGGCGGACTCAGTCCGCAGGACAAGGCGGACCGGGTCGCGGGTCTCGACCAACGGGACACCTTGTTCCTGGGAGATGGAGCCAACGATTCGCTCGCCTTTGATGCCGCCTGGGTCACGGGAACCCCGGTGGTGGATCGCAGTCTGCTGGAGGCAAAGGCGGATTTCTTCACTCTCGGATCCGGCTTGGAATTCATTGCCCGTCTGTTGGAGGTGAGTCGTTCGAGGGCGAATGCGGTTCGGGCGGCCTTCGCCTTCGCCCTGATATACAACTTGGTGACCGTGGCGGTTTCCATGACTGGTAAGATGAGCCCGCTGCTGGCGGCCGTCCTGATGCCCCTGAGTTCGGTGGTTTCGATTCTTCTGGTGGTCCAGATCCTAAGGCAAAAAAGACCTGTCTGACTTGATCTTGCCCGATGCCCTTTGTAGGTTTCGTCGCGATCCGAGCATGGATCAGCTCCTTCCCCCCTTATCGATGGAAACCCAACCTCAGAAAGAGTTCGAGCATTCCCTGCTGCAGCGCATCTCTGTTTCCGAGCGCTATAAGATGTATCAGGATGCCTTCCGAACTGCCACGGGCCTTCCGCTGCGTCTGGTGGGCTCGGATCCTGACGGCTGGTGCCTCGATGACCAGAGCATCAACCGCAGCCCCTTTTGTGAGGCTTTGAATCTGTGTGAGGCTGCTTGTGCCGCCTGTGTGGACACCAACCGCCGCCTGATGAAGGAGGCCGAGGTCAAGGGACCCGCCAGCTGTCATTGCTTTGCTGGGCTGCGCGCCACGGCCGTTCCGGTCAAGCTGGGCGCCTCGGTGATCGGTTATCTCAAGACCGGGCAAGTGTTCAGCCAATTGCCCAGTGAGGAGCAATTTGACAAGATTTTGGGGGTTCTCGGACGAAAAACTCTCAGCCAATCGCAGCAAAATACGCTCAGTAAGGCCTACATGCACACCCGTCATGTGGAGCCGGAGCGCTATCAGAGCATGGTGACGCTTCTGGAGACCTTTGCCGAACAGCTCAGCTCCCATGCTGAATCCCTCAGCATCATCGAGGAGGGCAGCGAGCCGGCGGCTATTGCCAAGGCCAAACGCTTCATCCACGAAAACCTGGATCAGCCCCTGCCCTTGGGCGAAGTGGCCCGTCAGGCAGGGCTCTCAGAGTCCCATTTTTGCCGTCTTTTCAAGGATTCTTCGGGGTTGACCCTGACCGATTACGTCAATCGCTGCCGCATCGATTGGGCCAAGCGTGAGCTCCTCAAGCCGGAGGAGCGCATCTCCGAGATCGCCTTCATGGTCGGCTATCAGTCGCTGTCCCAATTCAACCGCAGTTTCGCCCGCATTGTGGGTCAGTCTCCCACGGTCTATCGGAGGGAGCGCCTCGCCAAGGCGGCGAGTTGAGATTTGCCAAGGCTGCAAGCTGAAAAAACCCCCGCGAATTGGGTGTTTTTTGAGGTTTACAGGGGGGTGCTAGGATAGCCAATCTTGCCCCAACCTTCATCATGGAAGACCGTTACGAAATTCGCGGAAAAATCGGGGCCGGTGGTCTCGGCACCGTGTACCGCGGCTTCGACTTGAAGATGAAGCGCGAGGTTGCGATCAAACGCATTCTCACCAACCCCGATGATCCCACGGTTCAGGAGGAGGCTACCAAGCAACTTGCGGCGGAAGCCGGTGCATTGGCTTCATTGCAACATCCTCACATTGTAACGGTTTACGATGTGGGAACGGATGAAGACGGACCCTACGTCGTGATGGAACTCATTGAGGGTCGCACCCTTGATGACATCATCGAGACCGAGCCTTTGACTTGGAAAGATTTCCGTGAACTCGCGATGCAAACTCAGGAGGCCCTGATTGCTGCGCAAGAGCTCAACATGATTCACTCGGATCTCAAGCCGCCCAACCTGATGTTGCGCTGGTTGCCTTCGGGTAAGTTCCAAGTGAAGATCGTGGACTTCGGTTTGGCGATGCTGGCGCAAAACCAGAACGCAGAAGAACTTGCGACGATCGAGACGGTCTTCGGTTCGATCTTCTTCATGCCGCCCGAGCAGTTCGAGCGTGAGGTGCTAGATGCACGTTCCGACCTCTACTCGATGGGCTGCGTCTACTATCAATGTCTGACCGGCAAGTACCCCTTCATGGGTTACGACGGTGAAGAGGTGATGAACGCCCACCTCAACCACACGGTCACTCCCATTCAGGACATCCGTGCGGATGTGCCGATCTGGGTGTGTGACTGGGTGATGTGGCAGATCAATCGCGAGCGCGAAGATCGCCCGCAATCGGCACGTGAAGCTCTTGCGGTGTTCCTGCAGAACAACCGCCAGTCCAATCCGGAGATGAGTATCGGCCGCCCGAAGAAGGCAGGACCGAAATTCATCATTCCCGGACAGGACGCCGGAGATCCAGATGCACCGGAACCCATTCGCGGTGTGCCGCTCAAGCCGCCCGGTGATGCCGAGAGCGTTGAGGACATGGCCGTCTTCGAAGATGTCATTGAAGAGGAAGAGCCTCCACCGCCGGCTAAGGCAACCACCGTGCAGGTGGCAAAGGCTCAACCCACCGGCCAACTGACCCCGACCTCGCCACTTGGCACGACCGGTTCCCTGGGCACCACCACCAGTCCCCTCAGCGTAACGCCGACCCGGCAGGTCACTCCGGAAGGCCAAGAGGAGCAGGATTCTGAAACACCCAAGGTCGCGGCCATTGCCAAGCCGCCAAAGCCGCCCATGTCGACCGCCGCCAAGGCGATGATTGGTGTGGTGCTCGGCATTGCGATCATCATCACTGGCATGATCCTACTGGATCGCAGCAAGCAGAACAAAGCCAGCCAACGCCTCAATCAATTGCTGCAAGCGGCTGCTGGGGATACCAACGAGGTGCCCATGAGTCCTGCGGATCTGGATCTGATTCTGGAAACCATCGCCTACAGCGGGGCCATCGAGGATCGCCAGCAATACTACGACACCCTCAAAAAGGCCAAGGCCCCGGAAGGTAAGAACTATGATATCTCCATCCTAAACTTCACCAAGGGGGAGAATATACTGACTGAAGTGCGGAGCACGCTGATTGGAGAAGTGCTTCGGGACCGGGCCAATCCGGAGATGCTGCCACTGTTGCTAGACTACGCCGCCGAGACCACAGACGATGCAGCTGCCGTGGCCTGTTTCCGAGCTGCCTACGCGCTCGGTAAACCTGGCAATGTCGACGAGTATCTCAAGATCATCACAACCACCAAGAAAAGCACCATTCTGTCGGAGGCTGGTCGCAACTTGGGATACATCATCGACAATAGTGCCGTTCGCGATTCGATTGCGACCAAGATTGGTACTGCGTATGGTCGCACCAAGGATCCCAATGTCCAATTTGCGCTGATTCGCCTGTTGGGTAAGTGCAGCACCGACAGTGCTCTCAAGGAAATTCGCAAGGCGCTGGATAGCGAAGAACGCGGGGCTCGTATGGCTGCGATCTCCGCCCTCTCCAAATGGAAGGACGGCAAGGCCGTTGCTCCTCTGATGGAATACATGAGCACTCAATCCGATGCCACTGTGCGTGCGTCTGTCCTCAAGGCGGCGCTCACCGTTGCCTCCCTTGAAGAATCTCTCAAGAACGAGGATGCTGCCAAGACCATGTGGAATAGCATCCGCCAGGAGGTGACCACCACCCGTGAGAAGATGGCCTTCATCAATGCGGCCGTGATCATGAGCGCTCCTTGGCGCAAGTCGCTGGTTCAGCCATTCACCCAAGACGCAGACAGTGAGGTTAAGGATTTCGCCGGCAGGGGAGTGACGCGCATCGATAACGACATGAAGCTCCAGAAGAAGGGCAACGAATAAGGCGCAAGCACGACCTAAGGCGTATAAACGCTGACAGGTCCCACACCGCTGCCCTGAATGCCTCGCAGTTTGTTGACGGCCTTGATGACGGCCTGGCTTGCGGGAGAAACGTCCTCCATGCGGCTCATTTTCGAGAAGCCAAATCGCAGACTGCTCTTGGCGCGTGTTTCATCAATGCCCATGGCTAGCTGGACATGAGAGGGTTTCTGTTTGCCAGTCATGCAGGCCGATCCTGCGGAGCATTGGATGCCAGCTTCGTCGAGAAGGATGAGCAGGCCGGCAGCCTCACAGCCATCGAAGGAAAGGTGGCAGGTGTTGGGGAGTCGATGCTCAGGATCACCGTTGCAATGCACGCCATCCAGTGAGTCCGTGACTTCTTTCTCAAAGGCGTCGCGCATTTCAGACAGGCGCAGTGTCAGGCCACCTTCCAGTTCACGTTTGGAGGCCATAGCGGCTGCTCCCATGCCGACGATAGCCGCGGTATTTTCGGTGCCGCTGCGGCGTCCGTCTTCCTGACCACCGCCGCGGAGCATCGGTTCAAAGTTCAGGTTCTTGCGGACGTAGAGTGCGCCGATGCCTTTGGGCCCATGAAACTTGTGGGCGGACATGGAGAGGAGGTCAACCGGGTGATCGGCGATGCTGAAGGGGATCTTGCCGATGGCTTGGATCGCATCAGTGTGGATGGGGATGCCGGCGTTTTGAGCGGCCTCAATCGCTGCGGGCAAGGGCTGAAGCACTCCCGTCTCATTGTTGGCGGCCATTAGGGAGATGAAGGCTGCATCAGTGGCGGCGGCCTGCAGGGCGTCGGTTTCGAGTCTACCCTGTGGGTTGACCGGTAGGTGGTGAACTTCACGAGGCAGGGCATCGAGGCAACGCAACACGGCGCTGTGTTCAATGGCGCTGGTGAGAGCAGGCGCATCGGGCTTGGTCAGCGCGTGCAGGGAATGCAGAGCGGTGTTGATGCTCTCGGTGCCACCACTGGTGAAGACGATTTCTTCAGCTTGGGCTCCGATCAGTTCGGCGACTTGCGCACGGGCATCATCGATTGCCTGCCGCGCTTTCTTCGCTGCGCCGTAGGAACCTGACGGGTTGGCGTGCTGATCCCTCAACCATGGCAGCATGGCGTCCAGCACTTCCGGCAACAGGGCCGTGGTCGCGTTGGAGTCTAGGTCGATCATTGGGGTGCGAGCATTTGCGAGCTCACCTGCCACTGGCAATGCAGAAAATCAAAGGGGGATGCGGCCGCGTAGCATGGAAGCGATCTCCTCGAGCCAGCGCATCACGGCATCTCCGGTCAGCACGGCATTGCGCATCCAGTCCATGCCGAAGGCTTTGGCTGAACTGAGCGGGTGGTCGTGGGCGGCGCAGAGCAGGAGGACGAGGAGCAGCAGGTTGGCGAGGTAGATGATGACCAGTGAGAGGAAGGTGCCGTTTTCGCGCAGGTCGGGCTGATCGCGGGGAATCATCCATAGGGTCCAGAGCATGTGGAAACTCCAGGTGCTGCCAATGAGGGCGTAGAAGGCCAGGTCCCAGTTGCCGTCCAGTTTCCAGATTAGGCGGGCCGCGACGTAGATGGCGCCAAAGACCAAAGACCAGAAGGGCACGAAGTAGGGGGAGAGCGCGATCAGCAGGTTGGTCTTGTTGGTGGTGATGTAACCACCGGTGCTGCTGACGTGGATGTCCGAAACCCGACCGCGATGAAGCAGTACGAAGATGGCGTGGGTCAGTTCATGGCCCAGTACGTAGAG
>CAZIPY010000033.1:0-6238 GCA_964541125.1 uncultured Luteolibacter sp. | reverse complement strand
GTGGAACCACCCGGTCCCATCCCGAACCCGGAAGTGAAACGCTGCAGCGCCGATGGTAGTGGGGCGATAGGCCCTGTGAGAGTAGGTCGTCGCCAGGTATTTGCCCCGCATCATGGAAACATGGTGCGGGGCTCTTTTTTGTCCTGATTCGACTGTCAGGGATGCAAAGTCACTTGCAACCCTGACTCTGCCACGACCTTGAGCAGGTCCCTGCGCTGGTCCTTCTGCGGGGTGACCGTGCCCTTGTCGCGGGCATGGTGGAGCGCCTCGATGTCGAGATCCGCGAAGAGGATGGTCTCGATATTGGGGTTGGCGATGGCCGCGATGCCTTCCTCGGCAAAGCCCTGATCCGAGGGTGTAAACACTGCAGTCTGTGCATCGTGTGCGTTCATCGAATCAATGTTTGGCAGTGCGCCGATCAAACCTGCAGTGGCCACATACAGTTGATGTTCCACCGCCCGAGCCTGACAGCAGTAGCGTACGCGGAGCATGCCTTGGCGGTCGTCGGTGCAGTAGGGAACAAAGAGGATGTCGATGCCTTCGTCCGCTAGTAGCTGTGAGGCGGCAGGGAACTCGACGTCGTAGCAGATCTGCACACCGATGGTTGCTTTAGGTGTTTTGATCACGGCCAGCTCGTCGCCGCCGAGGATATCCCAATCATTTCGCTCAAAGGGCGTGATCTGAAGTTTGGATTGGGTGATGTGCTCACCTTCGGGGTCAAAGATGAAGCTCTTGTTGAAGATCTTGCCGTTCTCATCCACAGGATGACTGCCAGCGATGATGTGCAGGCTATGTTCCTTGGCCAGAGCAGAGAATAGCTCGATGAAGGGTGTGGTGAATTCGCGCGCGATCTTCTGAATGCCTTCGCGATCGGTGATGTCACCGAAACTGGAGAGCAGTTGCACCGAGAAGAACTCGGGGAAGAGTACGAAGTCAGCCTTCTGGGTGGCAGCAGTCTTCACCTGAGTCGTCACCTTGTTAACGAATGCCTCAAAGCCTGCGATCTTTCGCATCTCATACTGAACGCAGGCAACCCGGACCATGATGCTCGGAAGTTATCTGACGACCTCGGTGCCGATGCCGCTGGTGGTGAAGATCTCGAGCAGCAGGGCGTGGGGAAGGCGACCATCCACAAAGTGAACCTTACGCACGCCGGCATCCAGAGCGTCGATAGCACTGTTGATCTTGGGAATCATGCCGCCCGAAATGGTGCCGTCATCAATCAGTCCCTTGGCTTCCTCGCGGTTGACGGAGTGGATCAAGGTGTCGGGATTCTTGGCATCGGCAAGAAGGCCGGGAACATCGGAAAGATAGACTAACTTGGATACCTTGAGCTCCTTAGCCAGCGCTGCAGCAGCGAGGTCAGCATTGATGTTGAGCGGCTTTCCGGTGGAGAGCTCTGATGCCAACGGGGAAATCACTGGAACAATGGCGGCTTGGTGGGCGCTGCCCGTGTGACCGAGTTGGCAGCCGACGACTTCACCGACCCGACCGATGTCGACCTTCTCGCCGTTATCATCGGTGCCCTGGATACGCTCACCAAGGAAGACGTCGGTGCCCGGAATGCCCACAGCCTTGCCTCCATAGTCACGGATCATTTTCACCAACTTGGGATTGATCTCTTCGGAGAGCACTTTGCTGACAATGTCGATGGCTTCTGGCGTGGTGACGCGGAAGCCGCCGACAAACTTCGCTTCCAGACCGGCCTTCTCCATGGCGGCTGAGATGGCCTTGCCGCCACCGTGTACGACGATGGGGTTGATGCCGGCGACCTCGAGAAAGACGATGTCGCGCATGACCTGAGCCACCAGATCCGGATCCTCCATGGCAGAGCCCCCCATCTTGATGAGGAAGGTCTTACCGCGAAAGTCCTGCAGATAGGGCAGGGCCTCGATGAGGGCAGCGGCTTTGTCAGTCGGATTCATGCTTGGAGTCTATGCCAGCGTCCTTCGGGGCCAAGGCGTAATCCTGCTCCTCTTCGGGTTTGTCGGGAGCAGGTTGGGTTTTGGCGGATGACGTCGCAGCGGCATCGAATTCCAAGCGATCGAGCCGAGGCATGGAGGTCGTGCGCTTGCGGTCCTGTCCCCAGGCGAAGGAGCTGAGCCACGCTGTGATAACCGTAGCCAACATGGCCACGCCTGGAAGCCACAGGCCGTTTTGGGCGCCAATCCATAGACCCAGCAGGCAGGCAGGAATAGCCACCAAACAAACCAGGCTGTGCGTGCGGCGGGTGAGCTGACTGGTGACCGAAAGGCCAAGCGCCATTATCAGCAGAAATGACATTTCCAGCACGCTGCTGATCCTGGAAAACTTCAAGGCCTTGGCTTCAGTCCGATCGCCTCCTGAGAGGATTTTGTTGATGCCAGGAATGATCGCCCGGTTGAAGTCGCGGCTAGTGATGTCGGCATGACTGCGGAAATCACACAGGATGACCTTACCCAAGTGGGGCAGGTCAGGGCTGCCCATTTCCGCGTCGATCAGATCTTCAGCGAGCAACTCAGTTTCTGTTTGCTGGTCCAACTTCAAGTCGAGCCGACCGAATTCATCGATCGGAATGCGTGCCCCTTCCTTGGTGGCTTGAAGATGACTGCCGACATCAACCCGGATGCCCTCGATTGGGACATCAAAGCGCTGCAGAATGGCCACCAGTGGAAAGGAAAGGATCACACGGTCATCCCAGCGCGCCATCAGGGGCAGTTTTTCGGTCATGGGCTCGGAATCAATGACTTCGAAGCCGAGCATGGAGTTGTCTCCTCCATGGATTAAGTTGGGCACGGAGATGCGGTTGACGACAGGCAGTGCGGAGACGTCTCCGGAAATCTGCTCGATGGGAATTGAAGCTCGGCGGAAACCTGGTGGCATGGTCTCACTGACGGCGCCACGGGTGACCGGTGCGGCCAGCGTCACCGATTCAAACTCAGACAAAGCGCTCTCCATGGCGGCAAGGCCGATAGCATCCGGATCCTCCCACGAAAGCAGAACAGAGCAGGCGAGTTGCTGAGTCCCTAGACGCCTCATGTTGTTGAAGATCACCGCAATGTCGATGGGGGAATGCGGTGAAGATTGGAAGATTTCGTCGAGGTTGTCCTTCAAGCCGACCGTTCCAGTGACCGCCACCGATGCGAATGGCTCCTGATAGGAAGACAGCTGCCAAGGGTTCGCATGACTGCCACTGCCTTCGATCTCAATCGGTTCATCGACCATGCCTGCGGCCGTCAACAGAAGCAGTTCGCGGTCGACCCCTTTGCCTGGAACGAAAAACCAGACCAGCATGGCCATCACAGCGGTGACGATCCAATTTAGCAGGAATGTGGGCGAGAGGCGGCTCACGATTCGCTGACCCTAAAGACCTTGCAGCTCCTAATCAAGACTGGGCGGCATCCAGAATTTCGGCGAGTGGATCCTCCAATTCAGTGCCTTCCACGACTGCGCTGAGCAGGCGTGCTGCGGTGGGAATGTGCTGGCGATACCACTCATCCCCACCGTTATCGAGAATCTTGCCATAGGCCCCCATGGCCTGCATCAAGCGCTGGGAGGCACATTTGTGGAAGAGGCTAGTCTCTGGCCGTTCGTCGGACACGTCCTCCCAGAGATCGAGGAGTTGTTCCCGCTCCTCTGCGGTGTGATCCATGTAGGGATCGAAAATCAGGGAGGCGAGGTCGTACTCCTGACGGCCGCGGCGGAGACCTTGGAAGTCGATGAGATAAACCTCGTCGTCGTGGATCATCAGGTTCTGGGATTGGAAGTCGCGGTGGACCAGATGACGGGCCACGGTGCCGAGTTGTTCAGCTTGATCGCTGAAGGCTTCGTGGTCGCGAAGCGCATCCGCACTCATACCGAGATGGCCTTCGACCAGATACTCGAAGAAGTATTCCTGCTCCCAGCGATAGAGCTCATCGTCGAACTCGGGCATCAACTCAAGGTCTTCCGGAACGCGAGCGAAGAACAGGCGGTCGATCTGCTCGAAGGCGGCTCGGTAATAGGGGAGTCGCTTGTCGAATCCTTCATCCTTCATCGACAGCAGATCGGTGTCACCCAGATCCTGCACCAGCGCAGTACGATGGCCGGAGCGATCGTGGAGGATTTCGGGCACCTTGAGTCGGGTCTTCTTGAGAAATTCTGCAACGGGAACGAATTGGTCGTTTTCCTCTCGCTCCTCGGTCCAGTGGATGCCGATGAAGTCGTTATGCACAGGTGATTTGACCCGGACAATAGTACGGTCAGAAGCTCCACGGGTGATGGGCACCATGGTAATCGGCACGCTTGGGTCCACATCAAGGAACTGGCGTGCGGTATGGAGGATGGCTTCGGTCGACATCGCGCCTAAACGTGGTTCCAAACGCAACCCATTGCCAAGGGAAAAGACCCTCTGAAATCATTCATGCCGCTTGATCCAGAGGGCGATCAGCAGGACCACCCCGACTACCCAGATCAGGATCTTGTGGTGCACAAAATAGGGGTAGCCCATGAGGCAGACCCCAATCAGCTTGGGGTAAGTCCGATCCAGACTTCGGCCAAAGCGCCAGGCTCCAAATCCGATCATGCCAAAGATGAAGCCGGCGAGGAGATTGTAGGGTTCGAGGCTAAACATGGTCTGACCGCCAGCATAACAAGCATTTCGGCAAAAAACCACATGAAGATGGTTGGCTTTCGCCCATCATGCTGTTTGCTGAGAAGACATGAAACTCCTGCTGGTTGGATACGGCTATCTTGGCGAAGCGGTGGCGAAGCGCTTCCGCCGGGAGGGTGTTGAGGTCATGCCAGTTTCTCTCTCCGGAGGAGACGGCGTGATCGCCTGCGATATCAGCGACATCAATGCCGTGATGGCTCTTCCAGATGCGGATGCCGTGATACATTGCGCGGCATCCGGTCGGGGTGGGGGAGCAGAGGCTTATCGCAAGGTCTATCGCGATGGCTGCCGCAACTTGGCATATAAATATTCCGCTGTGCCCTTTCTCTACACGTCCAGCAGCTCGGTCTACGCCCAGACCGATGGCGGGGTGGTGACTGAAGAGAGCCCAACCGAACCCGACCGCGAGACTGGCCAAACCCTCCTCGAGGCCGAGGCAGAGACTCTCGGGCGTTACGGGGTTCAAATGGTTGCTCGACTAGCAGGAATTTACGGCCCGGGCCGCAGCGTCATCCTCAAGAAGTTTCTCAATGGTGAAGCAGTGATCGAAGAGGATGGTCGCCGCTTCCTCAACCAGATCCATCGTGATGATGCAGCAGACGCGATATTCAGAATCCTGAATTCCAGGACTAGGGGTATTTACAATGTTTGTGATTCCAAGCCTCTGACGCAGAAAGAGTGCTACGAGGGACTCAGCGAGCTCTTTGATCGGCCCCTGCCTCCTACGGGTCCGCGCGACCTCAACCGCAAGCGGGGCTGGACCCACAAACAGGTGAGCAATGCCAAGTTGCGGGAAACGGGCTGGGATCCGCAGTTTCCTTGCTTTCTGGATGCAGCCCCTTCGGTGGCTCAAACCCTTTGACCCACAGGCTTTTTCAGGATACGAAGCACGCCCTCCCGAGCCCCGGGAAGCTTCAATCCATGAAGGACCAGATCCCAACCATCCAGACCGAAGCCATCGCCCTCATTGAGGCCGCTGCTGATGCCCGCACCCTCGAGGACGCGCGTGTCGCCGTGCTTGGCAAAAAAGGCAGCCTTTCAGTGGCCGCCGCCGGCATGAAGGACGTTCCTAAGGAGGATAAGGCAGAGGTTGGCCAATTGCTCAACGCCGCTCGCCAGTCCATCACCGCCGCTCTCGAAGGCAAGCAGGCAGCCCTCCAAGCCGAGGCCGATAACAAGGCTCTCGAAGGTATCGACCTGACTCTTCCCGCGCGCCCGCTTCCCACCGGTGGCCTGCACCCCCTCACTCTCATCCGTGACGAAGCGATCCAGATTCTATGCCGCATGGGCTTCGCCCTCGCCGATGGCCCCGAGATCGAGGACGAGTTCCACTGTTTCGATGCGCTGAATACTCCCGCCGACCACCCGGCTCGCAACGAAAAGGACACCTTCTACTTCGATAGCGGCAAGCTGCTGCGCACCCACACTTCCAGCGTGCAGATTCGCACCATGGAAACGGCGACTCCTCCGGTGCGCATCATCGCTCCGGGTTCGGCTTATCGTCGCGACGAGATCGATGCCACTCACCTCTCGGTCTTCAACCAGCTCGAAGGTCTCTACGTCGCCGAAGATGTTTCCCTGCCCGACCTGAAGGGGACGCTCGAATAC
>CAZIPY010000032.1:0-2394 GCA_964541125.1 uncultured Luteolibacter sp. | reverse complement strand
CGATCTCTCGGATCTTGAAGGTCAGTCCATCCGTCTTGGTGATGCTCTTGATCGCAGGATTGCAATAGGCGGAGCGGAGCAGCGTGGCGAGTTGGCCATTTCCATAAAGGCCTTGGTCATTCAGTTCAGCCACGAGTACATGATCAAATTTCTCGAAGAGGCCACTCAAATCGGCAGGCAGCGGATGAAGGTGGCGAATCTGCACGTGACTCACTTTGCGACCGGCGTCTTGAAGGCGGCCAGCAGCCTCGCGCAACGGACCAAAGGTGCAGCCCCAACCAACCAGGAGAACTTCCCCACTGTCTTCACCAAAGAGTTCAGGCATGGGCAGCTCAGCCTGGAGCTGTTTGATCTTCTCACGACGACGGTCCGTCATCTTCTGGTGAAGCTCAGGGTTCGCAGAGGGATGCCCCCACTCATCGTGTTCGAGACCTGTCACCACCGGGTACTTGCCACCTAACATCTTGGTGCCGGGAGGCGCATGCTGGGTGAGACCATCCAATGGGTACGGTTTAAAATCTTCTGGCCGTGGGGTGAGATCTGGACCGGAATCTTCGACCACAACGGTGTCCCAATCGGGCTCTTCAAACACCTCGATACGGGAGGAGAGAGCTTGGTCAGAGAGAATGATCACCTGCGTGCTGTATTTCTTTGCGATCCGGCAGGCTTCCAGAGCGATGTGGAAACAGTCTTCAACATCTTGTGGTCCCAGAACAACCCGAGGTGCATCGCCGTGACTTCCGTAGATCGCTTGCATGAGATCACTCTGCTCCACACTCGTGGGAAGACCCGTGCTAGGGCCTCCACGCTGCACATTGACCACCACGAGCGGCAGCTCGGCCATGCATGCGTAACTGAGAGCCTCCATCTTGAGAGACAGCCCCGGACCTGAGCTTCCAGTCACCGCGAGATGACCTGCAAACGCATAACCCAGCGCCGCAGAAACGGCACCAAGCTCATCCTCGCACTGTAAAAAGAGTCCGCCATACTTTGGCAGTTCCGCGCGGAGCACCTCCATGATCGGCGACCAAGGCGTGATCGGGTAACCAGCCCCGTAACGCACACCGCCAGCCAACAAGCCATAGGTCAGCGCCGTGTTTCCGTCCGTGGTCACACGGTGTGTCTTATCGGAAACACCCGCCTTGAGATTGTAGCGATTCTTAAAAAGATCCCCAATCGGATAGGCAAAGCCTGCATCGAAGGCGAGCATGGCATTGCGAAGAACGCTTTCGTCTTTCTTGCCAAACTGGCGCTCAATAATCTCCGAGAGCTTCTTCCGATCGAGCTGGAAGATAGCCGTGATCAACCCGAGAACAAAGAGGTTCTTCCCGCGCGACTTCGTGGAACCACCGATGGCCTCGATGGTTGTGCTAGTCATCGGAATGCCGACGAATTCGTACCGTTTATCTGTTAGATCCGGCTCGACGAAATCCGTGTCGTAGATGCAAATGCCGCCTTCCTTTAACGAGCTCAGATGGTTGTCGTAGCTGTGCTGGTAGAAGGCCACGAGGAAATCCGTGTCATCACCAGCGGACAAGACCTCGCCAGACCCCAGATGCACTTGGAAGATGGATGGCCCTCCCGAGATGGTAGACGGGATGGTCATGTAGGTCATGACTTCGCGAGCACTGCGCCCAGCAAGACGGGCAAGAAATCCTCCAACTGTCTGAATGCCGTCCTGTGAGTTTCCGGCAAACCGGATCACGGCGTCTTGCAGATCTTCCAATGGAAGGGCGGATGATTCCGAAGTATCTACGGAATCCTTAAGGGGAGCTTCGTCTGCGGCAATGGTCATGATGAAACCCGCATGGTTTCCATGATTATGGGGTGCGTGCCGTTTCAGTAACATTGCTCTCCCGCTTGACAACCTATTTGACGCCTATTCGTGCGCAAAACGTAAACGAGGAAATGACCCACTGTCAGACCACTGGAAACGGCAGTCCTACCCAGACGCAAAAAGGGGACAGAGCCGAAGCCCTGTCCCCTTCATTGAAATGCTTCTAAGATTGAAGCGTGCGCTGAATCCTTACTTCACGCGCACATCGTCGAGAGCGAAGCCAAAGCCATCGTTCGAGTCGTCGTCATCAGTGAGGAGACGGAACAGAATCTGGATCTGCTGGTCACGCGCCTCGGCGGGAATGGGGCGGTTGAACTCAACCCAGCCACCACTTTCGCCAAGAAGCACGAGGCCAGAGCCGATATCTGTTTCCAACAGAACCGTGCCCAGCTCATCAATGAAGTTCACCTCAACACCCTCTCCTTCACCCATGGTCTGGTTGTAGAAGAAGCGCAGTCTTGGATTCTCCACGCCTCTCAGATCGAGCAATGGAGACGTGAGGGAGGCAACGGCCTCCGCTGGGTAACCATCCTCAAGACCAGTGGCATAGACGTTTT
>CAZIPY010000031.1:0-2412 GCA_964541125.1 uncultured Luteolibacter sp. | reverse complement strand
AACTAAAGGCTTTGCTGGGATCTGACCCGATTTCTGCGATCTGATAAGAAATCAGCCGGAATCAGGCGTTTTGCCACGAAGTTGATAATTTTTCTGCCGCCTGGCAGATGCGATGCAGAATCCGTGCACGTGGCTTGAAATTGAGCTGCAGGATTCATGCTGCGGAGTGGAATGCATTGCGGATGGCACAGGCTCGCTCACCCATGAGCTTCGCCTGGTGCTCCAGACGGCTGGTGATGGCCTTGATCTCTTCGGGATCGCAGTGCTTCACGTGCTTGTAGCCTGGTGAGCCAGGAGAGGAGACTACCAGCCCGCCTGAATTAGACGCCAAATTTCTCACCTCGCGCTCTGAGAGATCCAGAGCATCCGAAATACGGCTGCACTTCACCCACTGGTCACCGGACTCGTAGAGCCACGCAACGAGGCGTGCCACATCGGCCAAATCGGCCTGTGGCTTCTCGTCGAGTGACAATTCGAGCTGCATGGATCAAACGGGTTGTTTGGTGGCCTTGCGGCGGGAATTGGCGCGGGCGCAGGCGGTGAAGCGGAACTTGGTGAGTTCAGCCTCACTGAGCGCTTCCCAATCAGAGGAGCCGAACTGGTCGCGGGCGATTTGTGCCAGGTAGGCTTCCGGCAGGCCGGTGGCCTTGATGGCGTAGATGAGGCGCTTGCAAGGCTGAACCTCGGCTCTAGACGGCGCGTCTCTCAGATCTTTATCGGTGAAGGCGATCCACTTGTCGAAGTGGCCGAGGACAGCGTCCAGATCCTTGTTCTTGAAGTCCTTCGAGGACATGGGCTTGCCGAGAGCATCCTCATGGATTTCGTGGCGCTTGGCATCGGCTTCTTTCGGGCTGTAGCCAGCCCACTCGATCAGGATCTTGCGGACCTTTGACCACTTGCGGAAGTAGAGTGCTGTTTGGGCTTTTGTCATGGTTTCAATTTGGGTTTGAACTGGATGCTGAAGCCGATCCTCCGGACGGCTTAGCCGAGCTGTTGTCCCTCCATCGGTGCTTACAGGAGTCACAGTTGTATTCGCATTCGTCCGTGAGGGTGATTGCCAGCCATGTCCCACACTCAGGACAACAAGGCGCAGCACCCGAACCCTCTTTAGAATCTGGCACATCTGGTGTAGGCTCGCGCTCCCACCATTGAGGCTGTTTGGATATTTCACTCATGGGTCGGTGTCCTTTCTTCGTTCGCGTCTTTACGGGGTTCTGGCTTGGCGTAGTTGTGCGACCACTCGCAAACGTGCCAGCCAACTGGTATTCCAACCATTAGGCCCAAAATGAGGGGATATAATGTCAGAACTCGGATGCTCATTCCTCGCTCCTTTCCTTCGGCGGCTGCGCAATAGGCATCCAGTGAGTTGCGTTGGTGTCGAAATAATGACCCATTGCGTGAAAGGCGAAGATTCCCCGGCTCTCCACCCAAATACAGTTGGTGAACCTGCTCACTCCATTGCTACAATCGATTAATGTTCCGTCCTTAGGCGCTGACTCAATTGGCCTCCAAACTTTAGGCTGGCCGGGCTTGATTCCCATCACGACATAACCAGGTCTCTGCTCATAATCTGTGATGTAGGTCACAGCTACACGGATTGATCGGCCAGTGTAATCAGTTCCAGTCCACTCTCGAAGCAGTAGAGTGTCTTGAGGCTGGAAGCCTCTATCATCCTTACGAATTTCGAAGGTCTTGTTGCCACATTCAACTTGATCGAAGTAGAGCGGGAGCGTTTTCAGTTCGTGCGTCATGGCTTGCCTCCTTTTTGTGGCCAGCACTTGGCGGCGTGGTTAAATGCATCGGTCGCCGAGCTGGGGTGATAGTTGCAGTGCGGGCATGGTGGCTTGCCTTCACTTCTCCACTGTTTGAATGCCTTTCGATTAAGGAAGTAGTCGCAAATAGCACCCATCAGCTTGAGCCTGTTGACAATTACGTCGATCGCCCCAACGCCAAGGATGAGTAGCATCACCACCATGCAGACAGCACCCATGAGAGTGCATGCTGCAGTGGTGAATTCGACGACGTCTTGAATGATGGCTTGGAGGTTCATTACTCTTCCTCCTTCACTTCAAAATCGGGCTCCTCAGCGTCCATCCAGGTGGATGCATTCGTATCGCAAAGCTCCATGAGTCGCTGAGTGTGGAGTTCGGGAAAGTCTAAGAGCTGGTCGGCTTCCTCATCAGAAAGCACGACAGTCTCAGTGTAGGTGGTCATCTCCTTTCGATAGATGGTGATCGTTTTCATGCGGCCTCCTCCTCGTTGATGCGGTCGGCATCTTCGCTCTTTGGCTCGATGAAGAAGCGTTCCTTGTGATCGACGCGCAGGCCGATGGCGGCCAGCTCTTCGTCGGTGAGACCAGCGGCCTTGAGGCTGTCCTTGTCGACCTCCTGCACGGTGCGGATGTGCTTCTTG
>CAZIPY010000030.1:0-7352 GCA_964541125.1 uncultured Luteolibacter sp. | reverse complement strand
CACTTCGTGGACAACATCTCCTTTGGTCCCGCAGTGGTGAAGACGGTGGACGAGGCCGATGACATCTTCCTCGACGTCCACCTGATGATTTCCCGCCCGGATCATTACCTGCCACGCTTTGTGGAGGCCGGCTCGGACTTGATCACCGTCCACGTCGAGGCCGATCACGACGTTGCCGATACCTTGAAGCGCATTCGTGAGGCTGGAGTGCAGGCGGGCCTGGCGCTCAACCCGGCCACCGACATCGAGGCGGTGCAGCCTTATATGGATCAGATTGACCTGCTGCTGTGCATGACTGTGGTGCCCGGTTTTGGGGGTCAGTCCTTCATGAGTGAAGTGCTGCCAAAGATTGAGGCTGCGGTGAAACTGCGTGAGCAAGGCGGCCATGATTTCCACATCGAGGTCGATGGTGGGATTGGTGCCGAGACGGCCAAGCTCTGCGCGGATGCCGGAGCCAATGTGATGGTCGCGGGGTCCTCAACCTTCAAAGCGCCCGATATGGCCGCGGCCATCGCCTCCATCCGGGGTTGAAGTGTGGGTGTTTGACAGGCATGTCACTTGTCATCGGCTCGGCGGTAATGTTAGTTACCCGGCGATGAAACCGATTTTCTGTTTGTTCGCCCTCAGTGCGCTCGTTCTCGCCGAGGATAAAGCCAAGCCCACCTTCGAAGAGAAGCTCAAGGACTCCACGCCGCTGAAGCTGGAAGCCCAGGTGGTGAAGAAGGGAGATGTGGTGTTGCAGGTGACGCCACTGCTGATGAAGGAGCCTTTTGTGGCCGATTGGTTTGCAGATGGCCCGCGCAGCTTGAAGGTCGAAGGCGACAAGTTGCAGGTTTTATTTAAGAACAGGGGTGGCAAGTATTCGGTGCAGTCTTTCAAGTTGCCCGCCAAGGATGGCAAGATTGAGCACGACACCTCCTTTGGAGATAAAGGCATTGCGGAATACGATCGCAAAAAGAGCGACTGGAAGCCACGTGAGGATTTCGGCGACTGGGGCGATGACATCAAGAAGCGGCCCTTGGGCAAGTACATCGGCCGAATCGACAAGGAGGAGGAAAAGGAAAAAGGTCATCAGCTCATTGTCGAGGATGCCGAGGGCAAGGAAGTCGCCAAGTTGGGTTTCGTCGACAAGAGCAACAAAGTCTGCTGGCTGCACAACTTTTGCAGCTACAAGGACTTCGTGGTGCTGGTGGATGGCAATTGCCGTGACATCGACTTCTGGACCCTCAATGGCAAGCACCTCTTCAGTGTCGATTGTCGCACGCTCGGTTTGGATTACCCGTGGGTGCAGGCCATCGACATCACCGAGGATGGCACCATGTATTTGGGCTTCACCCAGAAGCGCCCGAAGGGCGATGGCAAAGGCAAATCCGGCATCCAAGAGGCCGCCTTCCTCAAAATCACGGGCTTGGATACCATTAAGACCGCTCCCCAATAGGCCTTTTCGGTAATTCCTATTGGCTCCCGGTCTCCCTGCTTGCGGCCGGGCGTAGGCTGGAGTTTGATGAAGCCATGAACCGTCCCGACGGCCGCGAGCCGAACCAACTTCGCGAGATTTCCTTTGTCCCCAACGTGGCACCGCATGCCACAGGCTCGGTGCTGGTGAGTTTCGGCAACACCCGGGTGATCTGCTCGGCTACCGTGGAGGAGAACGTGCCGCGCTGGATGAAGGCGCAGGGTGTCAGCGGCGGCTGGCTGACCGCCGAATATTCCATGTTGCCGTATTCGACCTTGGATCGAAAACCACGCGACATCTCGCGCGGCAAGCTCGATGGCCGTTCCTCTGAAATCCAACGGCTGATTGGTCGGTCACTGCGTGCCGTGGTCGATCTTAAGAAGCTGGGTCCCCGCACCGTGTGGGTCGACTGCGATGTGCTGCAGGCCGACGGTGGTACTCGTACCGCATCGATCAGCGGAGGATGCGTGGCGGTGGCGATCGCCATCAATCGCTTGATGGGTGAAGGCAAGATTAAGGACTTCCCGCTGACCCAACTCGTGGCGGCCGTGTCCGCCGGGGTCTACGAACAGACCCCCATTCTCGATCTCAACTACCCGGAAGACAAGGATGCCGCCGTTGACTTCAATGTGGTGATGACTGAGGCCGGTCAGTTTGTTGAGGTCCAAGGCAGTGGTGAGGAAGCCGTGTTCACTGCTGAGGAAATGAGCGCCATGCTCGAGCTTTCGGCGAAAGGTGTGGAGGAAATCTGCGTTCTGCAGAAGCAAGCGATTCTCACCGCCGATCAGACCGGTCCTGCGGACCTAGCCGATCTGGTCTCCAGTTTCAGCAAGTCTTGATCCTTGGCTTGGCCGCAAGGGGCGAGTAGAGTGGTAGGCTAATGACGGCCTGTTTTCAGACCCTACCAATCGCCGCGCTGCTCGCTTGCTGCATGGCGTCGGCCCATGCCCAGCTGCAGGGTGGCGGCCTCGAAGGGGGCGGTGGTTTGGGTGCTGGCAACGGAGGGTTGAAGGCGGGAGGACTACAGGCCAGTGGCTTGGATGGTGCCCGGCTCAAGACTTCATCCATCAAAAGTACCAAACTGGAGGGGGCCAAGCCCCAGCAGGGAGCCAAACGACTCAATCCCGCCACCATCAAACGCAAGGCCACCGAGTTGGCTGAAGGTGGTCTTGGGACAAAGCAATTGCAGGGGGCGGCTTCCACCATTCCGCGCACTCAGGTTGGAGAGCTGCTTTACGATGTGGCCAGCTTGCTGATGATGCAGGGAGCTGAGATGAAGGATGTGGGCATCGGCTACTACATGGCTGTGCTGGCCGATCCCCAGGGCGAGCGCCATGACGATGCGCTCGCCCGCTTAAAGGAGATCTTCTTGGACAAGGAGCTGGAGCACGAAGAAGCCGTGCGCCTCTACGACAGTGGTCTCGAAACCATGAAAAGTCTGGTCTCCATCAAGATAGGCATCACCGATGAAGGTTATCGCTCCGGATTGCTGACCTTGCAGGAGGTCAAGGCTGCCTACCACCAGCGACTGGCGAAGGAGGTGGATGACGAGCCGAAGGATTCGGACATGCCTAAGGAACCTGAAGAAGGGACTGAGGAGCCAGCCGAAGCTGAAGAAGTGAAGGAGTCGGGTGCACCCGCCGAATCACGGTGAGTTTGTCACCTCCAGCCTTGAGAAGATGCGGCCATTCTCTTCAAGGCTGCGTTTGAACTTCACTTCCACCCGGTCGACACCATCGCCGTAGTGGTCGTTGGTGGGTGTGATGATGACGTTGTCGCCGTCGTGGGTGGCGGTGACCCAGGTCTCTAGTGTGCTGCCGTATTGCACGGCGATGCTGGTGGCGGAGTCGAGGTGGGCGGCGTCACGGCGGCGGTAGGTGAAGATGACGTAGTCCGGGTCCGAGGTATTGTCGAAGGTCGGCAGGAGGGGTCGGGCATTGGTGCTGGTGTCGGCAGCACCCAGCGCCCAAGCGAGGACGTTGGCGATACCGTCACTGTTGCTGTCTGCTTCGGCGGCGGGTCCGCCCGACCAGGAAATATAGATGCTTTGCACCGGAATGAAGCCCAAGTCGAGGATGGCGGTGGTGGTGTCGAGGTCGTTGCCGACAGCATCCTTGAGCACGGCACCCGAGTTGATGCGCAGTTTGAGGGTGCCCACGCTGGTGGGCGTGACCTGCACATTGAAGACGCCCGAGTTGGTGGCGGTTTCAGTGATGGCGCCGATGTTGTAGCTGGCGGTACCGGCATTGCCGAAGTCTGAAGCGGAGATGGTGGTGGCGTCCATGTCCTCGCTGAAGGTGAGGGTGTAGGTGACTGCACTGCCAACGGTGGCCGGCCCGCTGTGGGTGTTGTCAGTGATGTCTACGGTGGAGATGCGGGGCGGGGAGTCGTAGGTGGACGACAGGCCCAGCACCAGAGTGGTGATGGAGGAGGCTGGCAGGTCCACGGGGCTGGCTGTGCTCAGGCCGCTCATGGTCTGGTAGTAGCTGCCGGTGGTGGACTGGTAGCCGGCGATGGAACTGATGGAGAGGCCGCCATGGACTAGGTTGATTTGCTCAGCGGAGGACGACTTGTTGATGGCCACCAAGGTGATGCTGTTGCCATCAGCAGACAGATATCCCGACACCTTGATGTCGGCGGTGCTGCCACCCACCTCGATGCGGGTGTCCCCTCGGTCGACGTGTTTGGCGAAGTGCTTGAGGGTATAGTAATGCGGCCCAATGGTATAGCTGCTGAAGTCTGTGTTGGTCAGACCGATCATGTAGTCGTCGCCGTCAGCATCCGTCCAAGCGAGCTTCCAGTAGACATAGGCCGCGGCATTAGCCTCGGTTACATGGTTATGTATGATGCGGGCCGTCTGGATCCAGTCGAAGTCCGCCTTAGAGAACTCCGTCATCCAGTTGGGGCGCTCACCGTGGCTGTTGCGGATCTGGTTCATCTTGGCGATGGAGGAGTCGATGAGCGATTCACTGTGGATGTTGTAGCTGTGGTAGGCGTTCACATCGAAATAGGACTTCTGTGTGGTGGCGGTGTTGAGATCGAAGAAGGCGTTCATGTTCTCCGCCTCGGAGCCGATCATCTTGGGTGTGTTGGGGCGGTCCTTGATGGCGTGCCAGATGGCCTCGGAGGCTTCGGCATAGCCCGCGTTGGTGGCTGTTTCGGTGGGGTCGAAAATGCAGCTGTCCCAGGAGGCGACCCAGCCCGGCTCATTCTGGAAGCTGATGTAGTCTGGGTTCCAGCCCAGCTGATCGAGGGTGTCGACCCAGTACTGGGCGAGTTCCTCGTAATGGTAGCCATCGGCATCTTTGGTCAGGGTGCCGCCGTTGGTGCGCTGGCCATTGCTCTTGAGGTTGGCCGGTGGGCTCCATGAGCTGAGGAGCACCTGGATCTCGGGATTGATGGCCTTGGCGGCTTCAAAGAATTTTTTGGTCGAGTCGGCAGCGTGCTGTGCACCCAGCACTTTGTTGGTGGGATAATTTTCGGGGTAGTAGGTGTTTCTGAAGCGAACGATGTCGAGGCCCAGGTCATCGAACATGAGCTGATTGATTTCGTCGTATTTATTGCCGTAGTACATCCAGTCGCTGTACCAGGTCAGCGCGCCACCGAAGCCGACCATGGTCTGATGCTGAGTGGCGGGAGTGATGGTGATGTCGTAGGGCCCCACATGAGGGATGACTTCTTCCAGCCGGATGTCGTCAATGGTTACCGTCCCGAGTTCTGGATATCGTAAGCGGATGGATGGATTGCTTGCAGCTTGGTCATAGGCCTCGGACACGCTGATGGTCCATGTGTATTTGGCCCATGCCGTGGTCAGGTCATGCGTCCTATTCTCGTAATAGTCCGTGCCTTGGATCAGCGTGGAGATGTTGGTGCCGTTCGCTGTGGATTTGGCCCAGAAGGTGAGTGTGTAATCCTTGCCAGCCTCCAGCGACACATTCGGCCCCATGGACTGGATGCTCCAAGGGTTGGCGCCGAGGTTGGTGACCTGGACTTTGAGAGCTTTCAACCCCTCGTAGTGTTCAGTGGTTTCCTCGGAGTAGGAGGCCGCGCCGCCATCACTGGCGAGGTGGTTCCAACCACTGTTGTAGCCGGCCTCGAAGTTGCCGTTGCTAATCAGATTCTGGCCGTGGCTGGTGCCGGCGATGAGCACCGCGAAAAGCGGAGCCACTGTCAGAAACTGTCTCATGCTGAATGCCATGGAGAGGCATCCTGCACGGAATCGGTCGACGGCGCAGCCCAAAAATGGGGTTTATTGGCCGTTGCTTGCGCCCCATTGGAGCAAGATCAGCCGACCAGAGCGGTTACTGGCTGACCAATGCGGTCAGGCGCTTGCAGACTTCCTCGACGTTCTCACGCGAGTTGAAGGCGGACACACGGAAGTAGCCTTCACCGGCGGAACCGAAGCCCGAGCCGGGAGTGACCACGACCTGAGCCTCTTCGAGCATCTTGTCGAACATGTCCCAAGAGCTGAGGCCTTCGGGGCAGGCGATCCAAACGTAGGGAGCGTTCTCGCCACCGTAGACTTGGAGGTTGAGTGCCTGTGCGGCGTCGCGCAGGAGCTTGGCGTTGCCCATGTAGTGCTCGATGAGAGCGTTGACTTGAGCTTTGCCTTCCTCAGAGAAGATGGCGGCCGCACCCTTCTGCACGGGATAGCTGGCACCATTGAACTTGGTGGAGGTGCGACGATTCCAGAGTTGGTGAAGTGGCACGCGGTTGCCATCGGCGTCGGCACCGGTGACCGTCTTGGGAATCACCACGTAACCGCAGCGGATGCCGGTGAAGCCACCGTTCTTGGAGAAGGAGCGGAACTCGATGGCGCAGTCGTGGGCGCCTTCGACTTCAAAGATGGAGCGGGGGATGGCGGGATCCTGGATGAAGGCCTCGTAGGCGGCATCGTAGAGGATGATGGCGTCGTTGGCCTTGGCGTAGTCGACCCAGGCCTTGAGTTCTTCCTTGGTGGCGGTGGCGCCAGTGGGGTTGTTGGGGAAACAGAGGTAGATGAGGTCAGCTTTTTCGGTCGGGGGAGCGGCAACGAAGCCGTTCTCTGCGGTGCAGGGGAGGTAGAGCAGGCCGTCGTAAGCGCCGTTCTCGTCGGCTTCACCCGTGCTGCCTGCCATTACGTTGGTGTCGACGTAGACGGGGTAGACGGGGTCGGTAATGGCGATGGTGTTGCCCTTGCCGAAGATGTCTAGAATGTTGCCAGTGTCGCATTTGGAGCCATCGGAGATGAAGACTTCGTCCGCAGAAATGTTGAGGCCTTGGTATTGGTTTTCGACCACGGCAGTGCGGAGGAATTCGTAGCCCTGCTCGGGGCCGTAGCCCTTGAAGGTGTCGCGGTTGGCCTGCTCATCCACGCCTTCGTGCATGGCCTTGACCACGGCGGCGGGGAGGGGCTCGGTGACGTCACCAATGCCACAGCGGATGATGGAAGCGGCCTTGTCGGGATTCGCATCGCTGTAGGCTTTCACGCGACGGGCGATTTCGGGGAAGAGGTAACCGGCTTTGAGCTTGAGGAAGTTGGAGTTGATGGTGGCCATGGCGCGGAAATCAAGCAGTCCTCCCGTGATTGCGCAAGGCCAACCTTAAGCCGCACTTATAACAGATTGCTTTCTTGTCTTTCGCGAGCGGGAAGCTTAAAGGTTTAGATCCTCAAAATGTTTGGCCACCCACCAAGCAGAGAGACAACCCATGAACCCATAACATCGAGCCACCGCGAGATGTTCTAAAACCCCAACATCGAGCCACCGCGAATTATCCCCAACGCCGAGCCACTGCGAGGTGTTCGAAAATAATGAGCCACCGCAGATGTTCTAAAAACATGTATCAAACCCTGATCTACTCCATCCCCGCCTTTGGCGTCCTCGCCCTCATCTTCACCTTCCTCAAATCCTCGTGG
>CAZIPY010000029.1:0-2513 GCA_964541125.1 uncultured Luteolibacter sp. | reverse complement strand
GGGAAGATGCGGATCCAGACCTTACCCTTACGTTTGAGGGAGCGGGTGATCGCAATACGGCAGGCTTCAATCTGGCGGTTGGTCATCCAGCCGCGGTCGAGAGTTTGCAGGCCGAATTCACCGAAGGCCACGGTGGTGCCGTTCTGGGCATTACCAGCGCGGCTTCCGCGGTGACTCTTGCGGAACTTGGTTCGTTTGGGCATCAAAGGCATGATTCTGTCCTCCTATTGAATTGGTTTATTGAAATGGATTATCCGCGATGGGCGGTGGGTGGGATTAGCCTCGGTTCTGTGCTGGGCGGCGACGCGGCGGGCGGTCGTTCTGTGGACGAGCTGCATTGGCAACTTCCTCCTTCTTGTTGATCCAGCATTTGACGCCAATGATGCCGTATACGGTGCTGGCTTCGGCAAAGCCGTAGTCGAGAGGCACGCGCAGAGTTTGAAGCGGCACCTTGCCTTCACGGTAGCTTTCGGCACGGGCGATGTCAGCACCACCCAGGCGACCGGCGCAGCGAAGACGGATGCCTTCGGCACCGAATTCCATGGCGGTCTGAATGGCACGCTTCATAGCGCGACGGAAGCTGATGCGGCGCTCAAGCTGAATGGCGATTTGTTCGGCAACCAATTGGGCATCGAGCTCGGGCTTGCGGATTTCGATGATGTCGATCTTGACCTGAGACTCCTTGCAGAGGGCGCCGATTTCCTTGGTCATCACTTCGATCTCTTTGCCCTGACGACCAATGATCAGACCGGGGCGCGAGCTGTGAAGAGTGACACGAACACTGTTCCATGCGCGCTCAATGACGACGCGTGCCAGACCGGCGTTCTGAAGTTTGCCACGCAGGTAAGCACGGATGGCGAGATCTTCGTGGAGCTTGTCCGTGAAGTCCTTGCCACTGGCATACCATTTGGAGCGCCAGTCCTTGCTGACGGCGAGGCGAAATGCGATTGGATTTACTTTCTGACCCATGATGGAGAGAGGTTAGGGAGATTGGAGATTAGGCGTCCGCGGTGGCGGCAGCTTCTTTAGATTTGGAGACGTGCTTGCGCTTCTTAGGCTTCTCTTCGGTGGGAGCACCGGCGAGGGTGATGTAGATGTGGGAGTTGCGGCGGTGAATCGGAGCACCGGAACCCTTGGCACGTGCCTTGTAGCGACGAATGGAGGGGGCGGCGCCGATGACGGCTTCCTTGACCACGAGGTTGCTGCTATCGAGCGAGAAGTTGTTCTCGGCATCGGCGATGGCGGTCTTGAGGGTCTTGCCGATCAGGAAGGCGGCCTTCTTGGGAGTGTAGTTCAGAATGTCGAGTGCGCTGGAAACAGGCATTCCCTGAATGACACGGGCAACGTCGCGCGCCTTCTTGGGCGAGACAGTTACATATTTGCTGGTGCTTTTAACTTCCATGGTGAGTGGGCGTGAAGGGTTACTTGTCGATGGCTTTGGTTTCGAGAATGGCTAGGTCGCCGGGACGTGGAGTGATTTCGGATTTCTCGTCGATGGATTCGACGAAGAGGCCGCAGACGCCCTGGCGGACGTCGGCGAGGATGGCTTTGCCGTAGGGCTCCTGCCCGCGGACGAGAGCGAAGGTCATGCCGATGCGGGCTCCCTGGCGTTCGCCAATGTTGAGAACCAGCATGCCACTTTCCTGGTCGATGCTGACGACGCGGGCCTGCTTGAGGGAGCCGGTTCTCACGTCGGGCCGGGGCTTCTGGCGCAGACCGAGGACAGCGTCAAGCTCTCTTAGGGAGGTTTCCACCTGAATGCGAGCCTGAGGGTCTGAGACCACGGCCTCACGCAGGTAGGGACCGACGCTGGCCACCAAGCGAGCGGAGGCGCCCTCGAGACTGGTGATGCGCTCGTTGGCGATCTCCAGATCGGCGGCAGCCTGGATCAGGCGATCGTCGCCACCGTCCAGAAGGTTCTTGCCAAGGGCGGCAAGGCGGGTGCGGACCTGCTCAAGTTGCTCGCTGGTCTCGCGCTGACTGCGGTTGGCCTCGGTCAGGCTGAGTTGGAGATTCTTGTTCTGCTGCTTGAGCAGGGCGATCTCCTTCTTCAGGGCATTGACGTCCTGCGCCGGGCACATCGCAGCCATGGCCAGCAACCCGAAGGCGGCGGCAGAGGCTTGGATGGTCTGGATGCAGGAACGCATAAGTGTTGTGAAGGGATCAGTGATTACTTTTTGCCGATACCTCCGTGGGCACGGAAGATGCGGGTCGGAGCAAATTCGCCGAGCTTGTGGCCGACCATGTTCTCGGTGACGTAAACGGGGACGAAGGTCTTGCCGTTGTGGACCGCGAAGTTGTGGCCGACAAAGTCGGGAGTGATCATGGAGTTGCGACTCCAAGTCTTGATGGGCTTACGGTCGGAACCAGCGGCAGCCATGGCGTCGATCTTGTTGAGCAGTTTCTGATCAACGAAGGGTCCTTTCTTGAGGGAACGTGACATGATGAGTGAGTGGTTGGAGATCTAAAGGTGACTTATTTCTTCTTACGGTCGTGACGGGATTCCACGATGA
>CAZIPY010000028.1:0-23569 GCA_964541125.1 uncultured Luteolibacter sp. | reverse complement strand
ATCGATGGTCAGAGTGCCGCCACCGTCCGCGGTAGTTGGATCAAAACCAAAGGCGAACTCCACGAAGTTGCTACGGGTGTCATTGTCCGGATCGCCACTTGGCGTCAGATCAGCACCGGGGATGCCGGAGAAATCAAAGCCAGCGATCCAAGTCTCGAAGGGGGTGGCAGGAGCACCCACAGAGGTGATGTTGATCTGCAGGTCGTTGCCATTGATGACGGGGGCATCCGCCGTCCAGCCAGCAGGAAGATTGACCGTGGCGGGAACGCTACCGGTGGGTGAGCTGCCTGCGGTGACCAGTGTGTAGACTCCTGGTGCTGCACCACCACTGGAGGTGATCGTGAGCGATGAGTTGCTCTCGAAGTTGAAGGTGCCAAGCACGTCGAGTTTATCGTGGCTGCCTGGCCCAGTGCTCAGATCGAAAGTTAGACCTGCATTATTCTCGAGTGTCACATTGCCGCCAAGGGTGCCGGTGCCACCAAGAATCCGGCCACTGCCTCGGACATCGACCAAGCCAGTTGCAGCTGTGCAATCGCCGTTGATGATGAGGGTGCCGCCGTTGATGGTGGTGGTGCCGGTGTAGGTGTTGTTGCCTTCGAACACGAGTTTGCCATTGCCCTCCTTGTCCAAGTTGCGGGTTCCGCTACCATTGGAGATCACTCCGGCAATGACGGCGTAATCGGCATCGGTATTGGGATTGTCATTCACCTGGATGTCGCGGTTGTTGTTGAGCGCGATGTTGTTTTGCATCGTGACGACATCATTTGCCGTCTCCGAACCGAAGTAGAGTGGGTTCTGACCTCGGAAGCCACCGTCGGTCGCGTTCCAGTCCAAGGTTGCACCGCCCTCGAGGGTGACTGTGAGGGGTCCGCCGAAGGCCGAAAATCCCCCGCGACTGCCCCAGTAAGCATTGCCGCCGACATCGCTGATGTTGCGGGCGAAGGCGCCACTGGACTCATAGACACCATTATTGAAATACAGGACTGCGCCGGCAGGAAGTCCGACTCCATCCACTGCACGAACCACACTGGTGCCGTCGATCTGCAGCCGCCCGAAGGTGTTGTTGCCGGTCAACCAGAGCGTCCCCGGCTGAGTCACGATGAATCTCCGGCTTCCTCCAGATTCGACGATGTCGCCCGAGAGGATGGAGACGTCGTCACTCGAGGTAGTGTTGTTGAATAGGCGTACGAGGCGAGTGGTGTCCAAGTCAATATCGTTGGTCAGTTCCACCGATGCAGTTGAGGTCGGCGACCCAAGTTGTAGTTCTGTGCCATTGAAGCCGCCGGTGGCAGCGCTCCAGTCGATTTGAGTACCAGAATCAAGCGTGACCGTAAGGGCAGAATCTGTAGCCGCAAAGCCGCCACGAGTTTGCCAGTAGACATCATTCGCGGCTCCCGTGTCTGCTGCCAAGGCTCCGCTGCTCATCCAGATAGCTGGAACATTAGCAGGGGAATTAAAATTCACGGTGCCTGCGGGAAGGTTGGCGAGTCCTGCTTGCAGATAGCCGTCGGTGATATTGACGTCGCCGGCAGCACCCGAATTGTCACCGGATAAAATCAGAATGCCTCGGGCATCCACCCCGAAGTCGCCGCTGAAGGTGTTGTTGCCGGAAAGCTCCAAGGTGCCTGATCCAATTTTGGTCAATGCGCGCGGGGAAGCGTCTTCGGTGATGGCGGAAGCAACCGTTGCGCTCAGGCCAGGATTGACCAATACCAATGCATCGTTGTTGGCCATGCGCAGGGCATCGCCAGAGAGGGTGACGTTGCCCTCCTCGAAGGTCAGTCCGCCAATGTCTTGAACACCACTGACCGTCACGCCGTAGCTGCCAGTGGCATCGGTGCCGGCGGCGAAGGTTGCCGTGCCACCGGGCCAAGCAGCCGTAGCGGCATCTCCAGCTGTCGCTGTGCTCCAGAAGGTGTTGTCAGCATTCCAGGTGCCACTCGCATCACCTGCTGTCGAACCGGCACCAGCGGTGCTGCCGTTCAGATCCCAGTAGGTGGGAGCGGCAGTGACTGGGCCCACGGTCAGAGTCCCTACACCGCTCAACCATGAGAAGTCGGCGGCCGTGTAAACCCCGTTGGGCTGTTGAGTGGTTCCAAGGAAAAATGCGGATACGGTCTGATCGGCATTGAGGATCAAGTTGCCACTGTTGCTGCGGGTAAACGGCCCCGAGCCAAGTCCGCCGACGGTGTCGACGATGAGGTTCCCGCGCCCGAGATTGGTGCCGCCGCTGTGGGTATTCGTCCCGGAGAGTGTCCATTCGCCATTATTGATATCCACGAAGATCGACACCACTCCACTGCCGTCGCCGATGTTGCCGACAAAGTTATTTGTTGGGTCGGGAGAACCCCCCACACCCAAAAGCTGGAGTGTCTTGTTGCCTGTGCCGGACACGAGCAGATCGGTATTGATGGTGATTGGGTTGGCCGCATTGTTATTTCTGATGATACCTCTGGCATCACCATCTCCTCCAAATTCGAGCTGCCGGTGATTCAAGGTGAGGCCGCTTGGCGCACCGCTATCCCAGGTCAAGGTCTGGTTTTCGTTGAAATTACCGAAGATGATGTTGCCATTGGCCGAAGCGCTGTCGGCCAGGCTTCTGAGCCTGACTTCAATACTTCTCTCGACTGCTAGCGACCCTTCGAAGGTGTTCGATGTGTTATAGAAATAAGCTCGCACACCCCCATTTGGATTGTATCGGCAGGTGAGGTCACCGGGGCCCGTAACGGGGCCATTCATGGTCCACGTGCCATTGCCTTGAACTAGTACCCGGTTGCCGGGCACATCATTCAATACCAAGGTTCGCGTCGAGGGCGATGAGAACTGCCCGACGGCATATAGCGTTCCGCCGTTGAGGATGAGATCACCATTCACATCGCCCAAACTCTCATCCTTGTAAATTCTAAGTAGACCACTATCAATTTGCGTGCCGCCCGTGTGCAGGTGGGTAGGTGCTTCACTGCTATTGTTGCCGAAGCCAAGCTGAGCTGTGCCAGCATAGATGATTTTGCCTGAGCCGGAAATGACGCCGCGATAGGTTCGATTGGAGCCATCACCAAAGGTCAGGTTGCCGGTGCCCAAGGTGATATTGCCACTCGGATTTGGACCTGCCAAACCACCAATGATTTGATCGAAGCCATTGAGATCAAGCGTGGTTCCATTGAGGAGATCAACAAGACCGAGTCCAAAGGCCTGGCCTCCTGCGGCCGCCCCCGCGCGAACCGTTCCGGCGTTGATGTCGGTGGTTCCGGTGAAGGTATTCTGGCCTGAGAGTGTGAGTACACCCGGCCCATTTTTCACAATGCCCCGATTGCCAATGGAGCTGATGATGCCTGAGATCTCGATATTGTGGTCGGTGTTGGTGGTAATGGTCCGGTTGTTGTCGAGAATCAGATCGAGGTTGATCGCATCTTGAAGCGTTAAGCCAGAGGCCGTGGTGGTGATGTTGCCACCCAGCGTGATGGAGTTTCCGGCCAACGTGAAGGCGCTCGTCTTGCCGGCTGTCCCGTCGTTGGTGAAATTGATGCCGGCGTAGGACAGGTCAGCAACAAGATCATTGTTCGTTGCGGTTTGAAGGACACCCTCAAAGGTCAGGGCAGCATTCGATGGCGTGCTATCGTCATCCCAGTTGAGTAATGTGCTCCAGTTGCCATTGGCGCCACCACCGTCCCAGGTGTTCTGGGCGTTGGTGACAGAAATCGCCAGCAATGCCCATGCGGAGCACAGCAGAATGCTAGAAAGGGGGCTGGAATGGGGCGGTTTTCTGCAGATCATGGAATTTGGGGGGCAATCCAGTGGCAAGCCGTCAAAATTATCCCTCCTATGGGCCAGAGTAAAAAACATTGCGTGGGGAGACTTGTATAAAAATTGTCAGGTTGGAGGGCGCAAGAGGCCTCATCACCGGGGGCATTCCCTCTTGCCAGCGACAGGGTCACTCTTCAGCATCCAACTCCCATGTCTGATTCGACCTCTATTCTCGAAGAAAAACTACACGAATACCCTCAACTGGACGTCATCGACGGAGGATCCGAAGTGATCCTCGATGAGATCCTCGATCAGAACGACGGCGTGCTGCAATTGCTGCACCGCTATGCTGGCCGCACTTTCTGCTCGCCGGGCAAGCGCTTGCGCCTCGATGCCGAGTCCTACTACCCAGATTACATGGGGGGCACTGGCCTCGATGAAATCTGGATGTGCTGTACCGTGCCCATCGTCACCGGGGTCATTGACACCCGCACGGGCAAGGCACCCTTCCGCGAAGGTGAAGCCCACGTGCTGACTCCAGGCGGACAGGTCATCTCGCTGCAGGATCTAATCTCGACCAATCCAAAAGCCGTCATGGGTGAGAAGATCACGGCCATGGCAGAAGAACTTTGCGGGCAGGTGACCTGGCCCATCGTCTCCAAGAAGTTCGACAACCTAAATCCCATTCCTCACCACCTGCACTGGGCCAAGTGGGAGGTCTACGACATCAACTCGTACGACAACCCCGGTGTGAACCCCTCGCACTACCACACCACCGCCATGGGCCTGTATCCCTTCGTGACTAAGGAAGACTTTCTCGAGTGCATGAAGGGTTGGGGCGAAGGCGACTACAATGACGTGCGCCATCTTTCCCCGCACACCATGATGCACATCGACAATGGCTTCGTGATGCCCAACGGCGTGCTGCATTCGCCCACCGACCTCTGCACCCACGAACTGCACGTCACCATGGACGAGCACTTCCTTGCCGAGGACCGCACTCTGGACGGCCGCATCGGTGCCGCCGATGCCTTCTATGCCTGCCGCGAAGAGGACTATCCCAAGGATAAGCACGAGGACTGGGAGTTCCTCGTTGAGACCTTCGACTTCGAAGCCAACCAAGACCCCGACTTCGTGAAGAAAAATTCCCGCCCTGCCATTACTGCCGAAGAGTTTGCCGGTGAAGGTGTGGACGCCAAGTGGATCGTTTATGGCGACTTCCTCGGCGACCAGAAGGCCTCCATTCTCCGCCTTATCCTTGAGCCCGGTGCCAAGACCCAGTTCTGTCCGGAAAGCCCAACACTCTTCCACACCAATGGTGGCACGGGTCGTGTCGGCAAGCTCGCCGTGAACTATCATCAGGATATGAAGCTGGGTGAGCTTTACCCTGAGATCGGCTTCATCACCCAGAACGCCTTAGATCGTGGTGGCGTGGAAATCGAGAACACTGGCAGCGAGCCTCTGGTGCTGACCTTCGACTTCCCGCAGAACGCGCACTCCAAGACGCCTGGAACCTAAAACTGGTCATAGGGACTATGGAGCCCCACATAGTTCATGGAAATGCATGAGGTAGTATACTTCCTATGACAGGGCCTTTATATGCCAGCATTGCTGCCTTGGCGGCTGGGTGGTCTTGTGTGCCAGTACTGCCATGGGGGCTTCGGTGTTGATCACCATCGGCTCGGGCGACATGAACTATCATGCGCCCATGGATATTGTGTCTGATAGCCCCATCATGAATCACTTCAAGTTGCCATGATTCTTAGAAAGCTATTCCACCTGGTCAAAAATGCCGGTTTGACTGAGAAATCCATGCAGAAGATTTCCGGTTGCTTCATGAGCTTATACGGCACACTTGGTCTGGGTAGGCCACCCGAAGTCAAGTTTCTCATCTTGATGGAGGGTCGTTCCGGCAGCACGCTGTTGTGTGATATGTTGGATTCTCAGTCAAACGTCCATGCAGCAGCGAATTGCTGATTCGTAAGCGCTGGAATGCGGAAAAGTATCTCGATGGAGTGTCTAGATTATATGGCCGCAGCTATCAGGCCTGGGGCTATAAAGCCAAGATCAAGCACCTTGAGAAACAGATGAGTCGCGATGAGATTCATGCATACTTAACCAAACTTTCCTCGAATGGCTGGAAAATCATCAGCCTTACCCGGGCAAACATAGTTAAGACAGCTCTATCAACATTGACTGCTTACAAAAGAGGAGGGTCCTATCACAGCAAGGGGGATTTTGAGAGGCGTAAAGTCGAAGTTCCGATCCATAATTTGAACAGGCAGCTTGGCAAACTCGAAAAGACAAAGGCCAAGACCCGTGAGGTCTTGGATGGCATTGATCATTTGTCACTGGTTTACGAAAAGGACTTGGAATCCAAGGATAAGATACAAAGTGCCTGTGAAAAAGTCTTCGTGCACCTGGGTGTCGCGCACATTAAGGTCGAATCCAAATTTCGCAAAATCAGCACCGGTAGGTTGAGCGATGATTTGGCGAATGCTGAAGAGATTTATGATTATTTGATGGATTCAAAATACAGCAGTTTCTTGGCTGATCTGAAACTGTGATCGCATCATGGCTTTACTCCCTGCTCCAGATCTTCAAGTCGTCCACCACGGCATTGCGGGGCACAGATAGTCGAAGCATGCGCTTGGTGGGGTGGGCGATGCCATCTGAAGCAAAACTGCCGACTTCCTTACCGTTGATGGTCAGTGTGAGTTCACGGTTCTTCACCTGAACCAGGAGCTCATGCCATTTTTCCGTCTCCAATGACTGGGTCACCTTCTTCTGTTTCTCGGCCAGCATCTTCTTCTGTTCCTTGCTGAGTCCGTCTCCCTTTTTGGCATTGCGGATCTCCAGGTCCATCATGCCGGTCTTCAAATCCTGAAATAAAACATGCTTGGGGAAGATCCTCACGGCGAACAGGTGACCTGCCCAGACTTCCTTGCATTTGAGATCGGCGAAATTCAGGCCAAGGCTATCTTTTGCGTCTTCCAACATAAAACGCATGCCGACAGCGCCATCCTTAAACTCGGCTTCGTGGGTGACAGAGACGGCGTGATCGGCCTTCTCACTGATGAAGATGCGCATGGCTCCATCCTTCAGATCCACTTGTTTATCGCCCTTGGCCCGCTTGGCGCTGTT
Source organism: uncultured Luteolibacter sp. (assembly GCA_964541125.1). Lineage (GTDB taxonomy): Bacteria > Verrucomicrobiota > Verrucomicrobiia > Verrucomicrobiales > Akkermansiaceae > Luteolibacter. Next base: position 16,681 of record CAZIPY010000028.1, on the reverse strand, counting down.
TGTTTTCCAGCCATTGCCGGGCTCATCTTTTTCTTCTTGGGCCTCCTTGCGCTCGAAATCGTCTTCAAAGATGAGTTTTCCGTGCTCGGCCCACCCTATGGTTGGGAAAGTGATTGAAAATAGGACGGCTGCGGTGATTCGGACCATTGCTGACTATGGCATGAGTGACGAGTGGGCCAAGCGTGGAGTGATACTGGCAGCCTTCTCCACTCGACAGCTGGTCCGAGCCTCCCGAGACTTGAGTCCATGAGCACTTCCATCGGCACCCCATTCTCGGATATGGCCACGCGAGTCCTTCTTTGTGGTTCGGGCGAATTGGGCAAGGAGGTCGTGATTGAACTACAGCGCTATGGCGTGGAGGTCATCGCAGTTGATGCCTACGAAGATGCACCGGCCATGCAGGTGGCAGATCGGTCTCATGTGATTCCCATGCTTGATGGCGAGCAGTTGCGTGCGGTGATCGAGAAGGAAAAGCCGCACTACGTGGTGCCCGAAGTTGAGGCCATTGCCACCGATACATTGGTGGAGCTCGAAGCCGAGGGTTCGGTCACCGTCATTCCCACGGCACGCGCCACGCAGCTCACGATGAACCGTGAGGGTATCCGCCGCCTCGCCGCTGAAGAACTCGGTCTGAAGACTTCGCCCTACCAATTCGCTCAAACCGAAGAGGAATACAAAGCTGCCATCGAGGCCATCGGTCTGCCCTGTGTGGTGAAGCCCATCATGTCCTCTTCCGGCAAGGGGCAGAGCACGGTGAAGACCGAGGATGATGTGATGCCGGCCTGGCAATATGCGCAGGAAGGGGGACGTGCCGGGGCGGGCAAGGTCATCGTCGAGGGCTTCGTGGACTTTGATTACGAGATCACCCAACTCACGGTTCGCCACGTGGATGGCACCAGCTTTCTTGACCCGGTGGGCCACATCCAGGTGGATGGGGACTACCGCGAATCCTGGCAGCCGCAGCCGATGTCGGAGGCCGCCCTCGCCGCGGCCCGCGATTGTGCAGAGAAGATGACGGGTGCGCTTGGTGGTCGTGGGATTTTCGGTGTGGAGCTCTTCATTAAAGGCGACGAGGTGATCTTCTCAGAAGTCTCCCCACGACCCCACGACACGGGTATGGTGACGATGATCTCTCAGGACCTGTCCCAATTTGCCCTGCATGCGCGTGCAGTGCTAGGGCTCCCCATTCCCAACATCGTGCAGCATGGACCCAGTGCTTCCGCGGTGATTCTCGTGGAGGGAACCAGCGAGAAGGTTTCTTTCGGTAATCTCAATCAGGCCCTCACCGAGCCTGACACACAGATCCGCCTGTTCGGAAAGCCCAAGGTCGCTGGCCAGCGCCGCATGGGCGTGGTCGTGGCGCGGGGCGAGAGCATTGAAGAAGCGCGGGAGAAGGCGCGTAAGGCTGCAGCTGCGGTTGAGGTAGCGCTCTGATGCTTGTGATGTGAGAGACACATGATCTTCGCTTCGTATTCTATACCCATTATGCCCATGAAAAAGACCTTCGCTACTCTCTTTGGACTCCTTCTGTGTTCTGTTCACCTCTCTGCCTCTGACTTCGCGGTCAAGGAAGTCAAAGGCGAACACATCAACATCCAATACAAGGGCCGCAACATTGCGCGCTTCATGACGGCGCGTGATGATAGCACCCCCGAACGCACCCACGACACTTACAAGACCTACCTCCATGTCATGGACCCGCTCGACGAGAAAGGAGAGCGCTACCTGACCAAGGGTCCTGGCGGCAAGTTTACCCATCACCGCGGAATCTACATTGGCTTCAGCAAGATGGAGGTCGGCGAGCACAAGGGCGACTGGTGGCATTGCCGCAAGGATGAGCGCCAAGCCTACACCGAGATCATCGAGCAGGTCGCGACAGACGATAGCCTCAAGCTCGTCGTCGGCGTCAACTGGGTGAAGGGTGACATCGTCTGTATCTCCGAGAAGCGCGAGTTCATCTTCCACAAGCCGGACGCGAAGGGTTCGTTCCTGATCGAGAAGACCTCACACCTCAGTGCCATTGCCGGCGATGCGACTCTGAAGGGCGACCCCGAGCACGCGGGTTGTCAGTTCCGCCCGTCCAACGACGTGGTCGCCAACAAATCCGCCAAGTATCTGGCCGCCGGTGGCGCTGAAGTGGGTAGCAAGGGAAAGAAGGACCTCCCATGGGTGGCCTCCACCTTCAAGTTCAACGACAAGGACTATCTCATTCAGCACCTCAGTGATCCCAAGCTCCCGAAGGGAACGATCTACAGCGCGTATCGCGACTACGGCCGCTTCGGCGTCTACTGGGTCGACACCATCGCCAAGGGTCATAGCAAGAGCTACCGCTTCGGCTTCTACATCAGTACTGGCACCCTTCCCGAGGATGAGGCCGAGCTGCAGGCTCGCTGGGAGGCGTTCGCGAAGTGAACCTTCTCCGCTCTCATGGCTATAATTGAGCCAGCCCATGATGTATTGGTCATGATTAAGAGGTCTTGGGCTAACCATGGCGGAGGCGGTGATGCGGCTCTCATCTGGCTCTAGGAGACGGTAAGTTCGTGCCGATCTCAGGCTCGAATTCCTGATCCTTCGCGAATGCTTGTGGGACAAAATGATCCATTCATGGAAATTCAGGCCATCAAGGGAGGTGGCCTTAGTTCTTATGCTTAGGTGCTCTAAGAGAGCTAGATTTTGAGAAAAACTATCATGAAGTAGGTATGGTTGTCTATGAGTATCAACCTAGAGCTTGGGGCGTGCCCGGTCTAGGATGTGCATAGAAATCAGGCGGATGGCATCATGTAAGCATCCTTCATGATCCATGTTCCGGTCACAGGAAGCCATCCATCGACTGCCTCTTCGAGGTCATGTCCCCAACCATCAATCACAAATACCAACCATGAATTGCACCAAAGGTAGCAGTAAGTCCCGTGTTCGAATGTGGATCATGTTTACTGGATGTGTCTGGCTGGCAGGGCTGGGGGCCCAAGCGGCCACGATCATCTATGAACCTTTCTCTGATAGCGAATCAACTCTCAATGGCAACACAGCTGGCACGGGGCTATCCGGCACTTGGGTTGGAGATGATGCCAATGTGACAAGCCCCGGATCGACCTATAGCACCTTGTCCGTTTCAGGGAATAAGGTTGATTTTGTCGGACAGGGTGGCGGTTCGATTGGTGTTGGAAGCACCTTATCCGATGCAGGACTGTTGGCACACAATGAAACCCTCTGGTTTAGCGTGGTATGGACCACGGGTTCGACAGGGGGGTCCAACCCAGATCAAGCCTTTGCTCTCGGCACGGATGCCTTGGTCCGTAACAAAAATAATAATGTGCCAATGGGTGGTTCCGGCTCCGGGATTGGATTCACAACGAAGAGTGATACCGATCTGCGGGGTGCCAACTGGACGGCGGGCGACGGGTTGGTAAATCGTCCTACGGATGGAAGTGAAGACCTTGTGCTCAGCACCACTTACCTGATCGTTGGAGAAATTCAATGGGGCGTTGACGAGTTTGCCAACGATACCATCACTCTGTATCTTCCGGGAGCGGATCTGCTACAGGGCACAGCGGTTGCGACTCACAGTGCGGTGCTCGATCAGTCACTCTTCGATACCATCAGCTTCAGCACCAAGGGCGCGGGCGGTGGGATCGACGAGATTCGTTTTGGTGCCAATTATGCGGATGTTGTGTCAGTTCCCGAGCCTTCTGTCGCTCTGCTCTGCGGTCTTGCCGGCCTTGTGATGTTGCGTCGCCGACGTTGAGCATGGCATGACCCAGATCATTGCTCGGGTGTCTCCTATGCCTCCTTCTTGGGCCTTCATAGAGCTGCTAGTTTTAGCACGTCACAGCTGTTGAGAGCAGGCTTATGCCAAGATGTCGCTCAGCACGCCCTTGGAGTCGGCGAACTTCTCCAGTCTGAGGCCAAGGCTCTTCGCCTGAGTCAGCCAGAGGTTAGCGAGCGGTGTGGCGTTCTCGGTGTGAACGTGGAGGCCGGTCTTGAGTTTCTTGCCACCTGAGCCAGCCACGATGATGGGTAAGTCGTTGTACTGGTGGGTCGAACCATCGCCCAGTCCCGAGCCGAAGGTGAAGAGCGTGTTGTCGAGTAGGGTCGAGCCGTCCGCTTCCTTGATGGCATCCATGCGGGAGACGATGTAGGCGTATTGGGCGACATGGAACTGATCGAGTTTCTTCAGGTCGTTCTCGTACTTGAGTGGGTTGTGCGACATGACGTGATGCGAGCGCGGGCCCTCGAATAGGCCGTCGTAGGTCATGGGCGTGTCCCATCGTTCGGGCCCAGCCATCAGAGTGGCGACACGCGTCAGGCCGGTCTGTAGGGCGGCAACCATCAGGTCGCCCAACAGGCGCATGTATTCGCCGCGCGGCATGTGAGCATCAGTAGGCTCGGCAAGCGGTATTTCTTCGAGCGTGGCGTGGAGTTTTTCCAACCGTTCGATGCGCTTCTCGATCGTGCGAATGGATTCGTAGTATTCTCCAAACTTGTCGCGGTCTTCGCGTCCGAGTTTGCGCTCCATGTCCTTGGCGTCTGCAAGGACCAGGTCAGTAACGTCCTTGCCTTGCTTGGTATTCTTGGTGCCAAACAGGCGCTCGTAGGCGGCTCGCGGGTCGCGCATGGACGGCGCCACGTGGCCGGTGCCGTACCAGGAGATGTTGTCGAAGTAGATGGACTCCTTGTTGTCCTTATGACTGTTGGCGGAGAACTCGAGTGTGGAGAAAGGGGTGTCCTTCCCAATGTGATCAGCGACGACGTGGTCGAGGGTTCGATTGAGTGGCCATGCTGAGTCCTGAACCTCGAAGGGGGCTGCGGAAGAGAGGAAGCATGAGCCGCATTGGGCGTGGACATCGGTTCCCACCTGGAAGGTGCGGTCCAGACCGGTGACCAATGAGATCTTGTCCTTCACCTTCTCCAGCGGCTGCATGGTTTGGGTGAGTTGAAGCGGAGTCGCCCCGACCTTCGATTGCAGGCCTTCCTTGCCCACGCTGCCGACAAATCCGGTGTGCTTCACCTCCTTGCGGTTCACCTCGCCGGGGAAGAATCCTGAGCGGATCACGCCGATGGGGGTATAGAATACGGCGAACTTCTGTGCCGGTCTGGCAACCGAATTGGCCCGCGCCAAAGACGGCAGAAAGGGCAGGGCCAGAACGGCCTTGCCGGTGGATTGCAAAAAGTGCCTGCGACTCGTCATGGCTGATTGTTCATTTTATCGGTTCTTTCCCATCCGACGATCCCAAAAAGGCGGGGGAGAGAATCAGCTCGGTGATGACTTCCCGCATGGGGAAATTCCCAGCCTTGGTCTTTTCCACCACGGCGAGGACGGACTGGCGGTCTGCGGGAGAAACCTCGCGGGCGCTGGCATAGGCCAGCAGATGCTCGATAAAGCCCTTGGCGAAGCGTTCCCGCTCCTTGAGTAGGGCATCCTTGAATTCGACGGGGTTGGTGAACTTGTGTTGGCGGAATAGCACGCCGGTGGCATCCACCCGCAGGTCGTTCTCATACTTGTCCCGCCAGAGGCCGACGGGGTCGTAGTTCTCGAAGGCGAAGCCGAGAGGATCGAGTTTCACGTGACAGCTGGCACAGTCCTTGCGTTCGCGGTGGGCGGCGAAGCGTTCACGAATGGTCATGGTTTTCGCCTGCTCCTCGGAGGGCTTGGGCAGGGGAGGGACATCGGCGGGGGGTGGTTCTGGCGGATCATTGAGGATGACGGTCAGCATCCAGGCACCACGGGTGATGGGCTGGGTCTCATCGGGTCCGGAAGTCATCGTCATCACGGCCGCGTTGGTGATGACGCCGCCCTGACGACGATCTTTGATTGGCACGCGGTGGAACTTCATGGAGGTCACTTCGCCCATGGGTTTTTTCACTCCGGCATACCAGTTCTTCAGACCCTGGGAGCGGTAGGAGAAGGGTGGATCGATCAGCTCCAATAGGGGGCGGTTTTCGATCATCACGGTTTCAAACAGCAGCAGTGGTTCCATGTGCATGTGTCGCGAGTTGCGGAACTGCCTATCGTAGAAGAAGGGGAACTTCAGTTCATCGGGATAGGAATTGATGATGCGGTCGAGTTGCAGCCACTGCATAGGAAATGCATCTGCAAAGCGCTTCAGTTTCGGATCATTCATCATCCGTTGGGCCTGTGCTCTCAGCACTTTCGGCTGACGCAGCTTCTTCTCTGCGGCCAGATCCAGAAGAGTTTCGTCGGGTATGGATCCCCAGAGGAAAAACGAGAGACGGGAGGCAAGCTGGAAATCATCCAAGGCGCCTTCCGAACCGTGCTTCACGTAAAGGAACTGTGGGGAAACCAGAACGGCGGCCGCCACCTCGCGCATGGCTTGGTTGTATTCCATGCCGTCGGCAAGTTTCTGTTCAGCGTAACCGACATAGCGGTCTAAGGCGGCGTCTTCGGGAGTGTGGCGGAAAGCTTTGGTGAGGAACTTCTGGATGCGGGGGCGTAGGGATGCCTTTGGTTCTACTTCACCTTTCGGGGGTGCGAAGAACTCGTTCCAGATGCCCACTTGCTTTGGGTTAAAGTCCTTGGAGAAGACGATGGAGCGCGACAGCTTGACGAAATTCTCCATCAACATGGGGGAGAGCGAGAGATGGTCCGAGCGGTTGTCGAAACCATGCTCGGCACGCAGGTCCTGTGGGAAGGGAGCCACGCCGGCCAACCGTTTGCCGATCAATTGCGATTTACCCAAGGGGCGGGAACCGACCACGACCATATCGGGCATCTTGCCACTCGCTGGATTAAAGTACCTTGAGTGGTCGCGTACGACTCGCTCGGGAAGGGCAAAGACTTCGCAGCGGATCTGAAACAGATCCTGCACGGCGTTGGCATATTGAAAGCGGTTCATGCGCCGAATCGGAGTCTGGGCAAATTCCAGATCACCGGCTCCATCCAGTTTCTGTTTCAGTGAAGCCAGTAGTTCCTCGCGCAGGGCTTTCGGTAGCTCGGGCTCGTCCTCGGGTGGCATATCTTGGAATTCCACCGCCTCGATCATCTTCTCCAGCAGGTCGGCATGCTTCTTGGCATCTCCGGATTTGAGAAAATCGCGGAGGTCGACCTTGCCCTTCACCTTATCGCCGCCGTGGCATTCCAGACAGCGCTTCTCCAGCACCTTGGTCATCTCCACCGCATGGGTGACATGGGTGATGGAGACTAGGCATGCTGGAGCCAGTAGCCATTTGTGGAAATATCCGGGCATTCTGAGCAGATACGGCTCTGAAAGGCCTGATTTGTCAGCGCTCTAGGCAATGCGGATGAATCGTCAATGAAGGGACAAGTTGCTGGCTAGGTGCGGCATTGATGATCATCCACGTTGAAGAGTTTCAGTCATCGTCCTCTTCATCATCTTCTTCGCGCTCTCTGCGTTCTTTTTCAGCTCTTCTTCTGGCTTTCTCCTCGGCGTCACGACGCTCCTTCTCGGCTTTCCGGCGTGCGTCTTCTTCACGTCGCTTTTCTTCTTCGACCCGTTTGCGCTCTTGCTTGGCCCGCTCGCGGGCTTCCTCTTCAGCTTTTTTGCGCGCTTCCTCGGCGCGTTTCCTGGCTTTCTCCTCGGCTTTTCGGCGTTCTTCTTCGGCGCGTTTCCTAGCCTCTTCTTCACGTCGCTTTTCTTCCTCGATCCGTTTGCGTTCTTCCTTGGCTCTCTTACGGGATTCCTCTTCAGCTCTTTTGCGTTCTTCTTCGGCCCGCTTCTTGGCCTCTTCTTCTTCGGCTCGACGGCGTTGTTCCTCCCGCTTCTGTTGTTCTTCAGTTTCACGGCGCCTTTGCTTCTCCAGTTTCTTGCGCTCTTCCTCGGCTTGCTTCTTAGCTTCCTCTTCGGTTCGACGGCATGCCTCTTCGCGCTTCTTGCGTTCTTCTTCCGTCTTTTGTTGTGCTTCGTATTGCTCCCTGCGCTTTTTGGCCTGTCTCCTGCGCTCTTCTTCTGCACGACGACAAGCTTCTTCTCGGGCTCGCCTTTGACGATCTTCTTCGGCTCTTCTGCAGGCTGCCTCACGCTCAAGCCTCTCACGCTCAACCAATTCCCTCTGGTAGGCAGCCTCCAGTTCGCGTCGCTCGCGTTCCTCTTGGGCTCGACGGCATGCTTCCTCTTCAAGTCTGCGCTGTTCAAGGGCAGCCCTTCTGAGGTGCGCTTCGTGCGCACGCTGGCGCTGAAGCTCCAGTCTTGCCTCCTCTTCTTCCAGGGCTCTCTGGTGTGCTTCAAGTTCAAGGGCATACTGCTCATCAGCCATCCGGCGCTCGTGAAGCTCACGAGTCACTCGGGCCAATTCTTCTGCCTGCTGCAGACTCAAACGTTCCTCATTTTCCCTTTGTGTAGCCAATTCCAGTTCCTGTTGAAGCCTGAGGGCCTCTGCTTTGGCTGTGGCGTCGGCACGTTCCTGTTCCTTTCTTGTCCACGCATCATGCTGCTGCTGCATCAGCCGCTCGCGTTCTCCAATCGCCTGGTAAAGTTGCTCTTTTTCTAGACGTTCAGCTGCAATGAGCTGCTCATATTTCCTCAGGACTTGCTCGTTTGGATTCTGAAGATGAGTTTCTTCTTCTCGGCACGAAGAGAGCAGCATTGCCGCTGGAATTAGCATGGTACAGATCACTTTCATGAGAAAACACAGTTCGGTAACTCATGAGACCTGCGACATCAGAATTTCATTCAAACTTTCTGGTTCCTCCTCCAGTGGTGAGACGAATTGAGTGACGCTGAGCCGTGCTATATGCTGTTCATTTGCGAGATTTTCGTCTGAATTCCTGCATGCATCGCGCCCTGTGTCTCTCGAGCCTGCTGGCTGTCTCTTTCACTTCCGCTGAGATTGAGCGCCGCACCCTCAACAACGGCAATCTCGTCCTTGAGGATGTCCCCGAGATCCCTGCTCAACTGGTAGCCGACCTGCGTCAGTATCAGAATGTGCGAGCCGCTGGTCACCTCGACTGGACACTGGATGGCAAAAGCATGTTCATCAGCACCCGATTTGGTGAAGTCAGCCAGATCCACCGCGTTGATGAGCCCGGTGGGGCTCGTCACCAACTGACCTTCTTTGAAGAGCCGGTTCGCAGCACCCGACGCCGGCCCGAACATTCGGAATTGCTGTTCTCCAGAGACACCGGCGGCAGTGAGTTTTACCAGCTCTACCTATTTGATCCAGAGACCGGAAAGAGCACTCTCATCACTGATGGCAAATCGCGCAATGGCTCGGCCCGTTGGGACCGCAAGGGTAAGAGGTTGGCTTACCAGAGCACCCAGCGCAACGGACAGGCCAACGACATCTGGTTGAAGTCCTTTAACGACAAGCCCGATCAAATCTTGCTCGAAGCGCCTGACGGCACCAGTTGGTCTCCGTCCGGGTTTTCCGAAAATCAGCCTCTTCTCATCGTGCAGAACTACATCAGTGCAGTGAAGTCGCGTGTCTTTCTGCTGAACCTGGAGACTAAGGAGCTGTCTTTGTTTGCAGGCGAAGAGGAGGATCCCGGGCGCAATGTGGGAGCAGCCTTCGACAGCAAAGAAGAAGGTCTGTTCTTCCTGACCGACGCGAAGAGTGATTTCCTTCAGCTTGCTCACCGCAAGCTGACGAAGGATGGCGAGAATGGCAGTGAGCCCACCATCATCACCAAGGATATTCTATGGGATGTCCGTTCCTATGCTCTGACCAAGGACCGTTCGCGAGGTGCTTTTGTGACCAATGAAGACGGCCTCAGCCGTCTCTATCTCTTCGATCCCAATACTTTTGAATACAAGGCCATCGAAGGCCTGCCAGTGGGCTTGCTCGGTGGCCTCAACTTCAGTCCCGATGGTGCCCGGCTGGCGATGATCCTCAATACGCCACAGACTCCGTCCGATGTTTTTGTCATGGATCTCGGCAAGCGCCCCCTTGAAGGAGGCAAGCTGACCCGCTGGACCCATTCGGAAGTCGGCGGTCTCGACACCAGTACCTTCAGTGAACCAGAACTTGTCCGTTACCCGACCTTCGACAAGGTGGATGGCAAGCCGCGCACCATCCCGGCCTTCGTCTACAAACCCAAGCCCAAGGTCCATGGCAAAGGTCCGCACCCGGTTGTTATCTCCATCCACGGGGGGCCCGAAGGCCAGTCCCGTCCCAGCTTCAGCAGTCGCACCCAACTGTGGATCGATCAACTTGGTGCCGCCGTCATCAAACCCAACGTCCGCGGCTCATCAGGCTACGGCGCTGACTTCCTCAATCTCGATAATGGCTTCAAGCGCGAAGACTCGGTGAAGGACATCGGTGCCTTGCTCGACTGGATCGCCACCCAGCCCGACCTCGACCAGAACCGGGTGGCCGTGACGGGTGGCAGTTACGGTGGCTACATGGTGCTCGCTTGCGGAGTCCATTACAGCGATCGCCTCAAGGCGGCTGTGGATGTCGTTGGCATCTCCAACTTCGTCACCTTCCTCGAAAACACTCAGGGCTATCGCCGTGACCTTCGGCGGGTGGAGTACGGCGACGAGCGCGACCCCAAGATGCGAGCCCATTTGCAGAAGATCAGTCCGTTGACCAATGCTGAAAAAATCCGCGTGCCGCTTTTTGTGGTACAGGGCCAAAATGATCCCCGTGTCCCCGTCACCGAGGCCGAGCAGGTGGTGAAGGCGGTCCGTGCTCAAGGACAGAAGGTGTGGTACATGAACGCCCTCAATGAAGGCCATGGCTACCGCAAGAAGGAGAACGCGGACGTCTACTCTCAGGCGGTGGTGCTCTTCTTGAAGACGCATTTGTGACCGAGGAATCGCAAAACGATCGATCTTCGATTTCCACTGCGTAGTATGCGGCATGGATATGAAGGATGATCCCTGTTCCCGCCGCGGCTTTTTGATGGCTGGCGGATTGATTGCCGGCGCTCAGCTTGTGGGCACTTCCGCCTCCGCCCAGGAAGAGGCCGCTGAAGAAGCCAAGCCCTTCAGTAATCCGGTGGCCTATAAGTTCATGATCGGCGACATCGAGGCCTGGTCGATTAGTGACGGTTACTTTGCGCCCAGGCAGGGCGTGACGCTCATGTATCCCGAGTCCGAGCGTCCGGCCATGATCGAGTCCCTCAAGAAAGAGGGCGAGCCCCTCGACCGGCTGCCGCTTTACGTGAACATTCTCGTGATCCGTAAGGGCAAGGATGTGATCGTCTTCGATGCCGGATTTGGCGCCCCCGACATGTCTTGGAAGGGTTGGTTTCTGCGTGGGCTGGCCGATATCGGCATCCGCCCCGAGGACGTGACCGCCTGCTTCCTCAGTCACGGCCACACCGACCACATTGCCGGTTTCCTCCATGAAGGGAAACCCACCTTTCCGAATGCACCGATCTATGCGACCAAGGCGGAATTCGACTTTTGGACTTCCGAGAATCCCGACTTCAGCATGTCGCGCCGAAATCCGGAGCGCATTCCCAAGATGGTGAAGACTATTCGCCAACACTTCCTCGATCTGAAGCCCGTCATGAAGTTGATCGAGCCCGGCGCCGAGTTCTTCAACGGCATGGTCAAAGTGGAGGACGGATCCGGTCACACGCCTGGCCATGCCTTCTTCCGCATTCGCTCCGGTGACGAGGAACTGGTGCACATCGCCGATGTGGCCCACCACCACGTGCTGATGTTCGATAAGCCCGAGTGGGTGCTGGCTTGGGATCACAACCCCGTGAAGGCCCTGGCCACCCGTGCCAAGGTCTTCAAGGAGCTAAGCGAGAAGCACAGCCGGGTCTACGGCTTCCACCTCGCTTTCCCAGGCCTAGGTCGGGTCGTGGCCACCGGAGCCGGCCACCGCTGGGCGCCCGAGCGCTACGAGTGGAAGTAGGCCAGGCATGCTGAGTGGGGCGTCTTTGTCACATCACGGATATCGCCAGAATAGTCGATTCGGATTATCAAGGCCTCATCATGGTCCGATTTTCTTCTGTAGTCTTGGCTATACTGCCGATGGGCTTGGTTGCTGAAGAGAAGCCGCTTTCAGCCTACAAGGCGCAGATTAAGGTCGATGGCCGATTGATTTCGGCGGGAAGTGATACGCTGAACAACCTGATGACCTATTGGAGAGAGAGTTTCATCAAGCAGCATCCCAAATGCAGTTTTGATATCGTGGGCAAGGGTGCTTCGGTGGCCATTCCCATGATGATACAGGACCGGTGTGACTTAGGAGCCATGACTCGTTTGCCAAAGCCCAAAGAGCTCGATGCATTCACAAGTGCCCGTCCGGATCATGTGCTCCTGTTGTTTACCGTTGCGATGGATGCGATGTGCATCGTGGTTTACAAAGACTGTCCTGTGGATCAGTTGTCGCTCAAGCAGGTGGATGCCATGTTTTCCAAAACTCTGAATCGGGGTGCCAAAGAACCCATCACGCAGTGGTCGCAACTCGGTGTGAAAGGGGATCTGGCCGATAAGAAAATCCAGTTGGTCGGGCGCAATTCGGCCAGTGGAACTTACGGCTACTTCCAGCGAGCAGTTCTGCTCAAAGGGGATTTTCGTGATGATGTTCAGGAGCAACCGGGCTCGGCTGCGGTAGTGAGTGCATTGAGGCCGGGTTATGTAGGCTACGTGGGTTTTGGTTATCTGACGGCGGAGGCCAAATCCCTGAAGATCAAGGATGAGGGCAAGCATATCGAGCCGTCATTCGGAACAGTCCGCGACGGTACCTATCCGATCAGTCGTGAATTCTACATCGCTGTTGCTGCCCATAAAAAGAAAGGCATCAAGCCTGAGGTGCAGGAGTTTTTGAGCTATGTGCTCAGCAGGGAGGGTCAAGAAGTGGTGGAGAAGGATGGCTACGTTCCCTTGGACTTGCAGCAATGTCGCGATGGTCACCGTTTGCTGGATGCCAAGATAACCAACCTAGAGAACTGATTTTCGGTCTGACCCTCACTCTTGTTGATTTACGACCTGCTCATCAGGGCAAGTGACGTGGCAACAAGGGGATCGTCCTCGCGCATTTCGCCATGGGGATTGCTGATCGAGCCATCCGGTTGTTGAGGTAGGCTGATCGGAATGGTCTGGAGCTTGGAATTCCCTAAGAGCTCATTGGCGCTCATTCGTGAAAAGGCGGCGTAGCAGTGGAGGTCGGCCACATCTGAAACCGTGGGGTGGCTGAGCAGCCAATCCATGGCCGCCCTGACACGCGGATGATCCACGGCTCTTCCCGCCAGCAACATGCCGCGCAGTCCGTCTGCTGTAGCTGCGGCATAGGACTTGAAGCGCAATGTGCCAGTTTGGTCTGTTCCTGCCTGACCTCCTTTGTTGCGCATGAGGTCATCCTGCATCTGGTGAAATCCGCCGTCGTCAAAGGCGGGGTCGGTCGAGTCGAAGTTCTGGCAGGAATCGACGAATACCAAGGCTTCTTCGAACGCTTGGTGGTCTGATGCCAAGCTTGCCGCTTTAAGGCCGATCATGGCCAGCACCGTAGCTGAGAGGTTGGGTTGTTGCATGGCCGGAACTGCTTGGTCAGGCACATGCTTCGGTGCTCGCCCTGCATAACTCCAGCCACCTGAAAAGGGATGAGAGGATTCCCAGCCGAGGTCTCTGCCCATTTGAAGATTCAACAAGCGCTTGATCAAGGGTTCACGCAGGAAGTTTAGCTCCTCATGGGTCATGGCTAGTTCGAGCAACCAGCAGGCATTGTGGACGGGGAACAGGGTCCAGGTGTCCACTGACTGCTTCGCGATCCATTCTATCCCGGACTTGGCTGCTGTGGGGCGGTCACGGTGAATCGCAGTTAATACCAGTGGGGTGAGGGCTTCGCCGCCTCGGAACATGCCATAGACCTTGGAGCGCCAGGCGCCATCTGGTGATTGTCTGCCGATGAGATAGTCGAGGGCGGCAGCATCCGACCAAGTCTGGCTCGATGGCTGGTGTGAGTGACGACAGGCTGGCACTCCCCATGTGAGGAGAGTGCCAGCCAGAGTTGTCAGGAATTCACGCCGCTCCATCGAGGCATGAGGGTGACCTGTTGATCATTTAGCGGCAACCGGATCTTTCACCTCTGGCATGGGGGCGCGGTCTGCCATGAGGGTGAGAAGTGCGCCGGAAGTGCAAAAGTTGCGGCCGGTAATGCAGTGGTGTCCGGACCAGCTGCCATCTTCATTCTGAGCCTTGTGAATGGTGTTGGTGATCTTCTTGTCCCATTCCTCCCAGTCATCTCCGCCCTTGATACGCAGGGATTCGCTGATGTTCATGTAGCTCAGGAACTCTTCACCTCCATTGTTGCCGAACCCTGCAATGAACTTGTCGTCCTTCACATTGTTGACGACTGCCTCCAGTGCCGCTTCTTGGGCCTTATCGGCATCTTCAATTTTCTCGAGCTCTTCCTTGGCTTTCTTGATTTCACCAGGTTTGGCGGTCTTGGAAGCCACCACTCTCTTGAATTCCGCAGCGCGTTGCTGATTGACTGCCCAGTTCTCCTGAATGCCCCTGAGCTTTGAGGAGTTGGCGTAGAGTGCAATGCCTGCAGTACTGGGGCCTCCTGCTGCATCGGCAGCGCCGGCAAAGGCTTTTCCTTTTACGTCGAGTCCGGCGAGATTCTGCTTGTTGTCGACTTCCAGCATGGCGTCGGTGACTTGGGCTCCTGCCAAGCGCGCGCCATTCAATGCACGACTGCAAATGCCTTGTGAGAGGACCGATGCCCAGCCGCCATTGCCAACGAACGCTCCGTCGTCCTGTTGGTTCTTTTCAATCTTGGAGACGATCTTGTCCGCCAGCTTGCCACGCTTTTCTTCCATGGCTTTGTCCGGCATTTGGCCTTTAAGTTCCGAGAGGAGTTGGAGAGCCAGGAAAGTGTCCACGTAACGTCCAATCTTGGACTGCATTTGGGTGTCGCGCACCTCACTCACATAAAGGCCTTTCTCATCCGATTTCTCGACAGAGTTCATGACGTATTGTGCGCCCTTCTTCAGATGGCTCGCATACTCGCCCTTCTTTAGGGTTTCGCCGGCACGGAGAAACGCCAGCATGGTCATGCAGGTGTTGCCGACATCTGAGCGGTCCTGAGCGGTCTTGGCGTCGACACGTCCACCACCATCACCTTTGCCGGTGTTGACTCGCCAGCCACCGCCTTGGCCCCAGCCGCCATCCTTATTCTGGGTGCTGGCTAGGTATTTCAAGCCCTTGCGAATCTGATCCGTGATGGGCTTGGCTTTTACTGTGGGGTTATCTTCAGCCTTGGCAGGTTTATCATTAGTGTCTGCTGCAGAACTTGATGATTTGGCAGGTTCTTTTTTGTCGGCTTTTTCAGCCCAAGTCAGAGTGGCGGCGCCTGCGCAGATCGCCATG
This sequence comes from uncultured Luteolibacter sp., assembly GCA_964541125.1. Lineage (GTDB taxonomy): Bacteria > Verrucomicrobiota > Verrucomicrobiia > Verrucomicrobiales > Akkermansiaceae > Luteolibacter. The sequence goes on along the minus strand of CAZIPY010000028.1, from coordinate 1,436 downwards.
GCCACGGCGCATGAGAGTGAGTATCTAGGTTTCATGATGGTTTTATAGTTTTCAGCATCCTATATAGGACATGCACCGTGTTAGGTGTGTAAATGACCGGTAAAGGATGGGGTCTTGTGGCGAATCAATATCGTTTTCTAACTGGCCATGGCTTGGATGCTTCGTCTAATGTGGGCCACTATGACCATGCCCCCAACCGTGCCGGAATCCGGCTCAGCTTCTCCCAGCTACACGCTCAGTGAGTTCCTCGAAAAAACCAGCCAACAGGACAGGGGTCACGGCCTCTTTGAAAAAGAGTCCGATCGCCTGCTCGAAGTGAACCTGAATGGGCGTATCAACACCAAGATGGGGTCGATGGTGGCCTACCACGGGGAAATCAAGTTCACCCGCGAGAAGATGCTCGATCAGGGGGTGGGTAACCTCCTCAAGAAAGCCATCTCAGGAGAGGGGATGAGCATCACCTATGCGGATGGCCAGGGAAAGCTCTACCTGGCAGATGCAGGCAAGAAGGTGAGCATCATCAATCTTCAGAACGAGAGCATCTTCATCAACGGGAGCGATGTGCTCGCGTTTGAGCCGACACTGAGCCACAAGATCAATATGATGAAAAAGGTGGCGGCCATGGTGAGTGGCGGCCTTTTTAACGTGCATCTTTCCGGATCCGGTATGGTGGCGCTAACCACCCATTTTGAGCCCATCACCCTGAGGGTGGAGCCCGGGAAGCCGGTGCTTACCGATCCCAATGCCACTGTTGCGTGGAGCGGGAACCTTGCACCCCAGCTGAAGAAAGACCTGTCGTTCCGCTCGTTCATCGGACGCGCATCAGGAGAGTCCTTCCAGATGCTCTTCGAGGGCGATGGCTTTGTGGTGATCCAGCCTTACGAGGAGGTTTCATTCCAAGCGGCTCGCTGATCACTGGATCTACTTCGGCGCTTCCCAGTTGGGAATCTCGCCTTCCCAGGAGACGGGGTCGGAGTTCACGCCTTCGGCAAAGCGGTCGGCAAGGATGTCGATGATGTCGTCGTGTCCGGCCACCAAGTCGCTCATCTGCCACTGCAGGTCCGAGTGGGCTTCTGCCGCCTCTTCACAAATCTTGGCGACATCACCACCTGGGCCGGCGTGGCGACCAGGAGAGGCGAAGAGCATGGAAACGATGACTTCGTTGCGGAATCCTTCGCTGCCGATGACTTTTTCTAAGAGAGGTTCGTTGAAGGCATATTCGTCGCCCTCGCGTCGCTCCATGGAGCAGGCGACTACGTGGGGGAATTCGTTTTCGGGAAGTAGGCGGCGTACTTGTTCGCCGAGCAGGTTGCGCACCTCGGTGACCTTGATGCGGGGCGCGCCATGGTCGACTAGGGCGATAGAAGGAGTTTTGAATCCGCGTTGCTCGCGCGTGGCGTGGATTTGATCGATGAGGATTTGGGCCATGCGCTCGT
>CAZIPY010000027.1:0-8507 GCA_964541125.1 uncultured Luteolibacter sp. | reverse complement strand
GAGCCATCCGCGATGGGGTCGACATTTTCTCCAATCGGCACATGAGAACGACGCTCAAGAAGTTTTCGGTGCATCAGAGAAAGCCATTCGTCGGAGGCGCCCAACTGAATCGCAACCTGATGGCCTCCACGGTTCACGGCATCAACGATGACTATCCGAATGGCGACTGGGCGACGCGGTCGCGGATCTGGAAGTTCCACCAGGAGTTCCTGTGCAAATCGATTCACTTCGCCAAGACGGATCCGATGGCGCCGGAAAGCATGAAGCGCTCAGCGAGCCGGATTTCCTTCCGCAAGGGAGTATTCGACGAAACCGGCGGCTGGCCACACCAGTTGTACATTCGCCAGGCCCGCCGCATGGTGTCGTCCTACGTCGTCAGCCAAAAGGATCTCGAAGGCAAAACCGACCCACCGCACACCGTCGGTCTCGCGGCTTATGGGGTCGATGATTTCCCGTACACCACCGTCGCGCAGGACGGCAAAATTGCGGTGCAGGGCGGCGGCCTTTCCATCATCTACCTCGACGGCGGGAAGTACAACGGCAGCTACAAGATCCCCTACGAGTCCATCGTTCCGCGCAAGGGAGAGTGCGACAACCTCATCGTCCCCGTTTGCGTCTCGGCCAGCCACATCGCCTTCACCTCACTGCGCATGGAGCCCGTCTGGATGGTCCTCGGCGAATCCGCCGGCGTGGCTGCTACCATGGCGCTGAATGCCGAGATTCCCGTGCAGGACGTTCCTTATCCGGAGCTGCGCAAGAAGCTGGATGCTCTGGGCCAGACTTTGGATCGCATCCCACCCCAAGCACCTAAGGCTCCCAAAGCTCCGAAAGCACCTCAATCGCAAGCCAGCTGGAAGTCCCAAGCCGAATGGAACCAGCAGAAGAAGGGCTACGAGTGGCTGTTTCCGCACATCGACACCAACTCCGATGGCAAGATCTCGGCTGACGAATACAAGGCCTTCCAGAAGCTCAAGACCGAGCAGAAGGACTGGGAGAAAGCCCTCAAGAATGGCTGAGCGCTGCAGCATTCCGAGGAGTGATTGAGGCAGACTTGCTGTTCAAGCCGGGTTGGCTATAACAGTTGTACATAACCGGTTAAGTTAACAATTATTGCCAACCGGTTACTAAACAACACTGTTAGGTCAGATAAATTACATGGCTTCTGAGAAAACATATTTTCAAGACTCCTCAGGAAGGCTGACCTTTGCGGACGATAAGATCCCAGCAGGTATGTACAAGAATCTCTGCAGGAATATTGTAGAAAACTTCAAATTAAAGCCTGCTGGTGAGGCTGTTTCAAATGGGTATGACGTGATGTTTCGTGATTATGTCAGTGATAATCAGATGATCGGCTTGGAGTGGGATAGTTAGTGCGGATTTACCGTGGTCGCTAAAAATGCTGAATCAGAAGATCTAGTTCGCTCCATAGGCGAGTGGATTCTGAGTGCAGGGCATGACGTGCTTGCAAACAACAAAAAGACCTAACAATCTATGGTAGTCGACCGCGATAACGCCTCAAGTTCGCTGCGCTCTGGACGCACAGGGCGCGGTCGCCTACACATTTAACGTTGTGCTAATAAAGAATGAATAAAACGGCAAACATACTGAAGGTAACTGCCTTCGCAATAATCATGCTGGTTTGCGCGATTCTCCTATGGCCGTTTGCGGTAGCAGGTATAGCGGCGTATTTCCTTTCAGGTATGCGAGATAATCGCTGGGTGTCCTCGGGTATGGCGGTAGTTACTGCAATTTTGTGGAGATTGGCGTCAGGGGAGTGGATGCTCCAGATTGGTGGGGGCGCGACTGGAGATATATTTACAGAATCAATGCATGGTATTCTTAACTGGGCTTTTGCTGCCATTCTAGTTTCAGCATTCAGCACTTTCCCAGCGAAGTTTATTGAGGGCTATAAATCCCGAGAAAAGCGCACAGCCTGAACTTAAAGGCACAACAAGCTATGGTAGTCGACCGCGATAACGCCTCTAATTCGCTTCGCTCTGGCCGCACAGGGCGCGGTCGCCTACATTATTAACGTTAAGAACGAGGCCATGGATTACCGTGAGTGGACCAACCATGTAACAAATTTTGCTGAGTCGCTCCGCGAGCTCCCAGGGGAGATTGATGTCAATTTGCAGATTGATCCTCCGTTAGACGAAGCCAGCATCAGCGCTTTGGCCGGCAATTGGGCTGACAAGATTCCGCAATCATTGCAAAGCCTTTGGCGTGAAGGCTCGGGGAGGGTGAACTGCGATTACGCGTGGGCGCCTCCCGCTGATGAACTGCCACGGCTTGAAGAGGTGTTCGACGGAGAGGACGCGATATATGGCGGCCCTCGATTTGAACCCGCTGAGAAAATTTACCCAGGCAATTCAGGAATTAATCCTGACCATCCCGAGCTGGCCGAGTTCTACGGCGTCGAGCAATTTGAATTATGGGGCCGAGCCGCAGTTTTTTTGCAGGTTGGAAATGGCGATCAACTCGCGCTTGATGCGCAGGTCAATGCCGATGATCCCCCAGTAGTCTATCTGGTTCACGATGATGACTGCAGCTCGGTGATCTCCCCTTCGCTATCTGACTTCCTGACTGCATGGAGAGAGCTGTCCTTCATTGGCCCTGAGTTTTGGTTGCTCGATCATTGGTTTGATTGGGAGCGAAAGACCATTGATCTATCGATGCACAAGACCTCCGAGCTTCGCGAGCTCCTGACGCCGCGACTGCCTAACATTTAGGCAATACAAGTTGGCTCAGTATTGAGCAAGGCACGTCCAGCCAACGCCTGTGTCCCCTTATAAGGCTACCCGCAGGACCATGTTTAGCCTTGATGCCAGTTTGGTGATCACGGTCACATGATCAGTGTAGCCAAAATGGACTTATGAAACTGATGCTCTTGCTCCTGCCCTCTTTAGCGTGGCTGCTGGTTTCATGTGACCAGGCGAACCAGCAGGCTGGGAGAAGCCTGGAGGAGCCCACGATCAGGGAGCAGGATAAGCCGAATATTGTGTTCATGGTAGCTGACAATCTCGGCTATGGGGACCTCGGGTGTTATGGAGGCAGTGCGGCGACCCCGAACATTGACCGCCTTGCGTCTGAGGGCATCCGTCTCACGCAGTTCCTGATCGAACCCGACGCCACAGCGAGCCATGCTGCCACAATGACCGGTCGCTATGCGGTCCGGTCAGGACTGTCACTGGATGAGACGGTGGGCTCTCTAGCCGACAATGAAACCACACTTGCGGAGATACTCGGACAGGCAGGCTATTCAAGTAATTATCTTGGCAAGTGGTATCTCGGAATTAGAAGCCGGCCACAACACCATGGCTTTGATCGATTCTACGGCATTCTAGATTGGTACGGAGTTGCACGGTCATACGACAAAGGCCATATCGGCTCCAATTATGGGAAGGCCAGTGGATATGTCCTCTCTGGGGGAATAGGAGCAAGCGCCAGTTATATCCGTGAATACAGTCACCTCGGTAATGAAATTGATGCAGAGATTGCGGATCGAGCGGCCCTGTATATTGAGGAGGAAGCGTTGAAAAAATCTCCGTTTTTCCTCTTCATATCATGGGCAAGCCCGGGGATGCTCAGAAGTTCTACAGAGGCCTTTGAAGGCAAATCCGGCAATGGATATCATGGAGATTTGTTGATGGAGTTGGATCATAACACAGGACGAGTCCTTGAAGCGATCCAGGCGGCTGGCATCGATGAAAATACAATTGTGATCTGGACGGGTGGAACTGCACCCCTGTCATTTGGTGACGTTTTCGGGAACGTGAGCACCGAGCCGTATCGTGGCGAGCTTGGGAGCGCTCGGGAAGGTGCTGTTCGGGTTCCGGCCATGATCAAATGGCCGGGCAAGATCATGCCGAAGGTGGGCGACGGCATGTTTTCGACGATGGACTTATTCCCAACTTTGAGCGCTTTCGTGGGTGATGGGGCCAAGTACGATCATCCAATCGACGGCATCGATCAGTCAGCATGGCTACTGGGGCAAAAGCAAAGGTCAGATCGCCAAAGCCTGATCACTTTTATGCTCGGCAAGCCGGTTGCCGTTCGGTGGCGCCATTTCAGCTGTTATGCATGGGATTATGTCCAAGGTGAGCTTGATGAAGGCCGCAGGGGAAGAGCTCCGAAACTTCCTAACGGGGATCCGTTCATCTACGACATGAAGGCTGATCCTGGCGAACAGTCATATGTCAGGTCTGCTCCAGATGCCTCACTGCATTATAAGCGGGCCATCAAGGCTTACTACTCATCTTTAATCGCGCACCCAAATACGTCTGCAGCGAGCCGAATGGCGAACCCTTAGCCATGGTCTTCTAAGACGATCATTCATGAGAGGCCAATGCCCTGAGAACGATGGCGACCGTGATAGGCGACGCTCAATTCAGTTGAGTCTCTACGGAGAAAATGACATCGTCCACGTGCTCCAACGGCAAACCAATCAGCCCCAAGAACAACGCGATTTGCAATACATTCAGGCACTGAGACATGATTATTTCTCACAAGCATAAGTTCATCTTTCTCAAGACAAACAAGACCGCAGGTACATCCATTGAGATCGCGCTGTCCAAGTTTTGTGGCCCGGATGATATCATTACGCCTCTTGCCGAAGTCGATGAGGAGATCCGAAGTCAGTTAGGTTACCCTGGGCCTCAAAACCACCTCTTTCCCATCTGGAGCTACAGCATCAGAGACCACGTAAATCACTTCCTTAGAGGCAAAAAGAAGAAGAAATTCTTCAATCACATGCCTGCCAGACAGGTGAAACCTCTTATCGGTGATCAGGTGTGGGACAGCTACTACAAATTCTGTATCGAGAGAAATACATGGGATCGCGTGATCTCTCACTATTACTGGCGCTGCAAGTCAGAACCACGCCCAACGCTCTCGGAATTTATTCGATCTCCCGCTGTAAAAGCACTCAAGAGGGGCGGATATGACTTATACACGATCAATGAAGAGATTGCCGTCGATCAAGTATGTCTATTCGAAGATCTTCAAGGAGAATTGGAGAAAGTAAGAAAGCTCATCGGCCTCCCAGAGGAATTGGAGCTGCCAAAAGCAAAATCACAATTCAGGAAAGACAAACGAAGCTATCGTGAAATTTACAGCGAAGAGGACAAGTTGAAGGTCGCCGAGCTATTCCAGAAAGAGATCCACCATTTCGGCTACAAATTCTGAGTCCATTTGCTTCGCATTGGCGCCTGGCCAAGAGTGCAAGCGCCTGCGGACGACCTAAGGGAGTGCAAGCCTTAGAACTACGCCATGATATCCTTAATGATCTTGCACTTGTTCACGCCGGTGAGGCGTTGATCCAGGCCCTGGAAGGGGAAGGACAGGCGCTCGTGGTTGATGCCGAGCAGATGCAGCATGGTGGCGTGGAGGTCGTGGATGGGCACGGGATTCTCGACCACGTTGTAACTGAAGTCATCTGTTTTCCCATAATGCATGCCGCCCTTAATGCCACCGCCGGCTAGCCAGCCGGAGAAGCAGCGCGGATGGTGATCGCGACCGTAGTTATCGGGCGTGAGGTTACCTTGGCCATAGACGGTCCGCCCAAATTCACCAGCGAAGACGACGAGGGTATCTTCTAGCAAACCACGCATCTTGAGGTCCTTAAGCAGGGCCATAGTTGGTTGGTCGACGTCCTTGCACTGGCCCTGAATGTTTTCAGGCAGTTTGGAGTGGTGGTCCCAACCGCGGTGGAAGAGCTGGGTGAAGCGCACGCCGCGTTCGGCCATGCGGCGAGCGAGCAGGCAGTTGCGGGCGTAGGTGCCCGGCTCGTTGACTTCGGGGCCATACATCTCGAGGACTTCCTTGGGCTCTTTGGAGATGTCGGTGAGTTCAGGAACCGAGCTTTGCATGCGGAAGGCCATCTCCTGTTGGCTGATGGTGGTCTCGATTTCGGGATCGCCGATCTCAGCCAGATGCTTGCGGTTCACTTCGTCGAGGGAATCCAGCATGCGGCGACGGATCTTGGCGTCCACGCCGTTGGGGTTGGAGAGGAAGAGCACCGGGTCGCCCGTGCTCTGGAAGCTGGTGCCTTGGTGTTTCGAAGGCAGGAAGCCGCTGCCCCAGAGGCGCGAGTAGAGGGCCTGTACGTTGACCTTGCCGCTCCACTTGGCAGAAGGCATGACCACGTAGTCGGGCAGGTTTTCGTTGAGTGAACCCAAGCCGTAACTCAGCCAGGCACCCATGCTCGGCTTGCCGGGGATCTCGGATCCCGTGCAGAAGGAGGTCTTGCCCGGGTCGTGGTTGATGGCGTTGGTCTGGAAGGAGTGGATCAGACAGAGGTCGTCTGCCATTTCGGAGAGATGCGGTAGCAACTCACTCATCCACACTCCACTCTTGCCCTTTTGGGCGAACTTGAACTTGGAGGGCACAACCAGCTGCTCCTTGCCCTTGGTCATGGCGGTCACGCGCTGGCCCATGCTGATGGAAGGGGGCAGCTTAGTTTTGAAGAGCTTGTGTAGGTCGGGCTTGTAGTCGAAGAGATCGAGCTGACTCGGTGCACCCGCCATGAAGAGGAAGATCACACGCTTGGCGCGGGCCTGGTGATGGCTGCCGCCGGCGATGGTGGCTCCGCGCAGTTGTGGGAACAGGGAGCCGAGGGCCGTGGCGCCCAGACCCATACCGGTGTTGAGGAGGAATCGGCGGCGCGACTGAAGTTCGGGGCAATCGTAGATGTAATCACTCATTCGCGTGTTTTGGTGATGTCCAAGTTGTAGAGGGTGGAGACGAACATGGTCCAGGAGGCCAACTTGGCTTTGGCCTTCGCATCAGCCACTTGGACGCCGGCGCACATTGCATCGGCGAGTTCGGGTTTGTCGCTATAGTCCTTTTCGAGGTCGGCAATCAGCGTGGAGAAGGTCGAGACCTCATCGGCATCGGGCAGCTTGGAGGTGACGATCTCATAGGCGGCTTCGATACGCTTGGGATCGTCGAGGCCCTCCATGGCGAGCACCTTTTGAGCGAGCGCGCGAGAGGCGAGCAGGTACTGACTTTCGTTGAGCATCAGCAGCGCTTGCGTCGGCGTGTTGGTGCGCTCACGCCGCGAGATGCAGGCATCCCGGATGGGCGCGTTCATGATGGTCATCTGCGGCGGCGGCATGGCGCGCTTCCAGAAGGTGTAGATGCTGCGACGGCGGATGTTTTCACCGCTATCGGCCCGGAAGGTCTCGTTGGTCATGGAGACCGCCTTCCACAAGCCGGGAGGCTGCGGCGGCTTCACGCTGGGGCCATACAACTTGGTCGAAAGCTGGCCACTGGTGGCCAGAATCTGATCGCGAACCATCTCGGCATCCATGCGGTAACGGGAACCACGTGCCAGCAGGCGGTTCTCAGGATCGGAAGCAAAGCCCTGACGCGCACCGGACGAAGTCTGGCGGTAGGTCTGGCTCATCACGATTTTCTTCACCAGCGCTTTGGTGTTCCAACCGCTTTCGACATAGCTCGTGGCAAGCAGGTCAAGCAGCTCGGGATGGCTGGGGACTTCGCCCTGCGCACCGAGGTCTTCCGAAGTTTTCACCAGACCCACACCGAAGAATTGCTGCCAGATGCGGTTGACCTGCACGCGAGCGGTGAGCGGATGCTTGGGATCCACAAACCAGTTGGCCAAGTCGAGTCGGCTTGGCACTTCGCCGCTGACTTTCAATTCCGGCAGGAACTCGGGTGTGGCGCGCGGCACGACGTCACCAATGGCATCGTAGGCGCCGCGAATGCGCAGACGGGCCGGGCGGATGTCCTTGCGCTCGCGCATGATCATGGCCTTGGGAATTTGGGCGGCGAAGGCATCGCGCTGTTTCTTAAGCTTCTTCACCTCGGCTTCAAGCTTCTCGGGGTTCTGTGGGGAATTGAAGGCCTCGGCGATCTCCTTGTTTTTCGCAGCGAGTTTCTCATGGGGAATCCGCGATTGGATTTCGGCGATTTGCTTGTCGAGCTTCTCCAGCTCGGCCTTCTGTGCATCGCTTGGAATCTCAATGAAGGGCGGTTGCAGGCCATTGCGCGGACGACCACGGGTTTCGGGCTCGGCCTCATCGTTGTTGAAGAAGGCATACATCGAGTAGAAGTCCTTCATCGTGATGGGATCGTACTTGTGGTCGTGGCATTGCGCGCATTGCACGGTCAGGCCCATAAAGGCGGTACCGACGGTGGTCACCCGATCGAGGACGTTCTTGAAGTGGCTTTCCTCCGGCAGGGCGGTGCCGCGGTCGATGATCAGGTGGAGGCGGTTGAAGCCCGACGCGATGAGCGCGTCGTTGCCGCCTTCGGGAACCTGATCCCCAGCCAGCTGGTAGCGTAGGAAGTCGTCGTAACCGAGGTTGTCGTTAAACGAGCGAATCACCCAATCCCGATACAACACATTGTTGCGGTAGAAGTCCTTGTGCATGCCGTTGGTGTCGGCAAAGCGCACGAGGTCCAGCCAGTAGCGCGCCATGTGCTCGCCGTACTGCGGGCGGCTGATGAGCTCATCGACCAGCTTCTCGTAGGCGTCGGGGCTGTCG
>CAZIPY010000026.1:0-10484 GCA_964541125.1 uncultured Luteolibacter sp. | reverse complement strand
CCTCAAGAAGAAGGGTTTTGCTGGGCCGGCATTATTGGTCGTCGATGATGGCGACAAGCTGCACCTCGCCGTGCACTGCGGTGCCGATGCGCTGGCCGCTGGCCATAAGGCCGGTGACCTCCTGCGCGAACTGGCTGCGATTGCCGGCGGCAAAGGCGGCGGCAAACCGGATCAAGCACGGGGTGCTGCTTCGGATCGCGACAAGCTCGACGAACTCAAGGCTGCTGCGGCTGAAAAGTTTCAGTGAGTGATTTAACCACGAAAGTCGCGAAAGTTCACGAAAGACAGGTAGGGACGTCTCTCCGAGACGTCCGTATGTCTGCAAGCTGGTATTAGATGGGTTATGAGATTAATTTCCGCGGCCATAACAACGGACGGCTCGGAGAGCCGTCCCTACCTACCATAAGCCATGAAAACCCTCTCCGCCCTCCTCATCGTCTGCCTTGGGCTCAGCGCCTTCACCTCCGCGAAGGAGAGTCAGCACGACCTTGTGATTTATGGTGGCACTTCGGCCGCCATCGCCGCCGCCATCCAGGCATCACGCATGGACATGAGCGTGGTCATCATCGAACCGAGCAACCGCTTGGGCGGTCTGACTACGGGAGGACTGGGGCAGACGGATATCGGCCGCAAGTATGTGATTGGTGGCATTTCGCGGGAGTTCTACCAAGGCGTCCGCAAACACTACGAAAACCCCATCCATTGGCGTTGGCAGAAGGCGGAGGAATACAAAGCCGGCGGCCAGAGCAAAACCCAGGATGGCGAAGACGCCATGTGGACTTTCGAGCCGAGTGCTGCGCTGAGCATCTACGCCAAGATGATGGAGAGCGAGACCATTAGCATCGAATATGGCCAGCGCTTGAACCGAAAAGACGGCGTAAAGAAGACAAACGGCCGCATCACTTCCATCACCATGGAGAGCGGCGAGGTCTACACGGGTAAAATGTTCATCGATGCCACCTACGAGGGCGATCTATTGGCCAGCGCCGGAGTGAGCTACACCGTGGGTCGCGAAGCCAACTCCAAGTATGGCGAGAACCTCAACGGCGTGCAGGACAACATCACAGCCGAGTCCTTGGTCGGCACCATCTCGCGCAATGCCAAGCACCACAATTTCGTGGAAGGTGTGGATCCCTACGTGAAGCCAGGCGACCCCAAGAGCGGCCTCCTGCCCTTCATCGACGCCGAAGGCCCCGGCAAGAGCGGTGCCGGCGACAAGAAAGTCCAAGCCTACTGTTTCCGCATGACTCTCACCGATCATCCGGAGAACCGCATCCCCTTCCGCAAACCCGAGGGCTTCAAGGAGATCGAATACGAACTAATGTTCAGAAACTTCGAGGCCGGCTTCAACGAGATGCCCTGGATCAACTCGCCCATGCCCAACCGCAAGACGGACACCAACAACCGCGCAGGTTTCTCCACCGACTTCATCGGCGGCAACTACGACTACCCCGAAGCGAGCTACGAAGAGCGAGAAAAGATCGTCGCGCGCCACCGCCACTACCAGCAGGGCCTGATGTGGGCCTTGGCCAACCATCCGCGTGTACCGGAGAAGATCCGCAAGGAGGTCTCACGCTGGGGCACCTGCAAGGACGAGTATGACACCGAAGATGGCTGGCAGAACCAGCTCTACATCCGCGAGGCACGCCGCATGGTCAGCGAATTCGTGATGACCCAGAAGCATTGCGAAGTCATGGAGCCCATCACCGACCCCGTCGGCATGGGCGCCTACAACATGGATTCTCACCACGTGCAGCGCTACGTCTCCAAAACCGGCGTACAAAACGAGGGCAACGTCGAGTGCCGCCTCTACAAGCCCTATCAGATCAGCTATCGCTCCATCCGCCCCAAGAAGGAGGAATGCACCAACCTGTTGGTGCCCGTCTGCGTGAGCTCCAGCCACATCGCCTTCGGCTCGATCCGCATGGAGCCGGTGTTCATGATCCTCGGCCAAAGCGCGGCGACCGCCGCCAAGCTGGCCATCGACAAGGACATCGCAGTGCAGGACGTGGACTACGCGGAACTCAGCAAGATTCTCCTGAAGGACAAACAGATCCTCGAGGACCCGAAGAAGGACAAGTGAGTGATGTCCAGACGACGCAACATGGGCTTCTTGGGAGGCTCCGGCACTGGAGCCCCATGGTCATGGGCGGGACTGATCTTGTTTCTAGTCACCTTCGGCGGTGGCGTGCTGTGGGCACAACATGAAGCCTCCAAGGGCGGATTTCATGGCTTCGCCGGGTTTTTAGTCATGGCGGTTTGGCTATGGACCCTACCCGCGTCTTTCATTCTTGGAATCATAGGCTTGGCTCGAAAAGAGAAGCCCATCGCATTACCACTATCCGTGATGGTTCTCTGCGCCTTACCGGTCCTTTATTTGTTCTGGCTGATAGCCAAAAACTAACTCCTCAGATCTCAAACTCCTGAGCTGAATCGTCGGAGTCGTCTCCGACCACAAACCCATCCACCAGCTTGCAGCCTTCGGGCAGAGCCAGACCCTCCTCGCCGGCCGCGGGACCATACACCCGGCCGTCTTCCACATACCAACCGGGCAACAGGCGACCGTAGGCGCCTTCCTTGTGACCGTGTTGAACTTCAAAGCCTTCGGGTTGCTCATCGGGCGTCGGCAAGGACATGGCGATGACGACGCCATCGACATCCAAACAGGGCCGGTAATTCACCTCTTTCTGAAGCACAGGTTCGAGTGCCTCCTTGCTGAAGTCAAGGAAGTCGAACTCCACCCCACGCACGAAGCGGCGAATCATCACCCGGGTGGCGCTGCTGCCCACCCAGACTTGACCAGCATGGACCTCCACCTGCTCCTTGATCACCACCTCGCTGTGAGTGAACTTGGCGAAGCCGACCAGCAGGCCATGAAGTCGGTAGAGCACCGGGTCCTCACGCCAGACGTAAATCTTCTCGTGGGGTTCCAAGGCACTGGTCATGCGGATTTGGTGACCATTAGCCCAAGCACAGCGGCGTTCTTCGTCGCGCAGATCATCGAAGTCCTCGGCGATGATACCGTTGGCAGAAAGAGTCTTCTCACCCCACTTCGGCTGACCGAAGCGCAGATGCATGGCCTCGGCGGAGGCCTTCATCAGAGCGTGACTGAGGCTATCTTGGTCCACTTCCTTGGGATCCAGCACCTCACCGAAGCCCACGGTGACCTGGAACTTGCCCTTGTGTGGCACCTTGGAAAAGAAGCGACCGCGCTCAAAAGAGGCTACCGAGCCCCAGATGCCATCGATCCAGGTCGGCACCACCGGATGGCCGGCCTTGCGGGTGATCAGTTCGAAGCCGCGCATCAGCGGACTCAGACCACCCGTGCGGCTGAGTTGGCCCTCAGGGAAATAACAGACGACCTCACCCTGCTTGAGCGCCCCGATGACCTTGCGGATGGCCTCGAGGGGTTGGTCGCGGCGGATCAACACTGTACCGAACACGCGGGTGAACCAGCCAATGGAAGCGGAGTTGGAGAAGCGCTCGTCCATGACGAAGCGCACCGGACGCGGGCAGGCCTCGCCAATAATGAAGGCATCGAGGTAGGTGATGTGGTTCGGCAGAAGAAGCACTCCACCGGTCTTGGGAATGCGCTCGACGTTGGCGGCGCGGGTGCGACAACTCAGAAGACGCACAAAGAAGAGCGCGACCATGCGCAGCAGATCGCCGGGAAGCATGCGGATGATGCCCCAGGTCGCACAGGCACAGGCCAAGCCGACGAAGACCATCTGCAGGCGCAGACTCAAACCACCGCTGATTCCCACGATGTTGCCCGCGACATTGAAGGCCTCGATCAGACCCGTCGCAATGATCGCGGACAGGGTATTGAGCAGGTTGACCGCGGACTGATACTCACCGCGCTTATTGGAGGGGTAGGTGTCCTGCATCCAGGCATTGAGGGGCGCCAGGAAGAGGGCCGAACCAAAGGCGAGGATCGCGAGGTTCCCCATGAAGAAGAAGCCTCCGAAGGGCAGGATCAGGAAAACCAGCGCGGAAAGCGCCATCAGGATGCCGGCCATGGGCACCCAACCGAGCTCGATGCGCTTGCGCAGGAGGTAGGACGCCAAGCCAAAGCCCACCACCATACCAATAGAGGCGGAGGCCATGTAATCCGACGACATGGAGCCGAAGCCCGGGCCACCGTCGGTGAGGTGCTTGGCCAACTTGATCGACCATAGGTTGATGAAGGCGGCGATCCCCCAGAAGAAGGACACACCCAGAGCTCCACGCCGCAGGCCCTCATGCGACCATAGGTCCTTGAGGTTGGCAAAGTGACTGGTCGCCAGCTGCTTGGTGAATTTGGCACCGCCCTGCGCGGGCACTTTGGGAATGATCCAAGCCATCACCAGTGCGGGGATGGCCGTCACGAAGAGAATGACCATGGGAAACAAGCCAGCATCCCAGGCCTGCTCCGATTTCCCACCTAGAGATGTCCAGCGAGCGTCGTACCATTTGCCCGCCACGATCTGGCCAATCATGATGGCGAGCATGGCCGCCATCTGCTGGATGCCGGTTGCGAAACCCAGATGCTTGGAGCCCACCAACTCTTTGTTGATGCCCATTTTGGCGGGACTGAAGAAGGCCGACTGCATGGCCAGACCGAAGAAACCGATCAGGGCCATCCACATGTTGCCCATGAAAATGGAAAGGCAGAGCCAACCGAGGATGATGATCTGCGCGCAGGCCGCACCAATCATCACTAGGCGCTTGGAAAAGCGATCACTGAGCCAGCCAGCGATGGGTGCGAAGAGAATGAAAGGCAATGAGATGATTACCGCCGCCGCGGTTTCGAGGCCCATTCCGATTCCCGGCCAAACGGGAATGGTGAAACTGACCGCCGCCGCAAGCGGGATCAGGATGAACTGCGCCATCTTGTCGTTGAAGGCGTTTTGGGTCTGCTGGACGATCATGCTCCAGTAACCCAGCCACTGGCGCTTGGTCGGCTCCACATCCACGGGTTCGCCAGTCATTGGAGTCAGACGTTAGGGAGCTGCGGACAATCCGGCAATCACCTACTTTGGCGAGCTCACTTGAACAAGCCCTTGATCTTGTTCCCGGCGTCATCAAGTACCTTTTCTCCGGCCTTGAGAGCATCCTTGCCGGCATCCTTGCTGGCCTTGAGGGCGTCCTTGGCCGCCTTCTGGATGGAGTCTCCCGCATTTTCGACGGTATCTGAGGCGTTCAGCTGGACGGTGGCGATCACGTCTCGGGTTGCGTGCCCGAAGTTGTTGTCGTCCGACTCCCCGCCAATGTCATTGCGCTCGATGTCCGCCAACTTGACGGGCACAGCCGGCAACACGGGCAATTTGACGCGCAGGGTGCCATCCTCAATGCGGAAGCGCTTGATGATCACCTTCTTTGAAGGCTCATCCTCGTCCTTTTCCTTGTCGCTGAGGGACTCTGCCCAGGCCACGGCATTCTCCTGCAGCTTGACGAGATTGTTTTTGCCATCGTGTTTTTCGTAGCTGATGACCGGAGACTTCAGCACCATGTTTTCGATGACCACCGTATCAGTGAGCAGCGAGCGCAGACGCAGCCGAATGATGAATTCCTCGGCATCGACAGCAATCCGCTCCTTGTAGCCCTCGGGGTTGTGGATCACCACACCCTTCAGTTTGGCGGTGCCGCCGAACAGGCCGACCGAGACGTCCTCCACCTCGACCTTCGCACCAAGCGCTTCGGGCCCGTAGGTTTCGACTGCCTTCTTGGCCATGGGCCCAATCCAGATGGTGCCGACAAGGAAAAGCGTGAGAAAGAGCAGAAAGATCAATCCTGCCGCAAAGAGGATGCAACGTTTGAGAAGGCTCTTCTTCTTTTTCTTGCGTGCCATGCCGCAAAAGTAAGCAACACAGGCCTCAGGAGCCAACCTATTTGATGTACATGTTCAGCTGTGCCTTGCCCTCGGGATCCTTGGCGGCGTCGCGGGTCCAATGTAAGGTGAAGCCCTCGAACCAGGCACCAGAGCCATGCCCCGGAGTCAGCGTCATCCCAGACTGCTTGTCCGCATTGAAGTGAAAGCGGCGGCCTTCGTAGTAACTAAGGCGCATCTCGACCTCTTCGATGCCCGAGCCGGTCAACTCGGCACCATTGACCTCATCACGGTCATCGTTGCTCAGCTGGACCTTGCTATGATCGGAACGTACCACTTCGAGGTAGTCTCGGCGGGTCTTCTTTTCGAACTCGCGCTCGTCATCCCGGTCGTCGATGCGGACCGTGCGATAGCTGTTGGGCACAGTCACTCGAACCACGAAGCGCAGGGGATTCTGGGTGAGCGAGCCATTCATCACCACCCGACCCCCGATGGAGATAATGTCTCGCGACTGCTCGATCACCACCTCGTAGACGGCCTCACCGGTGGTCGTCCCCAGAAATGTCATTTTGGTGAACCTGTCAGAAGCGTCATCCTTGGTGGTCAGTGATTGGCGAGAGGTCTTCTTGAAGACCACACTTCCATCCGGCATCACCTCTTCTATCCCGTATTCGATTTTGATGCGGTTGGCGATGGCGACTCGCTCCTTGTCCCGTTTTTTGGGAACCAGCGCCATCTCACCGTTGTATTTCAACTCGAAGTCGTAGCGAGAGGTCTCATGCAACGCAAAGCAGCCACGATACTCGCCAGTCTTGAGATGGGGAAGTTCAGCCTTAGCCGTCATTGCAGCCACGACAAATACACACGCCAGGATCCATGCCTTCATGGACCCACTGGATACAGAGGAGACCTCCCTCTGTATAGCATTTTATATATGTTTTATATATATTTAGTGAAGCCACTCACCGTGTCGGCGTCCAGACCCTTAACCATGGCCTCCACCAGCCTCACAGCGTTCACCTGATCTTCGATATCCATGATCGCATTGTGCGAATGAATGTAGCGAGCCGGCACACCGATCACCACCGAAGGAATACCCTCGTTGGCCACGTGGAAGGAGCCGGCATCGGTGCCTCCACTACGACGCACCGTCACCTGATGGGGAATCCCCTCCCGCTCGGCGGTTTCGACCGCGAACTGCGCAAGACCTGGATTGGTGACATGAGTTGGATCGAACATGCGGATCTGGACTCCACCTCCCAGCTTGCCCTGGCATTCCGCACGAGACATGCCGGGAGCGTCATCGGCCGGAGGCCCCTCCAACACTAGGGCCACGTCTGGCTTGATGTGGTTGGCCGCAGTTTTCGCGCCACGCAGACCCAACTCCTCCTGCACCGTGCCGCCAATGATCAGGCGATTGGGCAGGGTTTCGCCGAGAAGGTTCTGACCGGCTTGAATTGCCGCCGCCATGCCGACCCGGTTGTCGAAGGCCTTCGCCATGAAGCGCCCATCCTTAGACATGGGAGTGAAGGCGGTGACAGGGGCCACCGGATCACCCACACGGACACCAAGGGTGTCGATGACTTCGGCGAGACTGTCGGCTCCAACATCGAGAAACAGGCGTTCGATGGGCATGACCTGAGTGCGCTGGGCGTCAGGAAGAAGGTGAGGTGGCACCGAGGATACCACGCCGAGAATCTTGCGGCCTTCGCGGGTCTTCACCTCGAGACGCTGACTGAGCAGGGTGTGGGTCCACCAGCCACCGACGGGCACCAATGAGAGAAAGCCCTCATTGGTGATGCGCTGCACCAGAAAGCCGATTTCATCCATGTGACCCGCTACTAAAACTCGAGGCCCCTCCCCTGTTCCTTCGCAGAAGACCGAGCCGAGCTTGTCGGTGGAAAAGGCACCCTTGCCTTCGAGCTCGCGAGTAAAGATCTCACGGACCTCCTCCTCGTGGGCGGGAACGGCATGAGCTTCAGTGAGTTGTTGGAGCAGTTGAATAGCGGCGTCCTTCATGCCCCAACCATGGATGCGGTGCTGGCACCTTCAAAGCCATTTTTCTTGGCCTCGCTCCATCCGGACATCACGGTGAAGCCGTCATGGAAGAATGGTATTACACCCGCGGTGGACAGCAACAGGGACCGGTGAATCTCGAGACCCTGCGCGACATGGCAGCCGCGGATGAACTCAAGCCCGAAGACATGGTTTGGAACAAAACCATGACGGATTGGGTCCCTTCCAGCGAAGTCGATGGCATCCACAGCAGCACCTCACCAAATACAGCTCCCGACGCACCCACGCCGCCTCCCCTGAATGGCGGCAATGCGCCCGAGCTGGAAGAGATCGAGCCCGGCAGTGACCCCGTCGATGCCGGCGCCTGCATCTCACGCGGTTTCCAGCTAACCAAGACCCACTTTGTTCCGCTGCTGGGCATCCTAGTGATCTACACGGTCATCGGCCTCTTCACCAACGGCATCCTCACCGCCGTTGATGTGGGCACAGGCATGGGCGGCACCCAGACCATCAACTTGTTCGGTCAGACGATCACCCAGCACAAGCCGAGCTTGCTGCATCAGCTCATCAGCAACTTGGTCTCCATTTACCTCAGCCTCGGCATGCTGCGCATTGCCCTCAACGTGGTGGACGGCAAGCCCTTCACTCTCGGCCAGCTCTTCAGTTGTGGACCCCAGCTGATCACCGGTTTCCTGGCCTCGCTCATCTTCGTGGTGATGGTTCTCGCAGGCGCTCTGCTCTTCATCGTTCCCGGAATCTATTTGGCAATACGTTTCGGCCCCTACCTGACCGTCATCGCCGACAAGAATCTGGCAGTCTTCGACTCCCTCAGTTACGCCTCGAGACTCACGACCAACAGCCGCCTCAACCTTTTCGTCCTCGGCATCTTCAGCATCCTGGTGATGATCGCTGGCTTCCTCGCCCTAATCGTCGGTCTGTTTTTCGCCTATCCGGTGGTCCTCCTCGCCTGGGCGGTTTCCTACCGCTGGATGCAATATGGGCGGAGGGTGGCCGAATAGATGGCGGCGGGTGGCCGAATAGACGGCGGCGGGTGGCCGAATAGACGGAGGCGGGTGGCCAAGTGGACAGAAAAATGCCATTCGGGACCTCCCCGACTTGCCCTGCCCTCATGCCTACTCCTAAGCTGATGCGTCCCCGGCGCTCCGCCGTAAAATAGAGCATGTCTGCGTCCTCCGATTCTTTCGTCCACCTCCATCTGCATACGGCCTTTTCGCTGTTGGATGGCATGATCCGGACCAAGGAGCTGGCCAAGAAAGCGGCCGAATACGGCATGCCCGCGGTGGCGATGACCGACCACGGCAACCTCTACGGCGCCATCGACTTTTACCAGAGTTGTACCAAGGAGGGAGTGAAGCCCATCTTCGGCTGCGAGATCTATCTCGCGCCCTTCGGCATGGACGAGAAGAAGGAAGTCGTCGGCCGCAAGCGCGCCACCCACATGACGCTCCTCGCCGAAACCAACGAAGGCTGGAACAATCTCTCCAAGCTGGTGTCGAAGGGTCATCTCGAAGGCTCTTACTACGGCAAGCCCCGCGTCGATCGCGATGCCCTGCGTGAATTCTCCGAGGGCATCATTTGTCTGACCGGCTGCATCTCGGGTCCCGTTAACGAGTGGCTGCTGGCCGAGGACATGGACAAGGCGCGCGAGACCATGGCCGAGCTGGTCGATATCTACGGCAAGGACCATCTCTTCGTCGAAATCCACGACCACGGCCTCGAGCCCCAACGCAAGGTGCGCCCCGGCCTGCTGCAACTCGCCGAGGAATTCGGTCTCAAGCCCGTCGCCGCCAACGATGTCCACTTCCTCAACCGAGATGATCATGAGGCCCACGATGTGATGATCTGCATCGGCACCGGCCGTCTGCTCCTGGATGAGAACCGCATGCGCTATCCACGCGACGTCTACTTCAAGACCGCCGAGGAAATGCGTCAACTCTTCAGCGACCTCCCCGGCGCTTGTGATACCACCCTCGAAATTGCCGAGCGCTGCAACGTCGAGTTCCACCTCGATGCCACCTCGTCGGAGAAATACCCGCAGTTCGAGTCCCCCGATGGCTCGCCTCGCGAGGAATACCTGATGAAGGTCTGCCAAGACGGCCTCATCAGTCGCTACGGCAAGGAAGAGGCCGCCCACCCCGACGTCCAGCAGCGCCTGAAGTACGAAGTCGACACCATTAACGAACTCGGCTTCGCCTCTTACTTCCTCATCACTGCCGACTTCATCCAGTGGGCGCGCGACAACGACATTCCCGTCGGTCCCGGCCGGGGTTCGGCCGCCGGATCGCTGGTGGCCTACACCATGGGCATCACCGATATCTGCCCACTCAAGTTCGGCCTACTCTTCGAACGTTTCCTCAATCCAGAACGCGTGAGCCCTCCCGACGTCGACATCGACTTCTGTCAGTCGCGTCGTGCTGAGGTCATCGAATACGTGCGCCAGAAATACGGTGAACGTTGTGTGTCACACATCATCACCTACGGCACCTTGGGCGCGAAATCCGTGCTGCGCGACGTGGCGCGGGTGATGGGCATTTCCTACGGCGATGCCGATCGCATCGCCAAGATGATCGAGGCCAAGCCCGGCGTCTCCCTCAAAGGCGAGTGGGACAGTAAGCCCGAAATCAAAGAGCTGATCGAA
>CAZIPY010000025.1:0-3673 GCA_964541125.1 uncultured Luteolibacter sp. | reverse complement strand
GACTGGACCATCTCCGAAGATCTTCCCCAAGGTGGTGAAGGCCTGTGGCGTCTCGATGCCGCCGCTGCCGGATCCGGCGTGACCGGCGATCTGCTGGCCCACTGCATCGATACCGCTCGCTGGATCAACGGCGACATCGTTTCGGTGTCTGCCATGACTGAGACCTTCATCAAAGAGCGTGTCCACACCGAGACCGGCGAGAAGCAGCCCGTCACCATCGACGATGCCTGCTCCTTCCTCGCCCGCTTGGAGAACGGTTCACTCGCGATCTTCGAATCCACTCGCTACGCCCGTGGACACAAGGCGCTCAAAACCTTCGAAATCAACGGCGAGCACAAGTCGCTGTTCTGGGATCTCCACGATCTGAACCGCCTGCATTATTTTGATCACGGCGTTCCCGGTGATCGTCGCGGCTGGAGCAACATCCACGTCTCCGACGGCGACCAGCCCTACTGCGGCAACTGGTGGGTTCCCGGTCTCTGCCTTGGCTACGAGCACAGCTTCACCCATGCACTTGCCGAGTTCTTCAAGGACCTCGACAACCCTGCGGATAAGAAGCGCTACCCCGACTTCAAGGATGCGCTTGGCACCCAGTACGTCTGCGATGCCGTCCTCGAGTTGGCCAAGACCCAGCAGTGGGTCGACGTTAAAAAGGCATAAATTAGAGTGCTTTCCACGCTTTCAGCGTGACAGTTCCCAGCGCATGGGCCCGTATTGGGCCCATGCGTTTTTTTGTCATCCCGCTGTCCATCCTTTCCCTCGCGCTTTCGCTCCCCGCTGCCGCTCAGAAAGCGACTCCCATCCAATGGATCTGGCCCCATAAGAAGGCCGGTGAGCAGGAGAAGGTTTTCTTCCGCAACGAATACACCCTGCCTGAAGGTGCCAAGAGTGCCGATCTGACCGTTTCCGCTGACGACTGGTATCGCCTCTTCATCAACGGCAAGGAGATCGGAATGGGTTCGGATTGGTCCAGCCCCAGTACATTCGATCTGCTGCCTTCTCTCAAGAAGGGCGCCAACGTGATTGCCTTTGAGGTCCGCAACAAGGCAAGCGCTGGTGGCTTGGCCGTGCGTGTTCGTACCACCCTCAAAGATGGCAAGACTCAGGACTGGGTCAGCGACGCGAGCTGGAAGTGTTCCAAGAAGGCCGCCAAGGATTGGCAGACCGCTCCTAAAGCGCCGGCAGGTTTTGAGCCCGCCGTTGTTCTCGGCAAGATGGGCGCCAAGCCCTGGGGCATGGTGATTGCAGATAAACTTGAGAAGCCGGCCAAAGGCTTCGTCGATGTCACCAAAGACTTCTCGGTCTCCGAGGGCTTCAAGCTCGAGAAACTTTACAGCGTGCCCAAGAATCAGGGCTCGTGGGTGGCCATCACGATGGACGACAAGGGCCGCTTCTACACTGCCAACCAAGGCGGTAAGATTTATCTCGTCACCATCGGTGAGGACTCCGTCAAGGTGGAGGAGACCAAGGTGCCCATCACCGGTGCCCAGGGCTTGCTCTGGCATAAGGGTGTCCTTTGGGTGAGCATCAACGAAGGCAAGGGTCAGGGCGTCTGGCGCATTACTGACGCCGATGGCGATGGCATGGTCGAAAAGGCCGAGCACATCAAACCGGTTCAAGGTCGTGGTGAGCACGGACCGCATGCGCTCGTTCCATCTCCCGATGGCGAATGGATCTACTTTGTCGCCGGTAACCACGTCAACATGGCCGAGATGGACAAGTCCATGGTGCCCCAGGTGTGGAAAGAGGATCACCTACTGCCACGTCGCCCCGATGCTCGTGGTCACGCCCGCACCCGCATGGCCCCCGGTGGTTGGATCGCTCGCTTCCGTCCCGACGGCACCAACTGGGAACTGCTCTCCATTGGATACCGCAACCAATACGACGTCGCCTTTACCGCCGAGGGTGACCTCATCGCCTACGACGCCGACATGGAGTGGGACATGGGCATGCCTTGGTATCGTCCGACTCGCATTTGTCAGGTGGTTCCTGGTTCTGAATTCGGCTGGCGCAATGGCACCGGCAAATGGCCCTCTCACTACGAGGACAGCCTCCCGGGTCTGCATGACATTGGACCCGGTTCGCCCACCGGCGTGGTCTCCGGCAAGGGAGCCAAGTTCCCCGCCAAATATCAGAAGGCCATCTACTGCCTCGATTGGACTTTCGCCACCATCTACGCCATGCACCTCACTCCCGACGGCTCGAGCTACAAGGTCGAGCGCGAGGAGTTCGTTGCCGGCAAGCGCTTTCCGCTCACCGATGCCGTGATCGCTCAGGACGGTAGCATGGTCTTCATGACCGGTGGCCGCCGCACCGAGTCCGCCATGTGGCGCGTGACCTACACCGGCAAGGACTCTACGGCTGCCGTGCCCTTTAAGAACAAGGAGCTCAAGTTGATGGATTTGGAAACAGCGAAGGAGGCACTCTCCAGTGAGGATCGTTATGAAAGGTTTAGTGGCAGAGTTGCTATCGAAACCAAAGCGCCCGATACATTTCGGGCGGTTTTGCTGAGTTCAATGCTTAACAAAGCGGGCGCTGAGAAGCCGTCGGATTGGGTGGTGATCTCATCGTCTATTGGTCTAGCCAGGACAGGTCAGGCTGAGAATGCGAAGACAATCCTGAACGCCCTCTGCAATCTGGACTGGACCAAGCTCGACGAGTCTCAGCAGATCGCCTGGCTGCGTGCCGTGGCTCTCGCTTATAGTCGTCATGGCGATCAGGGTCCCGAAGCCCGCCAGGGTGTGCTCGATACCATCGACGCCCACTATCCCGCCAAGAGTGACACCCTCAACCGCGAGCTCTGCCGGGTACTCTGCTACCTGCAGGCGCCCAAGGTGGTCTCTCGCACCCTTGGCCTGATGGACGCCGCTGGCCCCACTCCCACTCCGGATTGGCTTGCTTTGGCTGAACGCAATGATCGTTACGGTGGCACCGTGAAGGCCATGATGGCCAACCTGCCACCTGAGCTCGTCATCCACTACGCATATTGCCTGCGTGTGGTCAAAGGCCCGTGGAAGGCCGATGAACGCAAACGCTACTTCCTCTGGATCGCCAAGCTCATGAGCAACAAGGGCGGCAATAGTTACGGAGGCTTCCTCAAAGGCATCCGCGAAGATGCTCTGGCCAATGCGACTGACGCTGAGAAGAAGACCGTAGAGGCCATGAAGTTGATGGTCGCTGCCAATCCCTTCGCCAACCTTCCTCCAGTCAAGGGCCCGGGCAAGTCCTGGACCGTTGATGAAATCGTCGCCCTGTCCAAAGACCTCAAGGGAGCCGATCCTAAGTTGGGTAAGGACATGTTCCGTGCCGGTCTTTGTGCTGCCTGTCACCGTTTCGGTGGTGAAGGGGGTGCTGCTGGTCCGGACCTCAGCGGTCTCGCTGGCCGTTTCAGTCCGCGTGACTTGGCCATGGCCCTGCAGGAGCCCAACGAAATCATCTCCGATCAGTTCCAGTTCGATCTCATCGTCCGTCAGGATGGTTCGACCCTCACTGGCAAGATCGTCGAGGAGAAGGACGAGAAGTGGCTGGTGGCCACCAATCCCTACGACCTGTCGCAGACGGTTGAAGTGGAGCGTGGCGACATCAAGGAGGTGAAACCTTCTCCCATCTCGCCCATGCCGGCTGGTCTGGTCAACCGCATGGGGGAGAAAGAGCTGAAGGCTCTGCTCGCCTA
>CAZIPY010000024.1:0-2688 GCA_964541125.1 uncultured Luteolibacter sp. | reverse complement strand
AGAGAAATGGATTCAAAATCCAAAGACGATTTGGTGATAGGATCTACCGGGGGTGACGTATCTGCAGAAGATGGTCGCCCTCAACAACCCGAAGGATCGATGCCCTCAACTCGGAAGAGCCGGAAGGGCTCAGATGCTGCGCTCCCCCCTTCCAATCGAGGTGCGAACCAAAGGCTTGGATCGTCCCATCACAGCCAAAGCCGCAACACTCGAAAAGGGAACGCCACAAATTTTTCGGCTGCTCTAGCGGCTCTTCCTTATGCCAGACCACCTGCACCAGGTGCACCCGGTTCCGTGAGTGTCGACTTGGAATATAGCGTGAGCCAATTCGGGGATAGCGTCGGAACCTTCGGTTCTGACGCTATAGGGCATCAAAAAGGAGAAGGAAGTATGGGCTCCGTCGTTTCCTCGGAGACTGAAGCCAGTAGGCAAAATCAAGGTTCCGCTGCATTCAGCCCACCATCTGTGTCATCACACACAGTTCAAGGCGTTGGGCTCCTGCCACTGCCATTGGGTTTTGATCGCGTCCAGGAGGAGGAAGGTGAAGACGATGTTCTGCCGGGGATCAATCGCCCTGATGTCGGTCCCGCGCCCCCCTCGGACCACTTGGAAGCTAAGAATTCGCATGTGTCAGCTGAATCGGATACTGAAAACGATCGAAGAACCCCAGGGGTTACAGAAGCCAGATCAGCCGACCAGGAGCTGACAGAATCCCCGGCCGACCAACATGGACAAGATGGTGCTTCGACTGAAAATGACAAGGTAGACGAACAGCCAGGAGGTGAAACGGAGCGAGGTCCAATCCATGACACATTGCAAGCACAGGATTCCCAAACAGAAGATTTGTCAGAACATCTCGGAGAGGCACCACTCGAT
Source organism: uncultured Luteolibacter sp. (assembly GCA_964541125.1). GTDB lineage: Bacteria > Verrucomicrobiota > Verrucomicrobiia > Verrucomicrobiales > Akkermansiaceae > Luteolibacter. The sequence goes on along the minus strand of CAZIPY010000024.1, from coordinate 1,812 downwards.
GATCCCGACGATCGCATTCGACTGGAGAAGGGCGAGACCGCCACCCAACGTAGTGAACCTGTGGGCGGTGAACGCGCAGAATTTGGCCAAAGGATGCAGCAAAATTCGGAGGAACCCAGTGGCAGTGGTCTTGGTGGAGACACAGACAAGCAATTCAGCGAAAGACAGGGAGAACGGGATGATTCACTACAGTACGCTACGGATGACTACGAGCGATTCGGTCCAACAGTGGAGCACAAAGTCCTAGATGAAAGCACAGAGTCACGTACTCACCGAAATCAACTTCGCCCTCGTGAATGGGGCACGCCACACGAACAGGAGCCCCGTCACAGGGATTTGCATCGGCCATTAGATCAAGAGTCGGAGCAAACCAGACCGAGTCGCGACAATCGTGAAAATATGAGACTGCGGGAATTGCAAATGGGGCAGGACGAGCGCCTACTGGAGCGCCCTAGGGGGAGTCGAGAAGTGTTCACTCAAGAAGAAGAAGAGGAATATCACGAACGACATCAGCACCAGTGGACCGGGCCGCAGAGGCGGGATTTCCGTCCAGAGTCAAAGCGTTTTGAAGAGCAGCAGTGGCAGGGGGGCGTTATGCGGGAACATGCTACTCGTGAGAGAACCACGCAGGATCCAGAACGCGATTTTTTCCGGCAGCGCAAACATTCTTCGAGTAGACAGTTGGGTCGAAGTGATTCGGATCCGTTTGAGCGGCAGCGTCGTCACGGAGGGCCAATGCGCCAACGTCGGAGTGAAGCCGATGCCATGGAGGTTCCGCGGCAAGTGCAGGTTGACCCTCAAAACTTACGGGAAGCTTGGGCGGCTAATGGACGCTCAAGTAGTGTGTCGTCGCTTGGCGAGTCCACGCAGTACAGTATTTACTCAGCTCACTTCCGCAGCGCCGAGGACTACGACCGCCTCCGAAACGAAGACTATGAACGAGCACTGTATGAACACAACAATTGGCGGCAATCCCATCCAACACCTCTGCCGCATTCCATGCGTGAGAGCTCGGGCCACCAAGTCGGATCTGACCACACTGGTAGCACCCGCAGACACCAGCAGCAGCAATCAAGCCACAGTCATGGTTTCCACAGGGACACTGAACACGAGAGAGATAGGTCGCGCCCAACAGAACCAATTATTGCTGATCATGATAGATTTGATGAGGATCTGAAGCGAGCTCTTTTTGAATCAATGCAGATGCAAAGAAATTCTCAATCCCAGCGCGAGGATGGCTATGAGCAAGACTTACCTGACCGACTAGACTCTCACGAGCATCGATTGACGCGCCACCAAATGGATCACATCAACAGGGCACTCTCAGGTTCGGATCAGATGGACTCCACATTCGATCGCTTCGGTGGCCCTCGCGATGGTCCTGCACCATTCGTTGCCGATCGATACGCGCCTGCTGACAGATCCGACCCAAGCCACGATAGAATGCCCCCCCAGCAACTGCTAGCTCACCAGAACGAGGCATTGACGCAACCCCAAGCCTTGGTTTCGGATGCCCAGGCGGCCAGAGAAGTTGACGATGCTTTGGAGCGAGCCTTGCAGGAAGCCAAGGATGAAGAAGAAAGGCAATCTCTGTTGCTTGCGCGTCAATTGCAGGAAGAAGAGGAGCGAAGAGCGTCAAGAGCAAGGCGAAGCCAAACCATTATTCCACCGTCCCTCGAGGCGACTCACCAAACCTCATCAGGTGTTCGGGTCGGGGCTGTAGGTTCTTCAAGTCCCATTCGACAGCGACACCCACTGGAAGCAGAAATGACGCCGCATGTACCGGGTGGAACGGAAAGAATGCCTTCCACA
>CAZIPY010000023.1:0-4358 GCA_964541125.1 uncultured Luteolibacter sp. | reverse complement strand
TGATCCAGCGGGCGGTGTCGATGCAGTGAGCCAGCAGGTCGCCGGTCACGCCGGAACCGGCAGCGGCGGCATCCAGACGCCAGAGGCCTTCGCCACCCTGGGGAAGGTCTTCGGAGATGGTCCAGTCCTGAAGGAAGTTGGCGCGGTAGTGGAACACCCGGCCGAGCTCACCGCCGTCGACGATGTTCTTGGCGTGGGTCACAGCGGGAAGGAAGCGGTAGTTGTACCAAACGAGGTTGGGCAGGCCGGACTTCTCCACGGCTTCGACCATCTTCTCACCCTGCTCACCATTGAGAGCGAGAGGCTTCTCGCAGAGGATCATCTTGCCGTTCTCGATGCAGGCCAGAGCGATCTCAGCGTGAGAATCGTTGGGGGTGCAGATGTCGATGGCGTCGATGTCGTCGCGCTTCACCAGCTCGCGCCAGTCGGTTTCGTAGGATGCATAGCCCCACTTCTCAGCGAAGGCTTTGACCTTCTCTTCGTTGCGGCCGCAGACGGCCTGACGCACCGGCACGTGCTCGGTGTCAAAGAAGTGGTCGAGTTGGGAATAGGCGTTCGAGTGCGTACGGCCCATGAAGCCGTAGCCGATCAATCCGATGCGTACTGGTTTGCTCATAATGATGAATGTCTCTGGATGAATTGCCTGTGAGGCGAGGGGCGGCCATTCTCCGAAGGAGCGGGATGATGGCAACCCCGAATCGATGGAAGATGCCGAAAATTGGAATTTAGGGCGACCTAACCGCAGAGCGAAACGGCAGGTGAGGCTTCGTTCTTGCTAGTCCCGCCCATCTTTGTTGATTTGATGACCCATGGACAGTTCCCCACTCCCTGAAATCCCAGCGATCGGCTATCTTGCCGAAGTTGAACAAGAGCACCGCGCCTTCCTCACCGGCTTCGGCAAATTCGTCCGCACCACCGAGGGCCAACGCCTCATCACCGAGGGCGAGAAGCAGGACACCCTTTATCTCGTCCTGTCCGGCAAGCTGCATGTGACCTCCGCCGTCGAGGGGCGTGCCGTCCTGCTCGCCAATCTTGGCGAAGGTGAAACACTTGGTGAAATCAATCTCTTCGACCCACAGAAGGCCAGTGCCAACGTGACCTCCCGTGGCGAATGCCTGATCTGGAGCCTCAGCCGCGATGAAATGGAAGGCCTGTTCGCTGCCGACCCCATTGCCGGAGTCGCAGTACTAAAGGGTTTGCTGAAGCAGGTTTCCGCCCGCATCCGCACCATGAATGAAAAGCTCCTCACCAATGAGAAGGAAGTCTTTTTCGACTTCTGGTCAGCGGACGACGCTACCGAAGAAGAATAACACGATATTTTGAACGCCATCCTCGATCAGGGCCCGGCCGCGATCTTCTTCGCATTGGTCATCGCTCACGCCCTGGCGGATTATCCGCTGCAAAGTGCCTACATGGCGCAGCAGAAGGATCGCGTCGAAGCCAACAGCACGTCGGAGTGGCTGATTGCTCTCTTGGCGCATTGCACGATTCACGCAGGCGCTGTGTGGCTGGTGACCGGCAACATCTATTTGGGGCTCACCGAATTGGTGCTGCACATCCTAATCGACACCGGTAAAAGCAAGAAGCTCTACAATCTCGCGGTGGACCAAATCCTGCATCTGCTCTGCAAGGCCGGTTATGTCGTCTTCTGGATGACGGCGGGATGCTGATTGCAGGCCCTAAGTTTAGGAGAAGCGGAGGGTTTTCTGATAGAAGCGCTGCTTCCAATTTTCAGACAACCTGCCCGAATATCGGCAGCTTTGGCGAATCCCTGGTAGTGGGGTGATGGGCTCTCCAGTGATTGATTATCAGTGGTTTGAAAAATATTTAAAGGTCTGTAATCGGCGTATCTTGGCCGTGCCGGTGCAAAGAAATGCATCCGAGGCGATAAATCGGTGAACTCCCAAGTTGACACCAAACGCCCAGCCGAGATGCTACCGGACCCTCGCAAAACAGACCCAAGATGATGAGAACTCAATTGATCCCGACCCTGACCGCAGCCCTGGTCGCCACCTGCTTCACTTCCCCTCTCACTCTCGCGCAGGAAGCGGAGCTCAACGCCACCGGCAAAAAGCTCGAAGCTGCCTATGAGGCTCAAATGAAAACTCTAGAGGCGGACCTCAAAAGAGCGCTTTCTCGCTTTGATGCCGCCGACAAGGCCGCCTATCAGAAAGCCCGCGAAGATGAGACCAAGGCCCGCAAACAGTTCGATACTTACAACAGCGGCATCAAGGGTGGCGTGAAAAAAGCCGAAGGCCTCGTCAACCACGCCAAGGGCAAGTGGATTGGCGGCGCCAAACACGCCATCAAGAATGCGGAGAATAAACTCAAAGCTGCCAAAAACGAGGGGCAACGGAAGGCCGCCCAACAAGAGCTCGACAAGGCAAAGCAGAACCTCGCCGCAGGTGAGCAGGCTCTCAAGGAGCGCATGAAAGCTCTCGAGCTGGCCAAGCAGGCCGAAACTGAAGGCCCTCGCCTCATCAAAGAAGCCACGGCCGCTCTCGCCAAAGCTCAAGGCAATACGGCGAAAGTGCTCGAGCAGACCGGCTTGAGTGATGTCCTCATGGATGGCGTTCTCGATGGCAAGCTCGCCAAGTATGTCTTGCTCAAGGATGCAACCCCGAAGGGCCTCGCGCTCTTCGCACAGAAAGACCGGGCCAACATGGCTTTGGTGGATCAACTGCTCGCCAACGAAGACCTCATGACCCTGATGCTCGTCCACGATGGCGCTGAGCGCAGCAAGGTCGGCCGCGGCCAAGGCCCTGCCCAATACGGCCCCGCCATGAAAATCTACACCGACATCCTCAAGGCCAGCCCCAAAGCCAAGAGCGGAGTACTGCACGAGCTCGCACTCGCCTGTGCTCGTGAGCATTCGGTCCACAACCCTCAGCGCAACGCCAAAGCAGACACTTCCGCGCCGACCGTCGTCGACCCAGTGAAGCGTTACCTCACTTACGAAAAAGCCTTTTTGGCAGGCGAACTCGATCCAGCTTTCAAGAGCTTCAATGCGTGGGAACTGCGCTTCGTCATCGATGGGGAAGAGCCCGACGAGCTCAGCGCTTGGGGCCGTCAGATGATGCGCAACTTCCGCCCCGAGTAAACGCGGGGTGATTACGGCTGGCGCTATGTGCGCATTGTCACCAGCGACGTAAAATACGGTTCGGGTGATGTGCCACTCGACCGTGACGAACTGCAATTCTTCCAGAACATCATCATGAATGGTGGCGTCTGTGGCCGCCGTGCCTTCTTTGGCCGCTATGTCCTTCGCGCCTTCGGCATTCCCACCATCGCCCGTCCGAGCCGCGGCCACGCTGCCCTCGCCCACTGGACGCCAAAAGGCTGGGTCGTCAACCTCGGCCCCGGTTGGGGTGGTGGCTGGACCAAGACCAACTACAAGAATGGCCGCGACTTTGTGGCCACCTCACAGGCCCGCACCAACCGCATGGAATACCCTGCCGTGAAGCGCGCTCAGTGGATGGGTGAAGTGGCTGGCGAACAACGCGTTTATGGCAACCACCAGGGTGTCACTCCCGGCTTCTGGAATGCTATGTCGCTCCATCTCCAGCAACGCATCATCACCAAGTCCAACGCGCAAACCCTCGAAGCGCTCGGCACTAACCTCGGTGAAGCTGACGGCTCCTCCATCACGGAAGGGGCTGGCGGCAGCGCAGAACGCGTTCAGGAAAAGATCGCAGTTGCCGCCAATGGTACCATCACCATTCCTGCCGCTGCCTTCGCTTCCGCGAACCGCGGCCAAGTGCAGACCAGCAAGAGCCACGGCCCCGGCATGCAAATCTTCATGCCACGTTTCACTCCGGCAGGCCTGAGCATCGTGCGTGGAAGCACCTGGAAGGATGACGCCAAGAACAGCAATGCCGCTACCCGAGGTCTCAGCTCTGGCTATGGCCGCTATGAAAACTGGGGACTCCGCGCCGCCATTACCGCACCTGAGGGCAAATCCAACCTGCCTCGCACCCTCAGTCTCGACCTGGGTGACGGCGTCAAAATGGACTTTGTCTACATCAAGCCCGGCAAGTTCACCATGGGTGGAGATGTTGCCAAAGGCTCCAAGTGGAGTGGCGCCAACACCCCCAAGCGTGAAGTCACCATCAGCAAGGGTTTTTACCTCGGCAAAACCGAAGTCACTCAAGAGCAGTACCAACACATCACTGGTAAGAACACGAGCAACAAGAAGAACCACGGCAAGGACATGCCAGTCGACACCGTTGGCGAAACTGACGCCGAACGCTTCTGCACCGCAGTTGCTGGAAAAACCGGCGTTGAGGTGAGACTGCCGACCGAAGCCGAATGGGAATATGCCGCACGTGGCGGCAACGATGGCAAATGGTTCTCGGACA
>CAZIPY010000022.1:0-1828 GCA_964541125.1 uncultured Luteolibacter sp. | reverse complement strand
GGTCTTGAGCGCGGGCCAGTCCTGCCGCGACGGATGGCTGACCTTGAACCGGTCTTCATAGATCAGAGAATACCCGCGCGACACCGCCCGCATGGTCCATTCCCGATCTTCGGACACGCCATTGATGAACCCGCCAATCGCATCAAACACATCGCGTCGGGTCAGCAGGTTGCCCGCACCGGAAAATCCCTGAACTTCGATATATCTGCGGAAGTTGAAGGCAAAAACAGCCTCAAACGCCTCGGCACCGCTGCGTGGTGGCGGGGTTTCGTCAAAAACATCGACCCGTCCGCCGATCAGATCGGCCACATTGAAGGTGGCATTGATGGGCTGCGACAGAACCACCGGGTTGCCGACATCATTGCGCCAGCCGATTTTACCGGACCATTTCGACCCTTGCTTGGAGGCCGCTCGGTTTCCACCCCAGTTGATCCACCACAGGGCGGGATGTCTCCAGCCGCCATTGGTGAATGAGCGACTGACCATTCGAACGTCGAAGGAAGAGTAGGTGCCGTAGTAGATGAGGCCGTTGTAGTTCTCCCGTGGCCCTTCGCTGCGTGATCCTTGAGGAGTGTAGATGTTGGTTGAGAGATCAACGACGTCGTCGCGATTGGCAAAGAACCCGTAGAGCAGTTTCTCGCCCGGGAAGTTGGCATCCCCTGGATTGTAGGTTGCAGGGAGCACCCCGTTCTTGACGATTCCGGCACCATGCACTCCACCGCTGGGAGAGGCATCGAACTCGATGTCCGTGAGACTCCGGATGATGCGGCCGCGTGAGTAGGTTTGGGATTGATTGCGGTACACGTCATCGGTTCCGAAGAACATCTTCACCTCACCGGGGGCGAGGGTGAATTTCTGGTCCACCGTGAGCCCGGTCACATGCCACTGGGCACCCTCGGTATCGTAGTTGTGATTGATCCACTGAAACCCGAGTCCCCGTCCACCGATGGTCACCTGGTGTTCGACTGACATGCCCATGCTGCCGATCGAGAACCCAGGACACTCCATCGGGAGATTGTAGGGGTTCCAGAGCGCGACCAGTGGATAGGCGTGGAAAGTGAGCAGGTACTTGTTTCGCTCGGGATCGTAGTCACGGGTCCGTGGGTGAATTTCATTAAGTCTTTCGGCGGAGACCCTTCCTTGGCTGGCATCCTCGACACCCACCGAAAGCATGTAGCTGAACCGTTGGATGACCGGGCTGATGCGCTTTCGCTGGTAGTTCCAGCTCGGGTAGGGATGCCTGAAGCCGGCCGGCGGATTGAAGTCATCGACGGCTTTCAGGGTGTTGCCCATGCTGCCGGTGATCAGGCCATTGCGATCGGATCGACGTGACTTGTAGAGGGCGTAGTGCTGCCTGAGTTGTTTCCAGCAGCCGGTATCGAATTCGTCATGAGGGCTCAGCGCTTCAAGGCCATAGGGCCCTCGAGGAGCGTTGGATTCCTTCAGGCTTCCGGTCCAACTGCCCTCTTCGGGTTCGCCTTCAAAGAACAGGCTGAGATCCTTGCGCATCCCTCCTGTCGTGGCGTTGGTGAGAAGGGACTTCGAGCTGGCGGTCAGGTCGTGGAAGGCTGCCTCCAATCCGTCGCCGGTCGATGAAATCAATCGAGCCTGTCCGATGCTGAACACCCGATCCGTCAAGGCGGTGTTGGGTTCCAAACCAAGCTCGGGCAGTGCGGCGAGCCCGTGCGGACCTGGTGTGCCGGCTGCGGCCATGGCGTCACCCCGGCTTGGTTCACCGTCCCGCAGATCGACATCCTTGACGCCGATTGTCGCCTTCGTCCCATTCTCGCTGACCCACCAGGCATACTTTCCGCCACTGCGACTGGTG
>CAZIPY010000021.1:0-4907 GCA_964541125.1 uncultured Luteolibacter sp. | reverse complement strand
ACACTGTTTTCAAAACCCATTCTGGAGAAATCGGAGAAGGCTCCTTCGTGTTGCTTGGCGTCCACCTTGTTCATCACCAACAGAATGGGCGGACTCGCCTTGCGCAGTTTCTGGGCGAGGGCCTCATCCGTGGCGGTGAGGCCGTCGTGGGCATCGACCACGAAGAGAATGAGGTCGGCGGTTTCCATCGCGATGTCCGCCTCCATGCTGACCTGCTCATCGAAGCCGTCGTCGATGTGGCTGCCGATACCCCCGGTGTCGACCAGTTGGCAGGGAACGGCCAGCCCCTTGGAGGGGGCTGCGATGCGGTCGCGGGTGACACCTGGCTGATCGTGGACAATCGCGATCTTCCTGCCGGCGAGGCGGTTGAAGAGCGCGGATTTCCCGACATTGGGGCGTCCGACGATGGCGATGGTGGGCATGGGGAAGGGACTAAAGCGTATCGGCAGGAATCCTACAAGTTCGAGGGCTGTACTCTATATGCTGGAAATTCCGGCTTTGTGACATTCAGGCAAAAAAAGCCCCGCCGTGTGGCGGGGCTTGATCGAACAGGGATGGCGGAGCGGACGGGGCTCGAACCCGCGACCTCCAACGTGACAGGCTGGCGCTCTAACCAACTGAGCTACCGCTCCATCCCGTTCGGGTGGCGCGGACGCTAGGAGCCGGACCGCCCACGCGCAACACCTTTTTTCGTCCTTGGGAGACTTTTTTCATCTCCGATTCGCTCAACTGAGGGCCTCAACGGCAGCCTCGAGGCTGGGAAGGTCCTCGACCGAATAGACAGTGGCGGATTTGTCGATCTTGGCCACGAGGCCGGCGATCACTTTGCCGGGGCCGAGTTCGAGGAATTCAGTGTGGCCCATGGAGATGAGCTGGCGGATGGATTCGGTCCAACGGACGGAGCCGGTAACCTGCTTTTCCAAGGTGCTTTTGATCTCTTCAACGGTGGAAACCGCACTAGCTTGGAAGTTGCTGACCACGGGGATGGACGGAGTGGCGACCTCGAGCTGGGCGAGTTCGGCAGCGAGTTTGTCCTGGGCGCTTTGCATTAGGCGGGAGTGGTAGGCGCCGGCGCCGTTGAGTTTGATCGCGCGGCGGATGCCGAAGTCCTTGGCCCTTTCGACCACGGCGTCGATGCCGCTGACGGCACCGGAGAGCACGATCTGGCCTGGAGCGTTGAGGTTGGCGATGTCGACGTCGCATTCCTTGGCGAGGGCTTCGACCTGTTCCTCATCACCACCGATAAGCGCAGCCATGGAACCTTCGGTGGCGTTGCAGGCCTCCTCCATGAAGGTGCCACGCTGACCGACGATCTTGAGACCCTGCTCGAAACTGAAGGTGCCTGCAGCTGCGTGGGCGGTGAATTCCCCGAGAGAGAGGCCCGCTGCTGCGACAGGTTCCAAATTGGGGAGTCGTTCCTTGATCATGGCCAGGGCCATCATGCCATGGGTGTAGAGGGCGGGCTGGCAGCGCGATGTCTTGGTCAGTTCCTCATCGGGACCATCGAACATGATTTCTGAGAGCGGGAAGCCGAGGACCTCGTTGGCGGTTCCTGCGATTTCGGCAGCGGCGGGGGATGCCTCCGCGAAATCCTTGCCCATGCCCACTTTCTGGGCGCCTTGTCCGGAAAAAAGTAATGCGATCTGACTCATGCGGACTTTGCCATAGGCCAAGGATTCGCACGAGAAAAGGGTAAATGCAGGCCTCGAAACAGCCTTGAGGACTTGCAGACCGGCGGGTCCGAGCGTATGGCTCCTCCAACAGACATCGTCATGAGCAAGGAGAACCCCGAAATCACCGCTTACTTAAAAACCTTCTGTGGCTGGAGCGAAGGCGTGCGCGCCATCATGCGCAAGTACGACCTGGCTTTCGAGGAGAAGGACATCATCAAGAATCCCGCGTTCCGCTGGGAAATGGAGCAGAAGAGCGGTCAGCCGCTTTCCCCCTGTGTGATGGTAGACGGTGAGATGCTGGCCGACGTCAGTGGCGAGGAAGTCGAACAGTGGATGATCAAAAATGGCTATCTCGAGGCCAGTGATGAGACTCCCGACGCCCCCATCGATTCTGCCTGCACCGATGAGCAGCATGAGGCCATGGCCAAGGGTCTGCCGCCGGTTCCCGGCAAGATCAAGTTCTTGGATTGATGGCCTGATATCTCAACGGGAGGCTGTTCCTCCCCTTTTTCCTCTCTGAGACCAATTATTCACAGGGAAACCCTTGCGTTTTGGGGCTTTGCTTAGCACCCTGCGCGCATGCATCCCGATGTGGCGAAACTTGTTGAGGCAGGCCGGATACCTGAGCCGGTAGGAAAACGTTTGTCCCAGCTCGCCCCGGGCAACTTCTGCGTCCACAAGTCCTTCGGTGCCGGAAAGGTGGTCGATTGGGATCTGCCCGGCAAAAAGGTCACCATCGACTTCGAGAAATCGGCCGGCCAGTCGATGGAACTCCAGTTCGCCTTCAACAAGACCGAGTGGATTCCTGAAGATGATTTCCGCGCCAAGAAGATCGACCAGATCGAGCATCTGCGTGAACTCTCCAAGTCAGATCCGGTCGCCATGCTCGTTGAGATCCTTGAGAGCCACGGTGGCACCATGAGCATGGACGCCCTCGAGGCTGAGCTCTCCGGCTCGGTCATCCCCACCGAAAGTTACAAGCGTTGGTGGGACAATTCAAAAAAGGCTCTGCGCGAAAGCCGCCGTGCGGTGGTCCCTTCCAAACGCAGCGAGCCCCTAGTGCTGCGCACGGGTGACCAAAGCCCGGCGGAAATCCTGGTGGCCGACTTTGAAGCTGCCAAGGACATCAAGGGCATGATCAAGGCTCTTGAGGCGATTGCTTCCGATGTCGGGGCCTTCGATGAAGACCCCGAAGCCCTCAAGCGACTGCTGACCGACATTGATGAGGGTGCCAAAAAGGCGGCTCGTGTCCAACTTGGCCAAGCACTGCAATTGGTCGCCGCCCGCGATGAAGTGATTTCTTCTGCCAAGACCCTCGAGCTCGATCCCGGTGCCGTGCGCCTGGCGGATCTGCTGATGAAGTCCGAGCCGCTCAAACTTGCTGAAGAAACCAGCGCCTTGCCCTCGGCCCGTCAGCGAGCCGTGTTCGAGGCCTTCCCCGAAGCCTTCGGTGACCATTGGGTTGAGCAGATGGTTCAGGTCTTCGACCGCGTTGGAGCCCGTGGAGTGACCGAGATTGCCCGCTTGGTTCAGGAGAATGATCAGCTTGCGGCTTTGGTGACCCATCTCAAGAGTGCGATCGCTCGCCGTGATCTGGGTGCTGATGCTCTCATTTGGGTTTGTCGCGAACGCAAAGGGGCGGCCGTGGAAGTCTTTGCCGGCGATGTGGGTGCGACCATCCTCAATCTGCTCGAAAATGACCACCTGTCCGATGGCCCCCGCAAGACCTCCCGACTGCAAAGCCTGCTTGCCGACGATAAAGAGTTGTTGGCCGATATGGTGGGCATCATGGATCAGAACGAGGCCAAGAACTTTGCCCGCCGTCTTCTCGAATGTCCGGTCTTTGCCGATCTCGAGCGCAAGTCGCTGATGGCCCGCATCATCAAGGCTCGGCCCGAAACTGGTGAACTGGTCAGCGGTGACAGCTCTGATCGTGAAGAAACCCTCCTCGTTTCATGGGAGAGCCTTGAAAAGAAGAAGGCTGAACTTGAGGATATCATCCGCAACAAGATTCCCCAGAACCGCCAGGACATCAAAATCGCCAAGTCCTACGGCGACCTTCGCGAGAATTTCGAATACAAGTCCGCCAAGGACATGGAGAAATTTCTCGGCCACCGCCGGACTGCCTTGGAGAAGGAGATCCACTCCGCCCGCGGCACCGACTTCAAGGGCGTAGAGGCTTCCAAGGTCAATATCGGCACCATCGTCACCCTTGCAGACGACAAGGGGGGCGAGCGTGAGATCACCGTGCTCGGCGCTTGGGATTCGGATCCCGACAAGCACATCGTTTCCTACCAGTCGGACGTCGGAAAGGCTCTGATGGAGGGCAAGGTAGGCGACAGCGTGGAGGTCCGAGACCTCGAGACTGAGGAGATGCAGACTCTGACGATTAAGCGAATTCGGTCGTATAATCCATAGCCCGCCCGCCGCCCAAATCCCTGATTCCTCCCCTGATCAGGCAGGAAAAAGGCCTACTTTTGCCCGATTGAGGCAATTGGCGCATTTCGGCGCTTGATTGTCCGCTCCGTTCCAAGGAGTGTCCCTGCCGCCTCGTGAGGCAGCTTTCCCCCAACACAAAAATACACCATGGACTACACCACCATTGTTGAAATCCGCGGCCGCGAGGTCATCGACTCGCGCGGCAATCCGACCGTTGAGGTCGATGTTCACCTCGAAGGCGGCGTCATCGGACGCGCAGCTGTTCCCTCGGGTGCCTCCACCGGCGAAAACGAAGCGGTTGAGCTTCGCGACGGCGACAAGGATCGTTACCTCGGCAAAGGCGTGCAACAGGCCGTTGAAAACGTGAATGCCAAGATCGCGCCTGAAATTCTCGGCTTCTGCGCCACCGAACAGGCCGCCATCGACGCTGCCATGCTCTCGCTCGACGGCACTCCGACCAAGAAAGAGATCGGCGCCAATGCCATCCTCGGTGTGTCCATGGCCGTGGCCAAGGCTGCTGCCGCTCAGCTCGGCATTCCACTCTACAAATACCTCGGTGGACCCAATGCCAAGGTGCTACCCGTGCCGATGATGAACATCATCAACGGTGGTTCCCACTCCGATGCTCCCATCGCCTTCCAGGAATTCATGATCCGTCCGGTGGGTGCTCCAACCTGCCGCGAAAGCGTTCGCATGGGTGCCGAAGTCTTCCACAGCCTCAAGAAGGTGCTGCACGATCGCGGCCTTTCCACCGCTGTCGGTGACGAAGGCGGCTTTGCTCCCAAGTTCGACGGC
>CAZIPY010000020.1:0-38924 GCA_964541125.1 uncultured Luteolibacter sp. | reverse complement strand
CCTCAACTACGAGAGCGTGACCACGCCTTACGCGAACAATGTTTCCGGCAAAACCGTGACCACCCAGTGGAACCCTGGAACTCGCACAAGCACCACTACCACCACCATCAATGGCACCCAGACTGCCAAGCAAGTCTGCATCTATACCGACACCACCATGGAATGCCGAGACTACACTTCGGAGACCGAGTTCCTCACCACCATCACCACCTATAAAGATTCCGGAGCAGACTTCGGTGGCAAGGTCTCCAAAGTGCAGCATCCCAATGGCACTCTGACCACCTACGCCTACACCCGCGACGCTGGCGGCGGCTTTGAAACTGTGATGGCCACTGGCGCCACCAACGACGGCAATACTGTCAGCCAAGGCATGCGCGCCACCACCGTGACCAACAACCGTGGCACCATAATCATGAGTCAAAATACGGCTATTGGTTATCCAGCTACCGGGGCCGACGGCCAAATCTTCGGCAATATGGCCGTGACTGACATTGATGAACTCGGCCGCGCACTAACCACGGCATACTTCGCGGATGCTGTGAGTGCTGTCGGCGAAGAAGGCGACGCCACCAACCCTAAGTGGGAAATCACGCGCACCTATGACTGCTGTGGCCTTCAGAGTGAAACCGACAAATACGGAATCACCACCAAATACGCCTACGACCACCTGCGCCGCCGCATCAAATCCAACCGCATGGATGTGACCATGGAGACCATTTACAACGGACTGACCACCACCACACATCGCTACGCAGAAGTTGTTGGTGGCACCTTAGATGCCGATCTCGACGGCACCGCTCAAGACAAAGTCAGTGAATCCACCCGAAACCTCGCTGGCACCAGCCGCACCTCCAGCAGCCCCGACCCAACTGGTGGCGCGGGTGCCTTGGTGAATACCACTTCGGTCACCACCTACCAGCCTGGAGCAGGGCTTTCCATGAGCGTGGTCACCACCGTGCCTGATGGCTTCCAGCAAACTACCGAGAGCTTCCTCGATGGCCGCACTGCAAAGACCACAGGTGCTCTCAGTCCCGAAATGGAATATGCTTACGGGGTGACTGCTACTGGCCAAAATTCCATACAGTCCTACTTGGATGGCGCAGTCGCCAAAGAAACCACCACCACCCAGAATGACTGGCTGGGCCGCACCGTCAGCGTGACCTACGACGATGGTGCCACTGCAACCATGCACTACAACAGCAAAGGACAGATGGTGCGCTCAGTGGATCCTGACAATGTGGTCACCCTTATGGAATACAACAGCGAGGGCGAGCAAACGACGACCGCCATCGATCTCATTCCTGAGCTCAACCTCGTCTACAACAACGATCAAGATTACATCGTCATCGGCGAAGATCAAATCAGCTTCAGTGACACTGATCCTGCGCTCTCGGGTGGCACACCCGTCTTCCGCACCGTCAGTAAAGTTTGGGATCCCGAAAATAACGATGCTGAGAACGTCACCTCCCATGGCGAACGTACGCCAGACGGCCTGACCAGCAAAAGCATTCAATTCCCGACTCTTGCCGGTGGACCCACCCGTCTCGATATTACTACCGAAACGGTCACCGCTCTTCTTGGTGGTGGCAACTGGACGGTGACGACAACCAATCCAGATGACACTGTTCAAATCCAAAGCTATACTGCAGGTCTGCTCACCTCTTCGGTCTGGAATGATACTGCCTCGGCTAGCATTGCTTCGGTCAGCTACACCTACGACACTCTCAATCGCCAAACCGGCGCGACCGATTCACGCACTGGGCTTGTCACCACCGAATACGTTAGCGCCACAGCAGACTACGAGAAGAAGGTGACTGATGCGGGTGGGCGATTCACCACCTTCACCTACGACGTGCGCGGCCGCCGCACTGCAGTCGATGCCCCTGATAGTGGTGGCTTCGCCAATATCACCAATACCATATACAATCCGGACAGCACTGTCGCTGAAACGACCGGCGACAAGACCTACCGAACTACCCACACCTACGACTATGCGGATCGCCAAGTCAGCATGACCACTTACGGCACCCAGCAAGCTACCACTTCTTGGGTCTACAGCACAGATCGTGGCTTCCTGACCACTAAAACCTACGACGATGGCAACTCCACCACCTACACCTATACCGCTGCAGGTCGCTTGCTGACCCGAGCCTGGGCACGCCTCGAAGGGGGAAATCACGTCAAAACCCTCTACGGCTATGACGACGGGGGCCGCCTCACTTCGACTGACTACGATGGCAGCACACCTGACGTCTCCATCACCTACGACACCCTCGGCCGCAAAACAGAGGAGTCCAATGGAGTTGCCACCTGCAACTACACCTATAATTCAGATTACCTATACCTCACCGAGGAGGACATTTCTTATGACTTCGTTACAGGAGGCGCGCCTGAGTTCACCCGCACCATTGACCGCACTCAAGACAGCCTGCTTCGCATGAGCAGCTGCACCCTCAAGAACGGTGTCACCAGCGAGCACCAGCAAAATTATGCTTATGGCACCGAAGATGGTCGCCTAGCAAGCGTGGCCAATGCCACTGACACCTTCAACTACAACTATGAAGATGACTCGGCTAATCTACTTGCCAGTATTGTTGGGCCCGTAGTCACCACGACTAAAACTTGGGAAGTAGACCGTGACGCGCTCGACATCAAGACCAACAGCGTGACAGCCGGAGCGGTATCTAGCTATGACTATACCGTAAACAACTACGGTCAGCGCACCAATGTGGCCACCAGTGGCTCGGCCTTCCCGGCTACTCCAAGCTGGGCCTGGACCTACAATGCCACCGGCGAGCTCATCACCGCGGACAGCTCCGTGACCGCCTACGATCGGGCCTATCAGTTCGACGGTATCGGTAACCGTGAGAAGTCCGCCGAAGGCACTACCGACATCAACGCTGTAGGAGCGCAGACCTATACAGCTAACGCGCTCAACCAATACGATGTCGTGGGCGCCGTCGTTCCGGACTACGATGAGGATGGCAATGCAACCGCTTATCCTGTGCCTGCAAATGCTGGCAGTAATAGCGACCTTGAATGGGATGCTGAAAACCGCCTAATTGAAACCACCGCCAATGGCACGCTGACTACTTACGACTACGACGCCATGAGCCGCCGTATTCGCAAAAAAACCAGCACCAATGAAACCGTCTACGTCTACGACGGCTGGAACCTAATCGCTCAATACGAGACCAACTCCTACACCCTTGAGAAAACCTTCACCTGGGGAATGGATCTATCAGGGTCCATGCAGGGAGCAGGCGGAGTCGGAGGACTGCTTGCCGTCACAGAAGGCAGCAACCACTACTACGCGACCTGCGACGGAAACGGCAACGTCAGCGAATACATTGATGGAACTGGAGCCACCGTGGCTCACTACGAGTATGATCCGTTTGGCAAAATTGTTGCCGAAACCGGAACCATGGCTGCTGACTTCGAATTCAAATTCTCGACCAAGTATACTGACTCAGAAACCGGATTACTCTACTATGGATATCGATACTACGATCCTGAAACCGGACGGTGGCTCAGCAGAGACCCCATCGAAGAACAAGGTGGATACAACCTCTACGCCTTCGTGGGTAATGATGGGGTGAATGCTTGGGATTTGCTTGGACTAGATGATTGGAAGTATCCTATCAATGACGAGCATAACTGGGAAATGGCTCCAGGGCGAAAAACCAAAGTAGATCCAGATTATAAAATCGAAACAGTCAATGGAGAAAAAATACTGAGAACTTGGGGAGGAACAAGTGTAGTAGTATACAAGGGAGCTGACGGGCCACCTACCGAGATTCCAGAGGATTGCTCAGGAATTATAATTGAATTCGAATATAAGTTTATCGGCGAAAAAGGCTGGAATTCTGGGTTCTATTTCTCGATTCCTGAAGATGCTGCACATTATAATCAAATTGATACCCTTGGGCTAGAAGTGCAGCTGACTTCTGCGAAAAGAAACAATTGGGAAATTGCAGAAATAGAGCGTCTGACCAAACTCCTTGCTGACCCGGAAATGGCTAATCGTAAGGACGGCATATACAAAGCAATAAAGGGAATAAAATACACTACCAGCGGGAGCATTTATGACAAAGAGGCGCCATCGATATACAAGCTAATGAATGAAAAACGAGACTGGCATTCTGCTAGAGTCGAACTCGAAAGCTCAAAAGATGACAGTGGATTGATTGCCACAATTACGATAGATGGCAATCGAATTACTCGTAGGCTAGTTGAGAATACGAAGAAACGAACTTGGGGATATGGCCGCTTAGGATTTCAAGCCCACGATGCAAATACAGAAACCGCTTTCAAGGGTTTGAAATGGAAGAAAAAATAGTAATGTAGAATAATTCCACGCGGGTTTTATAGCATGCTGAAAAGCTCTACAGCTACATTATAAGAACGGTTCTTCCGGAAAAGATCTAAACTGCACAATAACTTAAGATAAAAATCTATGAGGAGAGCTCATGTTAGGCTTATTGCGGTGTCGTTCATTTCGCTGGTCACAGCGGGATGCGATCCCGAAAGTAAGAGAGCTGATATTTCGCTTAACACAGAGACTGCTGCCACTGATCCTGATAAAGAAGCAATATTTAAAGAGTTCAATCGGCAGGAAAGACTACAAGAGCTAATACAAAACTTATCGCATGATTCATCTGAATTGCGAAAGGCCGCACTTCACGAGCTGCAATCATCCGTTGTAAGAAAAAGAGACATCCAGATTCTTAATCAGGAAATTGGTCAAATTTCCGATCTGAAGGTTAAGGAGAATCTTGAGGATCTCATCGAGCTGTTAACTATTCAGTGGAGGCTGCCTGACAAAGGATGGGCTGCAAGTATTGATGAATGTGGGGTGGCTTACCATGAGCGCTTTAAGAGCATCAATGGCTACGCATCATTCAGGTATGTTTATGGTTATATGATGGAGCCAATCACTCGATTGGAAGTAGTAGATTTTTCAGACCATGCGGAATACAGGCAGACTGTAGTCGATCTAATCCTCATATTGGAGCCAGATGCATTAAAGCTTAGTTTTTCCTGGGATAATATTAGTTTTCTAAAACTCCACACCAATCTGCAGGAGCTTTCACTTGATACTGGAAATGCCATCAGTTTTGAGCCATTGAGAGAGCTAACACAGCTAAATCATCTTTCTATTGCCAATATGAAGACAAGTGACATTAAGTCACTAAAAATACCAGAAAGCCTAAAGCAGCTACGTATTGAAAACTCCCCAGTAGTAGATATCTCTCAGTTAGAGAATTTCTCTGATCTTCGCGAGATTAGCCTTAAAGAGACAAAGGTAGTCGATCTGAGTCCGTTGTCCAAACTGGCAGAGTTGGAAAAGCTAGATCTAACTAGTACTCCAGTTTCAGATTTGAAGCCATTGAGAGGATTGCGCGAGCTTCGAGAAATAAACCTAAGTGATACAAAGGTGTCTGATTTAAGCCCGCTAAAAAGCCTCCCTAACCTCGAAGTCGTGCACTTTAAAGACAACAAATATGTAGACCTTTCGCCTTTCGAGGATGCATCTTTTTCGATAATAAAATAGAATCAAAACATGTAACCTGCGCCAACCAACGGGATTACTCTTCTGAAGAGCGTTAAGCCTCTATCGCTAAAGAGGCGCAAGGTGATTGCCCGTGGCAAGGTTGACGCGCAGCCCATTCAACAGTTATTCTGAGGCATGATAAATAGGCATATCCTATCACTGATTCTTGCCCTGCTCGCCTTGGCGAGCTTTGGCGCATCAACTGCACCGGCAAGCAGTTCTCTACACCATGGCGTAGAGATAACTGCCGAAAAGACTCATTGGATCACAATTGCCTCGGGCATCAGGCATAACTCATCCTGCCGCTGGTATAAGAACAGCAAGGGCAGGATGTGCACCAAAGATGAAGGGCGCGCCTGCAAAGTGTGCGGCGGTTGATTGCAACTACTATCCGCGGGCTTGCGGAAGCAGCACCCCGCAGCCCAACTGTTGGGCCATAGGCTTGGGGGGCTTGGCAACTCTTGGTTGCTAGAAAATCAAGGTGCAGAAAAATCACCTATTTTGGGGCGCGTTTGTAGTGCTCCTCTGTAATTTGGACAGCCGATTGTGTTATTCATGCGGCTGATGTGCATCGCTGTTGCTCAAAGCCCGCCTAGTATAGAAGCGAGCAATTCATCGCGGCGTTGCCTCAATTTGGCCGATTGCTCATCCAGCTTGCGTAGTTTGTTGCTGACCACTGATAGTTGGGCGATCTTACCCTTGAGGTTTCCAGAAACTGCTTTGGCGCCAATGTCTGGAGACTTCAGCCATGTAGCAATGGTCAGCGCAGTCACCCCAAACTTTTTCACCGCTTGGCTCTGTCCACCCCTGCCGTGCTTGTTGTTGTATGCATGCACGAAAGCAACCACATCAGCTTTTTGTTTGGGTGTGTATCGGGATCCGCGTTTGCTTTTAGCGCGCTTCGTTGCTGTTTTCTTTTTTCGAGAACTCATGAAGTCGGCAGACTAAACAGCATGATTGAGGCATCAAGTGATTAATATATGTTAATCCGCATGCACTAGGAATTCACAGCTGCTGATACGCTAGTTCCTGCTCTGTCCAATTGTGGATCTTGGCAATTCGGTTTAACTGATACCATGCAATCGGATTCTTTTCCTGTTCTGGAAATTCAAGCAATTGCTCCTGAATCCGAGGACTTAGAAGCCTCAGACGTAACAGCTTGCTAATCTGAGATCTGTCTACTCCAGCCAAGTTGGCGAGGCTTTCTTGATCTTCGACCACGCCCGTTTCAAGAAGGTCCCAATATTTGATGGAGAGCGCCATCAGGCGGCTCACACGGGGCAGTTTCGTGGGCTTTGCGTGATTAGGTCTTTTGCCAGCCTGAAGCCGCCTATGGCCGCATTGTCCAGGCTGCAGATGGACATCTAGGGTGATGGGCTTCATGCTGCTCCCCCCATTTCTCCAAAGCCGAACCCAAGTACATTGAAGTGCAGGGTGACCTTGCCATCTTCATGGCTATAGTCCACTCGCTTTACGAGGCTTCTAGCGAACTGGCATTTCTCAGGGTTTGTGAATTTGGGCCATAGGGCACGTAGATTCCGAAGGCCAGAGAACACCACCTTCTTGGTTGGGACCTTAGCTTTGTCTTGAGTGAGCTTCGCGATCAGCTTTTGAGCCTCATCCCGCTTGCTTTCCAAATGGCGCACCAAGGAGAGTGGAGCATCAAACTCCACTGACTTGTAGATTTCATTTTCGAGCTTCGCCAGACTGCGCTGAGCCGCCTCTAGTTGTTGCTGCTGCTCTCCCACACGTTCCTGAGAAGCCATGCACAGCTGTGAGTAAACCTGAGCCTGAAGATCAGGATCGGCTCCAATTGCAAAAAGCTGTTCCACAACTAGGGATTCAATCTCGCCTGCGGAGAGCGAGAGGCATGGACATGCATGAGATCCAATGTCTCTGCGCTTTTTGCAGGTGTAGTAAAAGTATGTACGTGATTTCTTCTTAGTGTAGTTATGGATGAATGGCTCGTCACAGGATGAGCAATACAGGAGCCCTTTGAGTAGAGCGTGGTGGCAATTGCGCTTCCGGTTACCTTGATGCACGGAATTCTCCTTCAGCCTCTCCTGCACTTGTCTAAAGAGTTCTTCATCCAGAATCGCCTCATGCTGCCCATCGAAGACCTCTCCCTTGAGAGAGACTTTCCCAATGTAGAGCTTGTTGGTGAGCATGGTGTGGAGGCCATTCTGAGTGAATGAAGAGCCACCGGTGACCTTGCCAGACTTGGTCACCCAGCGCTTGGTCTGCCAACCGCGCTCGTTGAGTTCGAGGACGGTCGCCTTCACAGAACCAATTTCCAGGTAGAGCTCGAAGATCTCCTTCACGCGCAGAGCTTCGATCTCATCGACCTCAAGCTCTCTGCCCTGTGGGGCGATGTTATAGCCAAGGACGGGCCGTCCTCCGATAAAGCGGCCCTTCTTGCGCGCGGCATGCATGCGCTCAGTCACCCGGTCTCTAATGAGTGACCGCTCAAATTCTGAGAAGGACATGAGGATGTGGAGCATCAGCTTGCCCATTGAGTCCCCAGTATTAAAATTCTGGGTCACACTCACGATGGATACCCCGTGAGACTGGAGAAACTCAGACAATTCGATGAACTGAGATAGGCTTCGTGAAATTCGGTCAAGCCGGTTGATGGCAATCACCTTCACTTCTCCGGCGATGACCTTCTGACGTAGTCTCTCCAAGGCTGGGCGCTCAAGAGTTGCCCCGCTGACATTATTATCATCGAAGTGCTCCTTGAGAGCCTTCCAACCGAGGTGCTCACGGCTTTTGACGAATGCCTCTGCCGAGGCGCGCTGCACACTGAGTGAGTGCACATCCTGCTCGGTTTTGGCGTCCGTGGACTTACGGGTGTAGATGGCGACCGGGATGCTCATCGGGTCACCTCCTTGAGTTTAAAGAACAACTTCCCATTCCACTGAGTGCCGGTGATTTCACGGGCAATGGCTGAGAGTGACTTGAACCATCTGCCATCATATTCGAAGCCATTCTCAAGCACGGTGACGTGGTATTCTTCCCCCTTGTAAACGCGGGTGAACACGGTACCAGGCACATAGGAAGATTTTGTCGATAGGCTGAGCTGCTTTTTGGAGCTGGGAGGCCGTCTGGGGAAGCGCTCCCGAATGTCGCGGTCATCAGCGATTTTGAGGGCTCGAGCTTTGGCGGCCTCACTGATGTCTCCATGGATGTCACGCTGGACGGCCCACAGGATTTTGCTGATCAAATGGCCGCGATTTCGGCTTTGGGTCGTGTATTCGTAGTACTCGGCATATCGACGACGTAGCTCACCAGTGGTGAGCTTTTCGAACTCACAGGCCATTTGATCAATATTTGGATATTCTCCGGTTTTGTTCATCGGTCGTGTTGGGCCATGGGTTGCTGCGAACCACAAGTCTTCTCTGCCCCCTGTTGGGATTCTTCCGCAAGTTCGCGCATCAGCACCTTGACCAAGAGGTCAACGAGGGCTTTTTCTGCTTTGTTGGGGGCTTTCATGTGGAATTACCGAGTTTTGAGGCTGTCTTTGAAAAGTCGCCCATCTAGGGCGTCGTGGATGAGTTCGATCATTGCGAGCTTTGATGCCTATTGGCGAAACAGGCAGCCTTTATAGGCCTTAGTCACCAAGACCACGGCAGCTGCGACCAGCACCGCCCATGAGACGAAATACAAAACGCCGGAATGCATGTATTCTTCGTTGCTGCCAAACTTCCCCAGAACGCGGCGAAAGCTATATGTGTCATGTGGCTCAAAGCAGGGGCTTCCAAAAAAATGGAAGGCAGAGATGACACCGATGACTCCCACGAGAATGGAATGATCCGTCAGAGATCTTCGAGGTCTCTTAGGTGAGTGATATGAAGGTTCATGATACATGGTTTTGATGGGGTTTAGGGTTTGAGCAGAGCGGGCAGTCGGGATCGACATCCACCAATTTGGCAGACGATGGCATGAACCCAGCAATATGGACTTGATGGGTATTCCAGGCCCGTTTGCGTTCCGGCATCAGAAGTGAATCGACAGCATAGAGCACAAGCCCTGCGGCGACTTTCAGAGTGTCCTTAGCTGCTGGGGCTACGCACGGAAGCTTGCCCCTCTTAAGCCCATGTGGATTCAGGCATCCAAAACAGGCCTTGCCCGGCTCCTGAACTGTGACTAACGCGGCTTCCGCAAAGTGATCAACGGCACAAAAGATGACCGGACATTGATCCCTGAAATATTCAGATGCCTCGACACGACATTCGGCATTATCCACGCCCACGATGACGAGATCGAACTGACTCATATCGACCAGTTTAGAATCAACCAGATTGCTGAAGTTGAGGGCCCAACCTTCAAGCCGAGTCCCATGCACCGCATGTGGCTTCATATTCTTGGCGAGAGCCTTGGCCTTGTTCTGCCCGATCTGATCCTCATAGAAGTGCTGCCGGTTCATATTACTAGGCTCAGCCTCGTCGCCATCACTAATGGTGATTTGGCCAACACCCTTCCTGACAAGCCCTTCGAGATTCTCGCCTCCAAGACCACCCGCCCCGACCATTAGGATGGAAGCACAGTGCAGGGCATTTTGGTCAAACCCAGGTAAGCGTTGCTGGCGATCTTCCACGCCAGCAACTCTCTTACCTTGATATCGAGCCCGATATTCTTGGACATTATTTGATTTTGAAGACATGGCGCTCTCCTTCAACGGGTTCAATGTTCCCAAAGGCTTTGACAGAAAAGCCTTCATCAGAGGCTCTGAAGAATCTGACGAATCCATCACGGCTGAAGATCATACCAACCGCTTTTGATCCGGCCTCTTCAATCGCGCTGTGGTAGTCGTGATCAGTTCTACTAGGATGTGTCGCATCTGGCCCAGTTCCAGGGTGTGAGTGAGCAAGACCGATCATCTGTAGGCCCAGTCCTTCATGTATGTGAGCAAGCCCTTTAGCAGAAGACGCTGAGTTTGCTCGAGCATGAACGGGTGAAGCAAAATCCAGATCAACTGGAATTATCCCAACTGGGACCATCCGCCCATCGAGTTCATAGCCAGACACATAGGCTATGCTTTCATCAGGAGTTAGGGTCAGATGCTCATTGAGCTGCCTAGCTATAATCACATCCATCACATAGGTGATCGGATTGGGCTTTTCGGAACACTGCTCCTCGCCTTCTTTGTTTTCGAGGAGAAGGCGCACCTCTTTATTTTCATAGATCGTTTTCATGGTTCTTGTAGTTGATGGTTAAATGAAGTCGAAGAGCCCTCTGGACTTTCTGTATTTACCAGTGATCGCCTCAGCAAAAATGGACTCCACAGCGATAATGAAGTCAGACAAGCTCACCTGTTTATGGTGGTGGATTTCGTACATCCCGTCATAGGCCTTACCTGGTGCTCTCTTTTTCACGAAGCAGAGCCACTTAGGGTGTGACCTCAATCCCTCCGGCACCGCACTGACAAAGAGCCGAGCTCGATTCCGATGAACAATGGCGAGCCCATTGTAGTTTAGGCCTTGAGCCTTGATCAGACCATGCCAGTGCTGGCCCTCATAATTGAGACTCCCTCGCCACCATCCCTTTTGCTCTGCCACACACCGATTGTCCCTCACGACTCGACCTTGATTGATTCTTGTCGGAAGAGGATACGATGGGAGAGGCGGCAAACTGAACGAAGACAGTGAAGCAGCTCCAAGTTTTCGGCTGCCTAGATATTTTGGCGCTTTCATTATAATGATCGTGGTTAGTGGTTAGCCAACTTCGGGAGTCACCGAGGCAAAGAGCTTCGATCCATCTGCCACCTGATCGGCAACGACTTCTGACGAGTCAAAATTCTTGCCATCCGCAGCGGATAGTTTGTGTGCTGGTGACAGGCCACACTGCTGAATGATTTCCTTAGCGGTGGTTCCTGGCGCGATTTCCAAATCGTGGATGGTTCCTGATTCTGCAGCGACGACTGCGACTTTTTTGTTGTTCATGGTTCTTTGTGTTTTGGGGTTATGTGGCCAAGTTGATGGCCGTCACCTCTTACACTCAGAAACCGTCATTTCGCTGAACACTCAGCGTAATTTTTTTTGGATTAATATCCAACTGAACGAATTTCAGATCATCGATTGTAATGCAGCGTACACGCGCATTCCCAATCAGCTCGCCATGTTGGCGCAACACACACTCATACCGCCGCTGCTTATCTACATTCGGCGCAATGATGAGGATATCCGTATATCCATTTCTGAGATTACGGCGAAGATTCCCTAGTAGATTCCGTTCCGTTCGCTCCACCTCTACAGCGATGACATGTCCGTCACTAACTCGGTATCCCAGCACGTCCACCAGCTGATGTTCGAATAGCACCTCGAAGCCGTGAGTTCGCAGCCAAGCCGCAACGGCCTCCTTCATTTCACGGTGCTCAGCGCTTTCATGCCCTCGCTTCATGACTCACCGAATGCCTCCAGGTATGACTCCCCTGATTCCGTGAGATCGAGAATTACCCGAGGGCGGCCACCTTTCCCTCCGACTGGAGATTCATGCCGGGCTCTCACATAATGACGACCAATCAACTCGGATTTGATTCGATTTCCTCGGCCAGTTGACCAGCCCAGCTGCTTGTATAGGGCTGTGACGGATTGATTGGTACTTTGTTGCACAGCCTCCAGGAATTCTAGCCAGTCCTGCATGGGTCGAGCAGGCAGAGGTTCTTCCTCTTTAGGCTGCTCAGGTTCTTGGGGTTCGGGTTCTCTTTCTCCAAGGATTTGTGAATAGGAAAGTGGTGAGCTCTGGTCTTTGGCTGAAAATTCGCCCTGAACCGTACTTGTAGGAGCAAGTTCTTCGTCACTCGGGTAATCACCCAAATCAAAGTGCGGAAATTCAAAGAACACCGGATCGGGTGACAAGGGAGAGCGAATCACTCCCTGTCCTGGCCTGAGCCGCCCCAACCGGCCTGCTTGTTCAACAGGAAGCCCAAGAAGCTGCGCGGCTTCTCTCTGCTCAGAAGCGCCCTGAGCCTTGAGGCAAATATAAGTCCCAGCATTGGATTTTACAATAGGGTCGGTGGCTCCAAGTGTTTGGACACCAACGAAGACCCCCACTCGCATGGAACGAACTTGGGTGAAGAGCTTTTGCTGTGGGGTGATTGAGTTGGAAGTGTTCGCCGAGAATTCAAAGCTGCCTTCATCTGAAAGATAGATTTGTTCCAGTCCCTCATTGCCGTGGCCTGAAGCTCTGGCACCCATCTGAAGTCGCAGCAGGTGGACAGCCGAGAGGAACTTCACGATGCGTGGAGGAAGTCCCAAGCATTCGAGTGCAATGATGTGCTCTTTGGGAGTGGCATGAGGAGCGCTACGAAGCTGGGCTGTCTTGCCAAGGACTCGCTCTAGGGATCCCAAAGCCATCGATGCTGTTCTCAGAGTCTGGTCTTTGCGCTCTTTAGAGAGCTTCTCAAGAACGCGCTTTAGATCATAGAGCGATGGATAGGACTCACCTGGCACCAACCCAGCTTCTAGTTGGAGCAACAGATGGGTCAGCTTGAGTTGGGTTCCAGGGTGCATCTGGAAGATGTCGGAGAATTCCTGACAGAGTGCCGCATAGTAAGCCTCGCTATCATCCCCAATTGGCTGGAGAGGATTGTACCACAATCCACTAGGTCGGATCAGGTGGAGAGGAGCTTTGCTCTGTAAGCGTCTAGCCTCGCTCTTGTGATCCATAAGGAAGACGCGTATGCCTCGTTTTTGCAGCTCAAAGACCACCCAAAACAGAAAGGTGGTCTTACCGGCACCAATAGGCCCGTGAACCAAAAGGTGCCGTGTCAGAGCCTCCAATGGCAGATACAATGGCACTCCATTGGCATAGCCGATTAAGATGCCTTTTGAGGGGTCGACATGGGGCCAGGTGGCCTGACCATGGATTTGATCATGGAGGAGTTTCTCCGTGATGAGATTCTCACCGATGGCTAGAAACTTATGTGCATGCCTTCCTTTCGCCAATGGTGAGCGTGCCCACTCAAGGTAGTCCTGAAACAGCTCATCATCTGAGAGCCCGGCCCGCTCAGCGTTCTCACGGAGCTCCAGATATCGCACCATGTCACTAGATCGATGGTTCTTCATGCTCTGTAGAATGGAAACAGCTTTCTGGCGGCGAAGTCTGGCCGACGGCCTGCCCGGTAGTCCGCTTCATCCCATGTATTGAAGCGGCGAGTAATTTGCACGTAAATCTGAGGAGACAGCGGCACAGGTCCATCTGGATGCATCCACATGCGCACACACTTCTGGCACAGCGGCATTCCAGTAGAGGCGCAGGTGTAAAACTTCGAATCGGCCTGTCCACAGACTGAGCAGATTCCCCGAAGCTTATTTGGGCTCTCAATCATTCCTCCTGCCGTTACCACCTTGGCCTGCCGCGTAGTAGCGACGAATCCTCGGCCTCTTCTCACCCAAGATTCAGTTCGCTCAGACAGAGGAGTTGATTCCGTCGCTCTGAGGAAAATGGTTTCCCGATGCTCGATGTGGCCTCCCGTCTGAGTGGGAGTATCTTGTCGCTGTGTTTCGTCGCTGGCTACGTCTCTTTCAAGAGCTGTATCGACTACTCTAGGCAACACTTGGAGGCACACTCGCTCCGGCTTCTTCTTTTTGAACCAGCCTGTCAGTTTCTGGTGTAGTTTCTTGATCATATCAAATTCAGGATGAAGAGGAATAAGAGGCCCAAGTAGATGCCTCGTGAAATACGCCGCTGCCATATGGAGTCTGGAGTCAGAAAGAACGGCAGACGAGATGGCAGAAACCCAATGAGAATGATGGCCAAAGTCAGAACCCAAGTTTTCACACTCGGACTGCCAAAATGCAGGCTCTCCAGCGGCAACAAGGCCACAGCCAGTACTGAGAAAACAAATGCAGTGACTTGAGGCAGGATAAGGCGGTTGCCCCGAACAAACAGCCATCCCGTAGCGATGAGGGACAGAGCCAGGAGGAGCGCCGCCCTGAGGAGGAAATTGGTTGTCTGATCACTCAGCGAGTAAATCCACTCGTAGTAGAGTTGGAGAATGCGAGAAAGGAGGTCCATACACAGCATAGACGCAGGAATGCTGTTTTGGCTGAACGCTCAGGCCTGAATTTATCTCAAATGGCGTAGAAAATACCCTGAATCAATCGGAATTAAGCCACGAATCTACCCGTGAATTAATTCGGGTCTATTCTATGGAAGTGTCCGAGCAGCTTCAATGTATGGGATATTTCGTGCGGAGTTGTATCGCTTTTCTTTTTCAAGCTCCGCTTGAGAAAGCATATCAATAAGCGCCATATTTGGGTCTATCCGCCTCACAAATACCGGTCCCAGCAGACTGAGTAATTCTTCGTCTTCTACAACTCTTACATATGCCGTCATGTCAGCTGTATTGTACTGGCATACTCTAAAGGCTGAAAACTCAGGTGGATTGACCCACCCAACGCCTGATTGCCATGAGCTCATGTAATCAAGTATCGGCCTTGATTCTGCCAGATAATCACAATCAGCGTACCTTGCTCCCCAAAATTCTCCGTTGGGCTTTCCGTTAGCTCTGACAGTCGCAAGCCTGTCTCTGCTGTAATTTAATACCTCAATGATCCCATTCATGGATAACACCTAAGCGTTAGTTAACAATACCTGATATTTAAGTTTTTGCATCTGAAAAAAAGTCATTAAAATTGTAAATTCGTTCAGTTTGGATGTCTAGACCACTTTTCTATTCAAGCATCGAGAAACTGAGGTATGATGGTAACAAATTAACCCCAAATACCGCTATGTTTGACGCATCCAGCTGCCCTGCCCCAAAATTACGGAAAGAACTCGCAACCAACTGGGAAGAATATCTTCCAGTGTTACTCAGCCCCGTTTCGAAAGCAGCCGAAAATGCCTACATGGAAGTTCTCGAGGGCAGCGTTGATGAGTTTATTCAAAAGTTGGGAAAACGGCGCTTCTGCACAATACCCCTATGGTGCCTCCATGTGCTGCGCCATTTTGAAAACGAAGGGATTGTTGGTGTTGATTCCCAGGCAACTATTGAATCCATTACTTACAAATTTCAGGAAGAAATCTGCGCGACTCGTAGAGACATGTATCCCAGATGGTTGGATGGACATTGCAGCATCCATGATTATGAGGAAGCTCTCAGCAATTGGTTCAATGAGAGCAAGGGGCTCAAGCACACCATTTTCAATAAATACTGGCCAGAGGGTGAATCCGAGCCGCGATCTGGGCGACCATTTAAGCAATTTTGCAAGACCGCTATCGCACTATTCACTCTGAGACTAGCCCAGGAACGCTACCGAGAGCAAAACCGCCATTACTCAATCTTTGACAAATACACCTGTAACCGTGCATCTGCACATTTTGAACAATCAGAAAAAGCACGGTTACCAAGCGCAACCCTCGATCTGATTTTAAACGCAAGATGGAATTACCCCAGTGCATACATCGATCACAAAGGGGTCAGCCATGATATCCGCTGGGAGCGTGAATTGATTCAAGATGAAAGCCACCCCCTCGGTGATTATTTTGCAGCCGTATGCAGCAAATTCCGTTATATCGATGCACAATACCCTGAAATCGATTCCCACATTCATGGCCTGGTTGATGATGAAGCCATGCAGCGAGTCGAGAAACTAATCGGCGATTACTACACGTTGACACTGAAAGAAGCTGCCCTTGCTAAAAGACGGAAAGAGCTAAAAATCATAGGGAAGAAAAAAACTTACGCCAATGGTGTAGTTGCGTATGTGAAATCCAAGATGGGGAAAGTCGGAGTTGCCGCTTATATAGCACACTGCCAAGCAGCCAGCCAATTATTCACATCAATGAACCAAAGTGATGCGCGTGAAATGCTAAGATCGCAAGATGACTACATCGTCGCATTCAAACATATTCTATATTTGAAGTCCCTCGCAATGGAGGAAGAAGAGTTTCGCAATGATAAGGGCAAGAACATCATAGAGATTTTGACCGCTAATGATAAGACTCATAGCAGTACGATACTAGCAGCATTTCTCATCAACAAAGAAATGGCGCGAATGCATCAGTGGGAACTGAAGTTCTTCTCTCAAATATTATCGAGGCTGTGGCCCTTGATTTTGAAAGAATTACCTGCAAATAGACTCACCCTCTGGGGCAAGATGGTCTTGCGGTATAATGGAGGTGCGGTGAATCTCGATACTATTTGTGATGAATTCCAAATCGCATATCCTGACTTGATCAAATTTTTCAACAACCGCCTAAAAGACTACCCCTTTCAGTGGAACACACTGATAAAATACTGATCTCCACTCACCATTTAACGAACAAATATGTAATAGGATGAAAGAGAAAATCGCACAAACCAGAGCCCGTTTAGAATCTGCCTCAAGAAGAAACCGGCCTAAATTAAAAAAGGCTGGGGTAGAACCCGGAGTTTCAGACCGTCTTTTAATAGACTTTATAAACGGAAAATTAGATCCCGTTACCGAGTCAGCTGTCGAAGAAGAAATATTGATGTCGCCTGAAGTCGGAAAACAGTTCGACCGCTTAACTCGCAAATTGCGCTCAACTCAAAAACACCTCGGGAGGCGCTAATTTGCAGAGCATGATTCTGCTGCTGATTGCCATATTGCTACTATTATGGAGTGGATCATGTATGTCTCGTGGAAAAGTATGAATTGATATCCATGCCTTGAGGAAGATGCATTCTTCCAGATACAATACTGACATCATTTAGTCTCATAGCAGTCGAATTTGCAGCGCAATTTCCAGCCTCATCATTATCAAATGCTATGATGACATTCTCAACCCCTCTTCGCGAAAATTCCTGTATATAAGAGTTTTTAATGCTGCTAGTTCCATAGATGCCACAGACATTCTCGATGCCTTGAGAATATAATGTCAGCGTATCAATGATCGATTCACACAGATAGAGATTTGAATGCTCAAGAGCGGCTGGATTGAATACCGTCGTGTGGGTCGTTCTCAGGTATAGGTGGTTCATGCGACAATTAAGGATACTGCGCCCATAAAGCTGTGATAGCTGCCCGCTTCGATCCCGGACCGGTATTGTGATCCGTCCAAAATAAGATTCTCGTCCGTGCTTATTGAGCAAGCCAACATCTCGTAGCTTCTCAGCTAAGCCGTCCTCTCCCTTCAACGTTGCACCATCGCAGTATCCGATTTCAAATTCTTCCACAGCTTTGTCCGATAACCCACGTGATGACAGGTAATCTCGGGCCTTTTCGTTGGAGGCCAGAGACTGGTGGTATTGCGCAACAACCGGCTCCAGGATTTTGAGATCGTAACACTTGGCGTCTCTTCTCGGCTCAGGTCGATTGATCGCTGGTTGCATTTGGCTGATTGTTCCACTTTGGCTCGCGATGTCTTCTAGGGCTTGAGAAAAGCTCAGCTTCTTGAGTTCTCTTGCTAATGTGATGACGTCCCCATGCTTGCCACAGCCAAAGCAATGAAAGCTCCGGCTCTCGGGGTTGATGAAGAAAGAAGGTGTCCCATCTTCGTGAAATGGGCAATGAGCCCTAAATCGAGTTCCAACTTGCTTAAGATCAATTCCTAGGTGCTCAGCATAAGCCCTACAATCCGCAGAGCCTTTGATCCGATCGATTTCATCGCGTGAAAATTTCAAGGTGCATACCACCGAACATCCGCCTCTTCAGGTCGATGGGTGTATCCATAGTCGCCAGTGCGATCGTAGGCTTTTCGTACAAGTCCCGTGATTTGATACATGGCATCCAGGTCCTTCTGCTCAACGCTTTCTGGGGATATACCAAGATGGTCGTCCATGGCCTCTATCAAATGATCGAGGTATTCACGACACTCAGCGGCATAGTTCGTGAATGCCCATGACTGCTCCTCTTGGATGACATGATGCATGGCACTAATCGATCGCGCTTTCTGGTATCGAGTGTGTGTCTGCTCCAAATCACTGACAACCTGATCCCGGTTCATTCCTCGAAGCTCAGCAAGCTCGTCTAAATACAACCGGCAATTCCAGTCACTTCTAAGGTAGTCACTATCGATGACATGGCCAAAATTTGCCACAATCCAGTCGCTGTAGCTTCGGGCATGATTTCCGATATCTTGTGTGTATGGCTTCCCTTTTAGGGAATTTACCCGCTCTTCAATATTTGATTCCATTCAAGAGTGGTGGCAATCACCCCTTATCTGCTTTGCAGCGGATTGCTGGGAAACTATATCTGGATAAAAATTATCAATTGGTATGGCAATTAAGCACAAACGCCCTGAACTCAAGCAGGCAGATACGCTTCATGGTCTGCTTGCAACCTTGAATGGCAAGGGGCTTCATTTTGATGAGCATGTTCTCTCGAATGCCATCCGCGACCTCAAAGAATACATTAAATCTTCAATTAATGATCTGGGGCGAATTAATGTCGAAACAGGCGATATCCCAGAACTGGTGATTATTCAGCGGGCAATAGACCTAGATGCTGAGTTTATCGCAAATGAACTAGACGACATCGAGTATGGCCAATTTGAAGATATTACAGGCATAGACTTAGAAAGTATTGGAGAAAACTGGATCGATGATTCCGAAATTGTTGTCTATGGCTGTGTTGCGCTAGCACTGGAACAAGTGACACCTAAACTTCAGCAATCTACGATCAGTGCTGGATACGAAGAAGTGGTATCTTGGGTTGATGGCAAGGGGTAGTCACTAATTAGACCAGCGTCGTTATGTTCTCAGAGTTAGCTGCTCTGATAATTCATCAAATCCCCGAACATCGTCTCCGATGAACACATTCTTGGTTCGTCGGCTGTTCTTGAGCCGGACACGGATTCGGCGTCTGTCTCCGATGCTTTCGGTTTCAATTGGGCCAATGTTATCCCATGAGAAGAATCGTGAACCCACAGTCATTCCATCCCGATCAACTCGTACAGAATACATCCACTGGTGGTAAACGAGAACATACCATCCCAACAATGCTGAGCCGATGATCAGCCAAGCGATGGCCTTATATGCGCTGAATCCATATAGAAGTAGCCATATCCCAGGAGAGGCCACTAGTGCACAGAAAATCGTTCTCCAGATCAAAGGGCCACGAGGCAAGTGGTAGGAGGTCATTTCTGACCCTCTGCCACATGCAATCCAATCGAGTATAAGGGCAGGGTGGAGATGATGCCACTAGGCAAGACCTCCGCGGCTGCCGGGAGGTGTATGGCGCATTCATGGCCGTATTGCCCATTTGCCAGGCCATTGTAGATGAAGGCATTGGCGAGGTGGGTCATGGGCATGCCCATGTGCTGACTCGCATAATAGAGGCTTCGTATCTGGCATTCATAGATTTTGGGCGAATACATTCTTACTTCACCTTCTTGATGAGTGCTTCTTTTCCTGTGCTGATCACGTCAGTGGCCGCATAGAGATTCTCCTCATCCTTTTTGTCGCCATAGAATGTGGGGCAAAGGTGGCCAACTAGTTCGACATAAACCTGTTTGTCTTTGGATTTTTTGAGTGCTTCTCGCTGCTCTTTGTCCAAATCGAACACTAAACAGGGCACATAGCTTGTGCCGATTTTCTCTTTGGGATCTCGGCTTCGATATCTTGTTTTCACGATAAATCGCATGCCTTTTCCGATGTCGAGAACCTTGCCAACTTTGAATCCGCTAATCAGACAACTGTTCATGAGCACTCACCCCCTTCGGAGTGATTCAGCCGATACAAGGAGTCGTGAATTCGTTCTATAAGGTGATCAATCTTAAGTTCAATATCCGCAAGCTGATCTGAAACCTCTCGCAACGTTGTTTCTCGTAAATCCAGCACCTCTTTTTTGGATCCGATAATTTGTTTTGAGTCCATAGGAGTAATAACTCCCACTTCTACCTTTTACCCTTTGCCGCAAATCAGTGGGAAGGTGCTCAGCGCTGATCTCGAAGGGCAAGGCGGATGTCCTCAACTTGAGCGAGCATGGAGAGCTGCTCTTTACGAAAATTCTCCTCACGCTTTCTTGCTGCGGCCAATTGCATGCGCAGACTTTCGAGCTCCTTCTCAACGGCCTGCTTCTTGCCTCGCTGATACATGCCGTGCTGTATGGCCATTTCGGTTGCTCCTTCAGTGTTTAGGGGAGTTGCACATGAGGCGCACCATTTCGATTCAGGCCGACATGACGCTCCGCATGTCTGACAGGTCCGGTTTTGCGTCGGCTTGGCTTCCTCTTCATCATCTCCGTAGTGGGATCTGAAGCGCTTCATCACGTCTTTTACGCTGAGACGTCCATAAGTTTCCACAAAGTGCTTCACACTGTGTCCATGACGCTCGGCAGCTAGGTCAACTGGCAGATTGTCCATCTTATCCAGAACGCAGGACGAATGTCGAATTGCGTAATAATCTACAGGTTTTGAAATTTTTGATTTTTGAGCCAAAAACTGAAGCCTCTTCCGCATGGCATAATATTTGTATGGCCCAATATTAATCTCTCCAGATGCCACTTTTCTCATGGAATTCATCGCCACCCACAGTGGATCTTCATCTTTCTTGGTCGGATGAGAATCCATCCATTTGAGAAGGGCTGGCACACACCGCTGCGCGACAACATGACGAGCGCCTGTTTTCCCTGCTCGCACAGAAATAACGACGAGGCCAGTTTGTCTCATCACATCTCCGTATTTGAGATCGATGAACTCTGATGGCCGAAATCCGCAGTCCAGCTGAGTGAGGATGATCGCGGCCATCTGTAGGTCGCAAGACACATCTGCCATTCGCTGTCCCTCCTCCCATGTAATCATGTCTTCGGGCTTCAATTCTCTCCGAAGCGTCTTCCGGGATCTGATCTTTATGTCTCGCAGGCTCTGCGGCTCCTTTCCATCATTGAGCCATTTTAGAAACCTCCGAGTGACACCATGCACTGTGGCATAAGACGCTGGTCGGTAGTTTCTTCGCAATTCTGCGAAGAAGTCATTCATCTTGTCCCGGTTGCGGAGCGCTTCCTCCATGTCTGGGAAAAAGATGAGAA
This sequence comes from uncultured Luteolibacter sp., assembly GCA_964541125.1. Taxonomy (GTDB): domain Bacteria; phylum Verrucomicrobiota; class Verrucomicrobiia; order Verrucomicrobiales; family Akkermansiaceae; genus Luteolibacter. The sequence continues at coordinate 17,435 of CAZIPY010000020.1, read as the reverse complement.
GCTTCTGGATATGGCAAAGAAAGAGAAGCCTTCGGCCATCACTGACGTCATATGACACTAGGAATCGCTGAATGAGGCTCTTGTTGCTCTGGGATATCTTTGGATGTTCTTGAATCTGGAGCTCAGTCCGATCTGCTCGTTTTTTATAGTCTGTTATTGGCACTGTTGGGTCTCTCCACTTACGGATTTTTATGCTTTATCCTTGGACAGTGGGAACGACCCGACCAGAAGCCGGGGCAATGAACCTTTAGGTCAACGCCGCGACTGTGCACTCACCAGTAGGTACGGTGCCCAGAGGTTTCAGCATGAAGCGCGTAAGTGGTATTGATGAGCACTTCCGATATTTAAACCTTTCGGTCATACTGAGGGGGCCAAATCAATATCATTAGCCCCCAGAACATATCATCTATTGACCACAGTCTAACCTAACCTAAGCCATGAGTGACGCAAAAAGTGACAAATCAAATCCAACCAAAGAGGAAGTGCGCATTTTTTCACCTCCTATATCCAGTCATCGCATAGAGCCATTGCTTCGCTGGATTGACGAATACATGCATATTGAAGCAGCTCCAAAACTAAAGCCGCTAGATTTAGCTGCTTCCAAAGCAGCCAAGGAAAACCGCAGTTACTTCTTGAAGCAAAATCAATCCGCTAGCTGCATTGAAGCTTTGTACGCAGAAGCTGGGTCCGAGATGAGAGTGTTGCGCAACACGGAATTCCAAGGTGCGGCACTTTTTTATCAAGTATGTGGATTCATACTGACATTGAATACGGCTGTTATGGTTATCAACTGGCCTCCAACCATAGCACTATGTCTCATTCCACTAATTTCCTGCACATTCCTAGTATGCTATTGGTGTACATTGCATGCGCGCATTGCTCATGACCACATGTCATATGCGTATCACATGAATATCAAGCGCAGCGCAGAAAATTACTGGCTTGGGATCGGCTTCATAGGGAAACCAAAAAACACAATTCACAAAAAAGGGTCATTTGCTGGCCCTGGTTACCGCAACACTCAAGCCCTGATTGCTCTTTCCACTATATTTGTATTAATCACTAGCGGAGTATTATTGCTGGTGGTTATGGGAATATTTTTGGCGCGGTTTATATCAGCTTGTGAAATATAAGTGGTGCTCGCCCGCGCATAAAAAACGTCAGCCATTATTTTTTGGGACCAGATCTGTTAAGTCCTTTAAATTCGTCATGACGACATAGAATGATTTCCACTTATCGCTGCCTTTAGAGAGGACTTCGCTCAAGGCATCACCACTGAGATTAATTTCTTTCCGATCACTGCTGGACTTCGCAATGGATGAAACATTACTTAGAGTCCTTGCTCTCTGCAGCATCGATTCTAGCTCAATTTCTTGCAATTCACTCACGGCCCTAGGAAGGTTTGCCAGAGTTTCGTAGCTGGCCTTAATTTTCATTTTCAGGAGCCGCTCCTCTTCGAATAAAGACATCGACTGGATGTATTGGGCCTCCCAAACTTGAGTGATCATTCGCTTCTTGTGGCGGTAGTCTTTGCCTTTCTTTTTGCCGGTTTTGCCGTCTCTTTTTTCATCATCTAGCCATTTCCATGCTTTATGGATATCGCTTCCAACCTGCATGGTTGAAATTCTCAATCCCGCGATCAGCCCGTAGCCTTGTTTTCTTCTGGCAAATTCATTGCGTCCACTAAATAGGCTTCCAAGCACACCTGCCCAGATTCCTTTTTCCTCTTCTCCCCATCGATATACAATAATGTTTTTTTGGCTGATGGCTCTTGCTATATCCAGCTCGGCTTTATCGATCTCAGTGGAAGCCTTTGCAGAGGCTAACACAGCTTTGTCGTGATCATTTTGCGCGGATGCTACTTGCGCATTTAGTGCTGTAGAGGCGGTTTTAAGTTTGGCCTGCTGCTTTTTTAGTCCCACGAGCGTATCTAGTTTTTGTATTTCGGATATCTTCGCCTCAACATATTTCCCAACCAGCAACTGCATCTCATGAATCTTGATTTTGATGTTTCTGAATTCCTCGTAGGTGCCGCCGTATTCAAAAACAGTTGTATGGACATAGCTTTGATCACTTTTGGAACTTATTCCGACTGATTGCGACGCTGGCGTTTTGCTCCCAGAATAGTTATGAAGCTCTCCAACCTTATTCATTGGCAGCATCCCTGAAATGCTCAGCAGGCGCTGCTGATCGAAGTCGTCACTGAAAGGCTTGTGCGTGCTATTGATGGCTTCTTGATTGATCTCTTCAAGCGCTCCCATTTTGAGGCTGCTGGAACAACTGCTTATGCAGATAGCAAAGGCAGCATAAGCCAACAGCAATTTAATTTGGCTAATGAATTTGGGTGTTTTCAAAGCGAGCATTTCTTAGGTGTAAGGTCCGAGAGGCAATTGGTGTGATGAGAAAGCACATACACCTATCTCGTTAGAGGAGCGTCTGTCATTCTAAATGTGCCGATATGTAGAGATTTCATCACGCCGCATATGGGTCTGGCCCATTACACGGTTAACGTGTGGGGCAAACCTCAGGTAATTGCATTTCATTCATGGCCTTTATGACTTCAGAGCCTAGAGAAGAAAGCCCGTAGATTTTGGAATCTCGAATGTCAGTATAGCCAATGATTTCGACCAATTTCTCATCTTCTAAGAATTTGATGGCCGCTAAAACATGATTGAGGCCAAGAGGATAGGATTCTCTCAGTCGCTTTTTGATCTGGGTCGCTGTCAGTGGCTTCGAATCCGAAAGAGCGTCCCTCCCAATCTCAGCGAGCACCGCTTGCCGGATGCTTGCACGTCTCACCTTCGCGCTCAGTTGAACTATGTGCTCTGAAAATGAAGAAGCCTTGCCAGCCTGAACATACAGCCGCCCAGTCTGGCAATCTGGGTTGAGGCATTCGGCAATGCCCTTGCTCTGGAAATCTCGAAGAATGTGCCTTAGATCCTGGTAAGTCATGGATGGAGCCTCGGCTCCGGATAGGGCTAGGATTTCTTTTCCATTCCGAGGCTTGTCCAGGGCTTCATAGACAGCAACTCGCTGCTTTCCTCGAATAATCACGCCATTTTCTGCATGTATGCACTTCATGCATGAGTATGTGCCGTTTGGCTGAGAAGTAGTTGTCCACAGATTGGTGGGAAGAACTCAAACTGTTCCCACCAACATGGGACTAATTACTTAAAGAAGATGGTGCACTCCAGTGTGAAAACAGGCGTCGTTACCGCCCAAGAGTAACGGGAGAGCTTCATTATCGATCAAAATCCCACTCCCACTGGACCGCAACCCAACGCCGCCTTGGATGCAATCATGCGCTCTCGAACTGAGCTAGCCGAGACACGCATGGCGGTGCACGCGGTCCAAATCATTGAACGGCTCCGGATTCGAGCCAGTCACCTAAATGAGATCACCGAAGAAGATCTCGAGGCCGGATCCGAGCTGCTCAACCTCAAAAATTCGTCACCTGACATGATGGGCCTGGAGACACTGCTTCGTCAGAAGCAGGCCCAGCTCAGTCAGGAGCGAAGACGCGTGGACGCCGAATGCTGGAGAGATCTCTCCATGGTCATGCGCGACTTCCTCAATGCCTGGGAAGGCTTCTCTAAGAACGAAGCCAAGGGCCGGTTCTTGAGCGCTCAGCCGCCACCTACGCCTTCAGGACCCCAACGCCCTCCTGAGGCCTACACTCACAATGGAAACATCAAAACCAACTACACACCATGAACCCGCCACAACGCCGCTGAAGAGCCCTCTGGGCTATTTGGGAGGCAAATCTCGCCTCGCTGCCCAGATTGTGGAGAAGATCCCACCGCACACCTGCTATGTAGAGCCATTCTGTGGTGGGGCTTGGGTCTATTTCACCAAACCACCCAGCAAAGTGGAGATCCTCAATGATCTGGATGGGGAATTGGTCAATTTCTGGCGTGTCGTAAGAACTCACCTGCCTGAATTCCTGCGATGCCTCGAATATCGAACGGTATCACGAGAAGAGTTCCAACGAGAGCTGAAAACCGACCCGAAGCTCCTGACCGACGTCCAGAGAGCCGTCCGATATTATCTTGTTCAGCGGATGGGATTTGGGGGCAAGACCAAGGACCGGACATTCGGGACAAGTTCTGTGCGTCCAAGTTCGCTCAACCTGCCTCGGGCTGAGGAAATCCTCAAAGACATCCATACTCGAATGGCTCGAACCACTATCGAGCACCTCGATGCTTGTGAATGCATCCAGCGATACGATTCCGAGAAAACCTTCATATACCTAGATCCGCCCTATGTTGGAGCGGACTTCTATTCCGTGTCATTTGCTGGTGAGGACTTCAACCGGCTGTGCGAGACCCTTAAGAGCATCAAGGGGAAGTTCATCCTGTCTCTCAATGACACCCCAGAGGTCCGTGAGATCTTCAAGGACTTCACCATCGAGCCCGTGGAGACGAAGTATTCGCTGGGCAATACCAAGCAGAGCGAAGACACGCGCAAGAAGGAGCGAAAGGAGCTTCTCATTCACAATCTGGAGCCAACTTCCAGTGACTGAGGAGCTGCGCTCGCTCTGCCAGCAGCTAAAACCCCACATTCAGGGTTCTGCGGACTCCCTATGGGCTCATTATCAGCTCGCAGAGAGCCCCGCGGCCCGCTTTGAGGCTGAGAACATGATTCGCATGATGGCAGTGAGCTACATGGGCAGTCAGGCCGATGATCATAAGATCAGACTCCCTGAGTCCCTAGAGGCTGGCACAGCCGGGGACATCCATCTTGGCGAGACAGCCTATCCAGGTTGCCTAGGGCGCCCTCTGAGGCTCAGGAAGGCCGATTTGGTGAAGCATGTGGGGATCTTCGCCACCACGGGCTCAGGGAAGACCAATCTCTGCTATCACCTGCTGAGGCAATTCAAGCAGAAGGGCATCCCCTTCATGGCCATTGACTGGAAGCGGAGCTACCGGAGTCTGAGGTCATTGTCTGACATGAAGGGGCTCAAGGTCTACACGGTGGGCAGGACCCCAGCACCCTTCCACTGGAATCCTCTACGGCCGCCTCCAGGCATCCAAAGCCAAGCATGGATTCAGATCCTCTCTGAGATCCTGGAGAAGACTCACATTTCAGGCCAAGGGGTGGCGGATGTCATCGCAGAGCTGGCTGACGAGGAATTGGCCACGAGAGCTGAAATGGCCGATGAGAAGGAGCGGGCGAAGTTGCCCAACTTCTACGACCTGAGGGGTCGACTAGAGCGAACCAAATACACTGGGCGGCGTAGCCTATGGCGAGACAGCTGCCTGAGAATACTGAGGACTTTCACGATTGGACCGGCTGCAGAGGCCTTCAATGCCCGAGAACCCGTGCATCTGGAGGATTTGCTAACCAAGCCAGTGGTTCTTGAGCTGGATCTCGGGATGCCCAAGACAGTGAGGACTTTCTTCACGGAGGCGATTCTTAGATGGATTCATCTATACCGCTTGAGCCAAGGGGAGACGGACCAGGTGCGGCATGTGCTGGTCTTGGAGGAAGCCCACAACATCTTCCCTCAGCGATTAGCTCATGACCTGCCTAATGGAGGCCTTGAGAACGTCTATCGAGAGATCAGGTCATTCGGGCAGGGATTGATCGCGATCACCCAACATCCGTCTCTACTGCCCATCTACGTATTAGGAAACACCCATACCTTGGTGTTTCTGGCTCTGACCCACGAGGCGGACATCATGTCGGCTCGGCAGGCACTATTTCTCAGGCCTGCTCAGAGCGTCTATCTGGACCGACTCTCGGTTGGGGAGGGTATTGTAAAGATCAAAGGCCGTATCCAGCCTACGCATGTCAGGTTTCCAGAAGTGCCAGTTAAGCTGGGTGCCGTGAGCGACGAGGTGCTTGCCAAATGGAGCTAAGGAGGTGGCTCGGATCGGGAATCGAAGAGGATTTCGATGTCAGACAGCAAGCCATGCTCGATCTGGTCCTGGAGAAGGTCACGGAGTACTACGGAAAGATCGCTGGGACTCGGTATTCCCACAGGTATCCACTGACACTCTCAAGGCTAATGAAGCTCTGCAACCGTAGTGGGCTGAGGACGCTGATGGCCGTTCGGGTGCTCTCTCACTCTATTGAAGTAGGCGAAGAGACTATCCCTCCACTGGTCTATGAACGCGTGAAGTCGGAACGGAATGCCAGCCACAGGCCCTATAGAATATTTCTGAGAAATTCTAAATGAGGAAACCATGTATGTTGTGTAATTCAAGATTCGCAAAAGGAAGATTTTATGGCGAATATTGAACTGATGAATATTGCAGACATCGAAACACTCCATGAATCGGATGAGCATTCTGGAGTATTTTTGGCCTATTATGGAAAGACCCGGTTAGGGCGTCTATCCTATGTTAATCAAGATTATGGTTCAGTATTGCTCTCAGACATTTGGGTTCACAAAGAAGTCGATCTCACGGGAGCGGGCCGATCAATTCAAACGAGAGGCAAAGGAATCGGCAATCGACTTCTGCATGGCTTCTTGGAGGAGTGCACCAACAAATCAGTGCATATGATCTTCGGGAATGTCGTTCGGATGGATGAAGAGCAGGGCTTCTTGAAGGGTTGGTATATGCGCAATGGCTTCACTATCGCCGAACTTGGAACAGTGGGAAATAGCAATACCAACCATGTTCCTGCCCTGTATCAAATCATTAGAAAGTTTCCAAAATGAGCACCCTAACTGAAGAAAACAGCAATCTAGAAGAAGACACGACAAAGACCAAATTCAAATGGTCAATGATACTGCAAGCGCTATACAGCACCTGCACCCTAATTGTCGCAATCGTAGCTCTAGTTTTCGCATACCAAGGGAACAAGAGAATGCATTCAGCTTCTGAAGATGTCTATCGTGCCCAAATTCTAGATCTAAAAGACAAAGCACTCGAAGAATTGAATGTGTTCCGAAAAGACTGCATCGCCGGCATGCCTAAATTAAGCTTTCAAAAAATAATTAAAGGAACGAGCGAGGAGCAAAAGAAGGGCTTAGATGGGATGCTTCACCATCGAGAAGTCGCTCTATCGAGCATCTCTGAATGGGAGACGATGATATCGTCTATTCCAGATTATGAAAATCTGAGCGAACGAGATAAATTCCTCCATATGCGAAAATGCTACAGTGACATGAAAAAGCTCATGCTGCTGTATAGAGATATCTGGAACGGGGAAAATAACGTCGTAGTTCCAATGATGGAAATGAGCCGAGAGGCGCGTGTTATTGAAATCCAAGATTAGAGGAGAAAATATACACTTGTGTTCAAGTGAACATTTTCGTTACTTGCTGTGGCATAAAAATCTATAAAACCTGTATTTCACCACGAAATGTTACCGCTGGGACAAACTGGCTCGTAACGACATCCAATCCATTACCTTCTGCAAGCCGATGAACTCACATGATGCTATTCAAGCAAAAATCGAAGAATATGGCAGACATATCGAGACCCTAAAAGCGACTGCCGCAGATATCGCAACGCGCCTGTATTCAAAATTGACTGACTCAAGTCACGGCTTTCCTGAGAGCAAAGTAAGCCGGTTAGAGCACTACGCCGATATTATGGATCTCCCGCCGGTTGGTCATCGAGATATTGGAACAATTGATGATATTGGAAGGACTGGTTTTTCCATGAGATACGGCGAGCAACCATCCGGGTATTTGTGCGGTATAGCCGCGATGGCCAGATGGTCTATACAAATCGATTCTGGAACGGTGCATGCATACACAGGCGATAACGACGAAATCGTAATTGCAGAGCCTGCAAATTTAGTTTCCCCAGAATTCATCGATAAGATGGCGAAAGAAACCGTGCGGCAGTGGTTGAGTATTATAGATGAAATGAAAGGGGGGAATGTGAATACCGGCATGGGTTATCATGCAATTGTTGAGACTACATGAATTCCGCTACAGTGCTTATTGAATATGGAGCACCAAGAAAATTATTAGACTTAAGCTCTCAAAATCAGACCGATGACCACGCGCATTATTGCCCATAAACTTAAGAAAACACTAGGCGATTCGGAGCCATCCACATTCTGTCGAACAGAACTTAACGATCCGAATTCGAGTGGCGCAGTAAGCTTAATCAAAGGCGCGCGCAAAGGGGTCAGAAAATCTAGCGCAAGTGCTATCTTTGCACTGGATGAAGCAGGGCGACCAAAAGTCTTTCAGCAATTACTACTGGATTATCTTCAAGCGAATACTGATGAGTCGTTTCTTGCCATGTCGACTGCCGCAATGGATACACTTTTAGGTCAGATTCGACTTAAAACGGCTGCAACTGGAGGGAATGTAATTTTCATACATTATCAGAATGACTCAGGCGGCGTTGCTGCTGATGAAGAGTTTTTGCTAGTTGCATTGGTCAACGAAGAAGACACTCCGGCATTTGATCCTGAGATGAATGTTATTGAAAGCACAGTGTTAGATTTGGACAATCTTAAGCATGGCGCAAGGGTTCGCCTTAGTTGGATTGGAGACAACAAAGACGGTGTCGTATCACTACTCACTAGAAGAGGATCCGCAGAAACTGCTGGGTACTTTACGGAGTTCTTAGGCACTGATGAAGTTACCAAATCATCTGAGGCGGCGGCCTCATTGAGAGAGCGCCTAAGAGAGTGGGCGGACTCAAAGCAACTAAGTGGCCCAGAACGCGGCGGCCTTTTCACTGATGTATATAGATTTTGGCAGGATAATAATGGCTCAAGATCCGGGCTATCGATGCGGGCATTAGCTAACTACTTGTATTCTGATGAGCCTGACGAGTTCTTGGATTTTATGACCGATGAGTCAGAGGGCATTGCCAGCGAGCTGCCAGCCATCAAGGCTGCAAATATGAGGCTTTTCCAGCGCTTTATCTATAAGGGATCATCCCTAAGGCTAGAATTTGAACGCACTGGCGAAGAGAATTGGTCATCAAAAATTCGCGTAACAGAATCAGGCGCAGTAACAATCCGAGATGCTCCTGATGATCTGAAAGAGCAATTAAGATATGACGCTTAAACTCTTAGGAGACCTGCATACAAAGGGCCATCTAAGCCTTTTGAAATCTGATGGCTTCTATAAGCTAACAGCTACTTTGCATGAGCCAGTTGATGATGGATTGTGTGAGGGCTTGGAGCAAATCGGAGATGTCAGTGTCGTAGGCCGCGATGGTATGGCCATTCGTCGACAAGACCGAGGCGTAATCGGTGAAGGTTTTCAGTTATCACTCATTGTTCCTAGGGATAGGAATGACTTTGTGGGCAAAGACTTTGACGATCTTTTGCATGATCCGCAAAATTGTATAGAGGAGCCGAAATGTTGGCTACTGCTCGAGCAAACTTCGGATGGCCGATTGCTAAGTTCGTGGATGGATAATCCTCCTAATAAGCTGCTACGATATCGCGATGCTCAGCAGTTATGCCGGTTGCTACAACAGCGGGCAGACCATGAGGCTGAAGGAAGTTTTCCCATACGCTTAACATATTTTGAGATCGAACGATTAGATATGGATCTCATTTATAAGTGTGGCGATTTAAGCCATGAATTCCCAATAGCTCGGTTAAAGCAATTTATTGAGGAAGAATCTCAAAAGCTCATTCGAGAGGAGAGTTTCAAAGGGACACTGTGGGATTACTTAAAAAATGAAGATGTAAATACACGAATCTCTCGCCTGTTGCGAAGCGGCGATGAATTTGAGAGGAGGGTTAGAGCAAATCATGCTCTTGCACGCCAAGACCTACGCTTAAACAAACGCTTAGAAGAAGTTCGCAAAGAAATAACCGACTTCTCTTCTGTGATTTCTAAGTTGATATTTGGGTTGGAAGCAAAGGCTCTGGCCATACCTGGGGCAATGATACTTGCAGCAAAAGTTATAGATCCCAAGGAGGCTTGGTCTTTGGGAAATCTGTCAGTTATATGCGCATTGATTCTCGTTGCGCTCATATTGTCCGTAAGCCTCTGGACGCAGTTGAAAATATCTACCGATTTAAAATATGATATTGATACAGCTCAGAGCAGATTCGACGTTATAGATTCCGACGGGAAAATTCACCTAAAATTGGAGAGACTAAAAAACAGGATCAATATTGCCCTTTTAGGCAAAGTGATTGTTGTGATTGTTGCTTGGGTAATGTGTTACACAGCATATAAGTTTATACCCTGACGCACGCTGCCTGGTCGCACAGTGAGGCTGTCTTCACTTTCAAATATCGCCATATAAATGATCCGCTACATTGAGGGCCGCACATTACAAGGAGAGTCGGTGGGCTCATTCAGTGTTATGATGGGTGTTGAGATCGAGTCTTTGGATGAGCGGCTATTCGGTGACTGCAGAGGTAATTATGTCCACTACTTCGAACAAATTCCACCGGAAGTGCCGCGAAAAGCAATTGCGGTTGGGTTATTCCTTGCTGTGCCTGTCCTCATGCAGCGGCGTGGCTGGGGAAGGTTGCTCTTCCAAGAGCTGACAAACCAAATGATCGTTGACGGCATGACATTGGGTATTATTGAAGTCGATCCCTTCATCCAATGGTGCGACTCTGAGCAACATTATTCGAATGAGATCGCTTGGCGATCTAAGCTCTATGAGGCAATGGGGTGGAACATTCTCAGCAACGCTCCGGGCGCGACAGAAGTTGAAAGGCCATTCATGTATATCGACTTGAGCCGGATGAGAGCAAGTCCGGTGAGGAATCTCAGATTTAGTGCTATTGATGAAGCTTCACACAGAAAACACCAGGCAGAAAGCGACCGTGAATATTTGGAGGACTGCTAAACAGTAGAAATCTGACACAGGATTGAGCATTTTCTCCTGAACTTAATCTTGAAATAATCTTCTCAACCTATTCCAAAGGTAGAACTTCGTTTGGAAGTGACAACTGGTGCAAACAGCGCAGATGTAAGCGGTAAAGCTTAATTCATCACAAGAGTTCGCAAACCTATCCCGCCAGGTAGCGAAACTCTCGAATTTCGGTTCGCATTGCCATCCCCACAGCCCGACCATTTAATATCTCTTTATTTTCATCTCAATTAAGTTGATTGACTAAGATTTTGCATCTGTGACTTCCTGGTCTACTAACAAAGTGAGATAATAAATCCATACTGCCGGCAGGGCAGGGGTTCTCGCCCCCATGGAGAATTCGGAGAAAGCCTCAATTCCTCCGCGCTGGGGTGTTGAAATGTTCGAAATGAATAATCGTGATCTATCTTCGGAGGCTCTGACGACAAGAAGCATATTTAATTTTGGCACAGTAAGGAGGTGGCGCATGTCATGCTCATGGCTGAAACTATGCAAATGGAGATATTTATTAAGAATCCTTAGGCCTATTTGTTTGGCGCTCTTCGGGCCTAACCAGATTCTCCAAGCTTTTCGGTTTTGGCGGTGGCACTTGGTTGCGTGCTGGGGCATATGAGCGCTCCGTCATAACCATCGGCTTGGGCGGTGGAACCGGCTTATCTTTTGGCTTCTTGTCCGGCATTATCTAATCTTTCTTTTTCTTCGGTTTCGGAGGGGGGACTTGCAACTTGGGAGGAATGTAAGAGTTGGATTCTTTTGGTCTTGGTGGAGGAACTTGAGACCTCGAAGGACTGTATGACGCTTTTTTGTTGGGTTTGCTGCTCATTATCTTCTGCTGTTGGCTCTGTTTTGGTGTTTGGGAAATTTAGGAATGTGAAAACACAAAGAGCAACTAGGCCGACAATAGTGGTCCATAATGACCACAAGTTTGCTCTGTTAGTGTAAGTTGTATATGGATTCGATTCGGTATCTAATTCTTGGTAGACCTTATCATCAGGGTTAAGCTGCTTGGTGATCTCATTATCCAGATTTTCGATCTTTCGGTGAAGTGCCTTGTGGCTAAAATTAATTGCAAAAAGAGTTGATGAAATTCCAATCACCAAAAGCAACCAAGCTGCGAGAATTAGCCATGAAGACCTGACTGGGTCATCTGCAATCTTTTCAACAAATGTGAAAGATACAACTAATGCACCGCCAGCGATAAAAGATAGAAATTTCTCGTATCTGGCTCCGATCTCTAAGCCAAAGCGGTCTGCCTCCTGTCTTTGTTCGACATACTTCTCATGAAGTAGTCGGTTGTATTCATCTTCATCCACAACAGTTCAGCCTATTAAGAGATGATAAGATAACTGGCCTGAGAGAAAGTTTAGCAGAGCCTACTTTTTTCGTCGGTTATAGGGACTCTGATTTGTCGGCTTGAGTGAAATTTTCTGGTCAGAAGCCTTCGATTGAACTGCCGATTCGGTTCGCCCAAGCTTTAGACCTATAACACGAGTAGGCGTGTTCTTATTGGCCAGCTGACGGAGCATCTTAACTGCCTCAGCAGTCCAAGGCTTTCCTGTGTTACGGTTATATTTCGGCATAATTGCGGACTCTGAATCCCAAGTATTGAATTTCTATCAGTTCAGGGCTCACCTGTCAATTTATGGCAGTCGACTCGTGGAGGTTTAGGAGAAACTTCAATCCCGCCGCTGCGACCAGATCGAATTGTCCTCTAAGGGCGGCTGTTTAGCACGCTACCCTGCGCTTCCCTCAGTAATGACTCGCGGTAAGTGAGTTAGTGAGCTGAATCACATATTGCTATCCGATGGGAGTGCTCCCGTTGAGTTGGTTGATTTCAACCTACTTAAATGTATGTAGGTAGAGATTCACAATAATTCTTTCCTCCTTCTCCTGTTTCCATAGTTAGAGCTCATGGAATCACGCCGTGCCTATCAGATTGTAGCAGTTGGACTGTTACTGATCGTCGTATCAATCGTTGTGGTTCGACTACAGAGGGAAGAAACCACTCCTGGAGACCCTCTGGTTGAAGATCAGTCCGCCCGTTCTTCTCAAGATCGTAAGGCGCCATCTCGTGATCGCCAATCGAGTGTTCACCGGGACGCCGATCGGCAGCTTGGCATCGAGGGGGTGGCGACAGACATGTCTCTCGCAGAATTCCCCCGCAAGGCGTACCAGCGCAAGCCCTCTCCAGCGGGCAAGGCATCAGGATCCCCTGAAGGTGAAGTCTACATTCACGTCCCGTCTTCCGGCCGCAGGGTTGCCATGGATGCCAATCAAATCGGTGAATACCCTGCGATCAATACCAAGACCAACGACACCGTCGGGGTCCGATTGATGCTGGATGAGGTGAAATCTGGGACACCGGTTCGGGTGGTGATCATGGATGGCGGCACGTTTCCCTCTGAAGAAGGCGTATCGCGCCTGATGAAAGTCGCGGATTGGCGAGGAGTCGCCTTCGAATACACCACATCCAGCAACGTCGGTACCCATCGAATTCTCGTCGAGGCCTCCGGCCATCCCAAACGCATCATTGATTTCAATGCCTTCGATTCCAGCGACTCCTGATTTTCCACACTCATCGCATTCCAAGCGAATCTACCACTCACAAACCCATCTCCCTTACTGATCCATGAAACGCATCTTCTCATACACCCTCCTTGCTCTCGCTGCTTTGCTGGCCTTTGTGCACGCCAAATCTCAGGTGTCTGCGCCGGTCGCCAACAATACCAGTAGTACTGAGCCCTGCGGAAACCCCGACCCCTCCAAGACGCCACCTTGCACATCGTGCGGAGACGATGACGAGACTGTGCAGCCCAATGCCTCGGAGGGTTCTTCCTGTGAGACCAATTCCATTTTCTCTTTCAATGGCAACGCGCACCGCGTCATTACGGATCTGACCATTTCTGGCTCCGTGGGTAACATGCCCCTTGCTTTCAAGCGCTACGCCAACAGCCGACTTTCCAGCCGCAACATCATCCAAACCGCCTTTGGTAACGAAAGCCCCTGGTCGCACAATTACGAATGGATGCTCACTGACGACGGAGGCACGGTGACCAATCCCACCGTCAAGGTGACCTACCCCGACGGCAACAAGCGCAAGTTTACGCGCCCGACAGCCACCGCCACCATTTGGGACCCCGAGGGTTCGCTGCAACGCACGGATTCCCTTGTGGTGACAGGCGATGACTATGTGCTTCACACCGGTGCTCATGAAAAATTCCACTTCAAGCGCCGCTACCACAGCGTCACCGGTGGAGTGTTCTACCGGATTGAATCCCTGGAGGATTCCGTGGGCAACATCTACACCGTTTCTTATCAAGATGTAGACGACACCCTGATCCGCCAGATCACCGACCCCGCTGGCAACTGGATCAAGCTGCACTACGACGACCTTGCCGTTCGCTCCAACGCCTCCACCGAATTGGGCTTCAAGCTGATTCCTAACAGCGCCCTCAACAAGTGGCATGAAATCACCGTGACCCCCGGCGAAGCCTACCGTTACCTGGCCCTGTATCAGGGTAACAGTTGGCGCCAGAAGGTGCCGATGAAAGTCGCAGAACTGGAGTTTTACGACGAAAACAACGTCCAGATCTCCGGTACCGCCTTCGGCTCCTCGCCATGGGAAAGCGCCCATCCCCCAGCCGACGCCATGGACGGGGATACTTCCACATACTATCGCTACGAATATGAGAAAGCCGGTTATGTCGGCATTGATCTGGGAGCGGGTAACACCAGCCAGGTGTCGCGCATTCGCTTCCGCGTGAATGGTGGAGGCATCAACAACGATGCATCCGTCACCTTTGTTGGCATGAACAACGAGCCCGTGCCCAACTACGTGATTGCTGAAGTCGAAGGCAGCGATGGCCGCCAAGTCGGCTATGATTACAACATCTACTCGGATCCTACGGGTGATTTTGAGTGGGCCCGGCTTGAAAGCGCCACCTACACTGATCTCGCCGAATCTCAATACACCTACGAACAGGTGCATGACCTCACCATGCCCCTGATCAAAACCGCGCACGACCCCCGTTACTCGGGCAAGGTTCGCCAAGTGCGATATGGTTACGACCCCGATACCGCCATCGGTTTTGTCGTCGATGAATACGACGATGCCTCCGGTCAGCTTCTGGTCAGTGTCCGCTGGGACGGAGGTCGCAAGCCGAAATTGGTCTATCCTAACGGCAAGGTGAACCTCTTCATCTTCTCCAAGTCGCAAAAGCTCGTTGAGCGCAAAGTGGATTCCTTCGGTTCCACCACCGACTACACCTACGACGCCAATGGTTTCCTGATCACCTCGGATGATGAGATTGGCCGCACCACTACCTACACCCGTGACAGTGTGGGCCGCCCCTTGTCCATGACCAGCCCCGCCGGATCCGTGACCACCTACACCCGTGATGCTGAAGGCTATCTCACCGCCCTCGATCAGGATGGCAAAACCACCACCCACACCCTCGATCCCACCACCAAACAGCGTCTGCGCACCGATTATGCCGATGGCACCTACGAAACCTGGACCTACAACACCTTCGGCCAGCGCCTGACCCATCGTCTGCGCAATGCCACCACCGAAAGTTGGGTCTACGATGCCGCGGGCCTGCTCACCCAGCACACCGATCCCGCAGGCATGGTGACCGACTACACCTACAACGCACTCAATCGCCTGGCCACCCGCACCCGCAACCTGGATGGCTCCACTGCCTACACCACCAGCTACGAATACAACGACCGTGGCCAAGTGACCAAGATGACTCATCCCGATGGCAGCTTCGTCCAAAATATCTACGATACCTACGGCTACCGCATTGCCAGCATGAGTGAGCGTGGAGTGACCACCTTCTATACCTACGATTCCCTGGGTCGCATGCTTACCATGACCGACCCCAACGGCAACGTCACCGCCTATGACTACACCGACGCCTTGGGAGGTGGCTGCGGCTGCAACGTTCAGGCCAAGCCCATCACTATCACCTACCCGGATGGTACGGTGACCCGTAACAGCTACGACAAAGAATGGCGCCTGCTCTCCACCACCGTGGCCGAAGGCACCCCGCAGGAAGCCACCACCAGCTACACCTATGACAATGCCGGTCAGCGCACGTCCATGACCGATCCCTTGGGCCGCGTCACCAACTACACCTACGACCTCGATGGCCGAGTCATTTCCGAGACCCGCGCCGCAGGCACCGCGCTTGCCTTCACCACCACCCGCACCTACGCCGTGGATGGCAACCTGCTCTCGACCACCCAGGCAGCAGGCAGCCCCGTGGCCCTCACTACGACCATGACCTACGACGTCATGGACCGCATGGTGTCCACTACCGCTGCTAGTGGCACCCCAGCGGCTCAGACCACCAGCCGCAGCTACAACAGCCTCGGTCAGATGGACACCACCACCGATGCCCTCGGCCGCGTGACCACCTACGCCTACGACGCCGCTGGTCGTCAAACTGACACCATCCTTCCCGATGGCACCACCATGCGTAGCGTCTACGATGCCTTTGGCCGCACCACCCAATCCATCGCGGCTGTTGGCCTTGCCGAAGAGGCCATCACCAGCATGGTCTATGACAACCGCGACCGCGTGATCAGCCAAACTGACCCCACCGGCGTCACCACGACCACCACCTACGACGGTGGGGGACTGCCACTGACCGTCACCAGCCCCACTGGCAAATCCGTGGAGATCGTCTATGACAACAACGGCAACCGCACCCAGACCATCCTGGCTCCCGGCACCGCTGAACAAACCACCACTACCGTCGCTTATGACAACCGCGACCGCGTGATCACTTCCACCGATGGTGAAGGGTCCGTGACCACCATGACCTACGATCCCCTCGGCCGGACTCTGAGTGTCACCGACGCCCTCAGTAACACCACCAGCTTCACCTACGACCTCATCGGCCGTCAGCTCACCACCACCGCTGCGGACAACCTCGTCACCTCGACCATCACCTACGATGAGCTCGACCGCGTGACATCCCAGAAGGACGGCAAAAACCAGACCATCACTTACCAATACGATGCGCTCGGTCGCCGTACCGCCTACACCGACGCCAAGGGAGCCACCTTCAGCTTCCAGTTCGATGCTCTGGGTCGCCTCACCAAGCGCACCGAGCCCGATGCCAGCTTCCAGACCTACACGTACGACGTCGCTGGTCGTCTGCTCGTGCACACCAAGGCTGATGGCCAAACCAAGACCAATCACTACGCGAACACCAATCGCGACTTCCTCACCAGTATCACCTACAGCAATGGTGAAACTGCCCGCACCATGAGCTATGACGCACTTGGACGTTTGCTCACGGCCAACAATGCGAATTCCGCGATCACTCGCACCTACGACGTGGCAGGCCGCCAGCTTAGTGAAACCCAGGCCCTCACCAGTGGCCCCTCCGGCACCTTCACTTACACCTACGACACCGACGGCAACCTGAGTAGCCACACCCGCCCGGATGGTTCCGTCGTTGATTACACCTGGAACGCCCGTAACCTTCTGGCTGCAGTGACCTCAGATGGCCCGCCGCCAGTGGCCACCTATGCTTACAACGGCCGCAACCAGATTGCCTCCACCGTCGTCGAGAATGGTGTGTTCACCGCGACTCGCACCTACGACGCCGCAGGCCGCCTCACCGGCGTGACCAACGGCGCCCTCGACACCAC
>CAZIPY010000019.1:0-1537 GCA_964541125.1 uncultured Luteolibacter sp. | reverse complement strand
CGCGTGCGGGAACTGCAGGTCGGTGGTGGTGATGCCCACGTAGACCACGCGGCCACAGAAGGCGGCGTATTCGAAGCAGGTGGACATGGACTTGGGTGAACCGGTGGCGTCGATGATGACGTCGCAGAGTTCGCCGTCGGTGAGTTTTTTCAGCTCCTCCAAGTGGCTGCCGTCCGGCTGGAACTGCACGCCCTTGGTGATGCCGAGCTTATCGGCGCAGAAGTCGAGGCGGCCCTGGACCATGTCCATGACAATGACGTTCACACCGTCCATCAGCTTGAGGAACTCGAGGCTGGCGAGACCGATGGGGCCGGCACCGATGACGAGCACCGTTTCACCCGGCTTGGGATTGGCGCGCTGCACGGCGTGGTAGCCGATGGCCAGGGTCTCTACGAGTGCCAGCTGATCGTAGCTGAGTTGGTTGCCCGCGTGCAGCTTGTTGGCGGGCACGGTGTAAGTGCCCTGACGCAGGCCACCGTCCATGTGCACGCCGATGACCTTCACGCCGGGGCAGCAGTTGGTGTTGCCGTTTTGCGAAGTCTTGGTGGTGGGGTCGTTGAAGTAGCATTCGACGGAGCACTTGTCGCCGACCTGGACGTTGGTCACGCCTTCGCCGACGGCGACCACTTCCACGCCGAGTTCGTGACCGGGCGTGCGCGGGTAGTCGAAGAAGGGAAACTTGCCAAGGTAGCAGGAGAGGTCGGTGCCGCAGATACCCATGCGATGGGTGCGCACGACGGCCTCGCCGGGTCCGGGAGCCGGGGCGTCCGGGATGTCGATGACCGCGATGGTCTCGGGCTTGGTGAATTCGATGGCGTTCATGGTGGATTGGAAGTCTGTGAGCTGCGGGCTTTTTTCAACCACGGATTAAACAGATTTTATGGGATTATACGGATGAATTCTTCTCCTTGCTCGGTGGCAAGAGGCTGGTGAAACGTTCAAGGCTACAACAACAGAGAGGCGCTGATTAAATCATAAAAAAAATCCGTACCATCCGTGTAATCCGTGGTTCAAAATCAAGTAGTTCAGCCATGCTCATCTCACCGCTTAATTATTCTCGGGAAGCCCCTCGTCGTGGCCGATGTCCATGACGGGCGCGAAGATGGCCTGCACTTCCGCGAGGAGTTCGGTGTCCATGGGCTGGGCCAGCCAGTCGGCCCACTTGCGGATGTTGTCGGGGTTGGCGGAGCCGGCGATGGTGGTGGTGAGGCCCTCGTGCTCGCAGGAGAACTGGAGCGCGAGCTGGGCGATGTCCACGCCCTTGCTCTCACAATGTGCAGCCGCTTCACGGGCTGCCGCCTTCACTTCTTCGGGCTCTTTGAGCCATTCGGGAAGCGGGGCATTGGTGAGCAAGCGTGCAGAGAAGGGTCCGGCGGTCATCACGCCGATGCCCTTGGCTTCGAGGCGCGGCAGGAGGTCGGTCGCCAAGGAAGTGTTCTGCAGGGTGTAGCGATTGTAGGCGAGGATGCAGTCGATCTGATCTTCGATCTGATCGAGCACGGTGTGGAAGGTCTTTAGCGGGTAGCAGGAGAAGCCG
>CAZIPY010000018.1:0-4126 GCA_964541125.1 uncultured Luteolibacter sp. | reverse complement strand
CCTGTCCGCCGTGGGCGGAGTAGTTCTCGGGCATGCCTAGGAGTTTGGAGATACTCATGGGGAAAAGTTGGGTCAGGAGTCTTGGTCGTCACCGGTCCAGTCGTCGGACAGGGTGGGGTCGGCATACTGTCGTGCACGCTTGGCGAGACGGACCATCGAGTAGGCGATGACGCCGAGCACGGTGACGATGATGCAGAATAGGGCGAAGATCGACCACTCGGCCGCTTGGCCACCACCAAGGATGGTCGTGGCACGGCAGGTCGAACAAGCAAGGGCAATCAGATGAAGCATGATGATCGAGGGTTGTGGTGGATGTATGGGAAAGCTTGGCGGCGATTAATTCAGGTTTTCGCGCTCCGCCTTGCGCAGAAAGTAGCGTCCGTAGAGCGGCATGATCAGCAGACCGGCAATACCGAGTCCACCCATGGTGCCAGCCCAGGCATCTCCCTCTTCAGCGAAGACAAAGCCCCACATCACCAGAAACGCGAACAGGAGTGACGCGACAGTGATGAAGACGATATGGAAGCCTCTGAGGGACATGGAGTTATGAAATTCGTTCAATTCAGATCAGTGGGCCTTCTTGTGGAGCTCGTCCCGCTTGTCACCGTAGAATTCGGTATCGTGAATGGGGTCCGATTTGGTCCAAGCCGTGATGAAATAAAGGAAAGCGCAGAACAACAGCGAGCCAAAGAAGATCCAGTAGATGGCCTTCTTCTCGTGGTTAAGGTGCATGAAGAAGTAACCGACGAGGCTTGCCTTGGTGGTGGCGATGGCAAGACCGAGAATCAAGTCAGCAGTATCAAAACCGTGTTTACCAACATCCAGGAACTCAACAGTCGCCACTAGAACGGTCAGCACCGTACCGATGAACAGGAGGCCACCAACAATGAGATACTTGCGGATTGCTTTTTGGATTTCTTCAGGGGAATCAGCCATGGGGTATCAGCTTCAGAATTTCGAAATTACATGAGGTAGAAGATCGGGAAGGCGAAGATCCAGATCAGGTCAACAAAGTGCCAGAACAGTCCACCGACCTCGACCCGGTTGGTCAGCCATTCGGGATTGGTCTCATACATGCGGCGACCAAAGAAGAGGTAGTAGGCGAGCACCAATGCGCCACCGATCACGTGAAGGCCGTGGAGACCGGTGATGGTGAAGTAAATGGCATAGTAGGTGTTCCACTGCGGCACGAACTTGGAAGCGAACGCGATCTGCTCGCGGGGCAATTCGAGTTCGGGGAAGGTATGGAATTCCTTTTCCTTATCATCGGACTCAATGGTGCGAGCCTTGTAGTTGGGACCGGTGAATTCCTCACCAATGGTGCCCTGAATGAATCCAAGTTTGGGACCGCCTTGGCCTTCTGCCTTGTCGCGAAGTTCCTTCCAGCCAATGCGATAGCGCTCCTTGAAGGTCGGCTCGCGCTCGGCAATCGGATTTCCACTGCCATCGAGCTTGGGAACTTTCTCTCCCTTGCTGTTTTTGACCATCTCATAACCGTAATCGTCGATCAATCGCTTCTCGAGTTTCGCGATCTCGCCGCAGTGCCAGTCCCAAGCCTCCTTGGCGAAGGGATAATTCTGGATGACCCAGCTATTCTCGATGGCCACCATGGGGTCGATACCCTTGTCGATGGCCTTCATGGCGAGGTACTGGAAGTCGATGGCATCGACGTTGTGGAATTTCATCGGACTCTCGATGAGCTCACCGGTGATGATGGTATCATCACGCAGACGCGAGCTGCCGTCGGCCTCCTTGATATCCTTGGGCTTGAAGTTGAGCTTGCAGGCCGGCTCCACAGTGAAGGTGATGGCCGGCATTTCGGTCAGCAACTTGGACTGGATGGCCTCCATGTCGACGGCAACCTTGTCAGCAATCTGCCAGCCACGCTTGCCGGGATTCTCGTCCTTGGCCTTGCGCCACTGCTGGCGGAGGTTGTCGGTGCGCAGAGACTGGTTATTGGCCTTGTGATCGATGTGGAGCTTCTGGATCTCGTCAAGAAGATCGACACTCAGTGCGGTTCCTTTCTTGTGGTAGACCTTGGCCTCCTTGACCTCTTTGCCATCCTTCTCAACGGCACCATCGGCATAACCCTCCTGCCCCTCGTAGTCAGCAGTCAGGGTAACCTTGGAGCCCTGCTCCTTGGCTTGCTTGATGATCTCCTCAACCCAAGGCTTGTGAAAGCGCACGGAACTGAAGGTGACGCTCTTGGTTTTGATATTGATCAGGTTGTATTCGATCTTGCTGCCGTCCTTGTAGATGTAGTTGTCATTCTTGTCCTTCTTATAGGCAAGGTGACCCTCGATGACCGTGTAGTCATTGAGGCGGACTGCCTGGTGGTGGAACTTGACGTTGTATTCCACTGCCTTGAGGCACATGAAGATCACCGCACAAGCCACGGTGATGCCCATGTAGATCTGGAACTGACGCCATTTGCGGAGCTTGAGGGCCGCCCAGGCGAAGACCACTGTCACGAACGAGGCAATCAGGATGAAGGTGTTGATCAGGCCGGGAAGCACCGGCAGCGTACGCTCGGGCCAGGGATAATCGGCACCGATTCGCATGAAGACATAGGCGGAGAAGAAGCCGCCGAAGAGCATGACTTCCGACGCCAGGAAAAGCCAGATGGCGATCTTGGAGTTATTGAGGCCGGTGTCCTTGCGGGCCTTGACGATGAAGGGAATTTCCATGGATTGAAAAGGTCTGGAGTTCTCGATTCAGCAGACGGGACGCTGCTCAGGCATCGGCTTCGGGTTGTTCGGAATCAGCCTTCGCAGGTGGGTCCGATTTTTTCTTCGGTTCGTGCCATTGCGGCAGGTAGTCCTCATCGTGGTCCGCACGGCTGTATTCGTAGGGACCGCGGTAGACCACGGGCTCGGTGGTGAAGTTGCCGTGACCCGGAGGTGTCGGAGTCGCCCACTCGAGAGTGGTGGCATTCCAGGGATTGTCGTTTTCAACCTTCTTGCCGAAGAACATCGAGCCAAAGAGGTTGATGAAGAATGGAATCTGAGCCAGCGCCAGAGTCCAGGCACCCATCGACATCCAGATGTTGAGGTCGAGATGCTGGGCCACGGTGTTGGCGAAGACGTTGGTGCTCTCCTCACCGTTGTTGGCGGCGATCTTGTCGAGGTAGGCGTCACCACCGTTGTACCAGCGGCGGTGGAAACCGGCCATGCCCTGCAGCAGCATGGGAGCGAAGATGATGTTCATGCAGATCAGGCTGGGCCAGAAATGCAGATGATTGAGGGCCGAGTTCATGTAGCGGCCGGTGATCTTGGGATACCAGTGGAGCACACCGGCAAAGAGACCAAAGAGGATGCCCGGAGCCACCACGTAGTGGAAGTGACCAATCACATAGTAGGTGTCGTGCAGGTGAAGGTCAGCTAGGTTGAATGCCAAGGGCAGACCAGTCAGACCACCGATGCCAAACATTGGAATGAAGGCACAGGCCCAGAGCATGGCCGGAGTGAAGCGAATGGAACCGCCCCACAGCGAAATCAGCATCGAGGTGATGATGACCACCGAAGGCACCGAAATCAGCACCGTGGTGGTCTGGAAGAAGGTTGAAATCACCGGACCCATGCCCGTCATGTACATGTGGTGAGCCCAGACGATGAAGGAAAGGAAGCCGAGCACCATGACCATGTAGACCATGTTCTTGTAGCCCCAGAGCGGCTTGCGCGTGTTGACGGGGATGACATCGGACACACAGGCGAAAGCGGGCAGCAGGAGCACATACACCTCCGGGTGACCCAGGAACCAGAACAAGTGCTGGAAGAGCAGCGGCGAACCACCACCGGAAAGCTCAGCAAGGCCGGTCTGCTGGGTGTAGAGACCGGTGGGCATGAAGAAGGAGGAATGCGCAACTCGGTCCATCAGCTGCATGATGCCCGCGGCTTCCAGTGGTGGGAAGGCAAGCAGGAGAAGGAAACCGGTGACCAGCATGGACCACACGAAGAAGGGCATGCGCATCCAGGTCATTCCGCGGGCACGAAGGTTGATGATGGTGGTCACGAAGTTGACCGAACCCAGAAGCGAAGAGGTGATCAGACAGACCAGACCGATCAGCCATTGGGTCTGCCCCGCCATCCACTGGTTGACGATTTGGCCGTCCGCAAAACCCGCCAAG
>CAZIPY010000017.1:0-2225 GCA_964541125.1 uncultured Luteolibacter sp. | reverse complement strand
GATAGAGAAATCATCGGCAGCGGCACCGACGGCGACAATCTGTTCAACATCGTTGATCGGAAGTTGGAGGTACTTCTGAAACCAGTTGGTGATTCGGGGAACGGCATTGGTCCATTCGCGCTCTTTGAGAGCAGCGACATCAACCGTGATGACGGCAGCTGGTCTCGTCATGCTCGCGAGCAGCCGGGCAAGCCGCGTGTGCTGCGTAATCTCGAGCGTTTTGCTAGTCGCAGGATTTGGAGCGACGTGCACTGCGTTTGGTACGGACGCGTCTGAATCCTCCTCAGTTTTGTTAAGGTCTAGCAGAACAAGGGCTGTCGTTGAGAGAACGGTAACAGCAAGTGCGGTAAGAGCGACGGGCACCCATCGCCGTGGTTGCTTGCTGGGTTTATCTAAGCCACCCAGTTTCAATCGGCTCGGATTCGGGTCGGATGGCGAAGAATTTGCCGCATTTGAAAGCTGCGGTTTCTCTCTGCGTGTCATCTCTCCCGTGGCGCGACTGTCTCCCTGCGATGGTTTGGGAAAGAGATCTTTGAGAGCGGCTTCTGCAGGTTTGTGATCAACTGGAGGAAGACCGGCTCGCTGATCGAGTGTCGCCTGTAGTGACTCAGAGGGCAGGGGGGAGGCGGGGGCCGCACTTGAGTTCGGGGAGGCGTGCTTTGGAGCAGGCACGGCCGCCTCTGACTTCGGGGGGGCGGCTGCAGGAATGGCTGCGCTGGGAGGAGGCTGCTGGCCATCTTGTTCGAACTTTAGCTGGAGGCTACCCATTTGGACAAACTCTCCTCCATGAAGCGCCTGCCGGTGAACGGGGGCTCCGTTGATATAGGTGCCGAGACCTGATCCGCTGTCTTCGATGACGATCGCCCCGTTTTGCTGGAAGAAGGTCACATGATGCCCGGCTACCCCTAGACCTCCCTGGATAGGGACTTCATTCGTCGCTGCTGTGCCGATACGGCAGGGGAGACGTGGCAACGCAAGCGCGTGGCCGCTGGGGGCGATGAGTTTGGGCATTGTGGAGTTGATCCGTCATATAATTTTAATACAAATTAGAATTATTCAAGGATCAATGCCTAGAACTGTTAATCATTCTCACCGTTAAGAACATTTTAGAGGGCTTTCAAGGCCTCGATCATGCCCTCTGGCAGCTTAGATTGCCACGCCTTGAGCCGCTTCAGTACTTTTCCGGACTCCACATCCTGCGAAATCTCGGAAATACTGACTGCTTCAGCCGAGATTTCCAGATCGAAACCCAAGTCCGAACTGTCAGGATCATTCTGATGTACTTCTGCGGCAATGACGTTCATTCCAGAGACGAGTTGCTCTGCTGAGAAGGTTGCTTTGTAGAAGTCGTTCTCAACGCTGGATCCACGCGAATCGGGGGCGAGGCTCTCTGGCGTGATCGTGCCGCTTGGCATGTTGTTCTTCAGGACAATCTTATTATTTAGGTAGACAATGACCCCGTCATCGTGAAGGACGCCGAGAGTCAGTTCGTCGAAGTCTTCAGGATTCTCGATCTCGAAGGTTTTTCTAAAGTAGGCCGTAATGGGCTTGTTCTCCTTGTCGTCACCATAGTTAAGAATGGTCGTCTCGTCCTTATCTCCATAGCCCAAGGGAGCTCTACCCTTCTTCCACTCGTTGGTGAGCTTGAAACTACGCCACTTCCATCGAGGTTCATTGAGACCGCCATGCTGGTAGTGATAGTCCCACGTTTGTCCTTTTGAGACAATGGTTCTCTTCTTGCCTCCAAGTCCCAGGGCGAGAAGGCCGCGAGCAAGGTCTTGTTTCGTACTCTTGAATAGGTCCTTGTCGAATTGGATCTTGGCTCTATCTAACTGCGCATAAATGTAGACGCTCAACTTGAGAAAAGAGAGTCCGCGAATGTAGTCAGATCGATCCATCAGAGCGTTTCCCTGGGCGCCAAGGATTTCCGCAATCACACTCCAACTGTCGCTGTGTCTGGCATTTTGACGAAGTTGAGCGCCTGAATCTGCCAATAGTTGGTCGAGCCGTGTTGGCGAGACGAGGTACCGCTGGCGGCTACGCTTGGCTATAGTCTCGAACTCACTTTTTAGATTCGAGTCCAATCGCCCTCTATCAAAGAAATCAATCCATGTCGCAGCTGCGTCCACACGATCCAGGTCCAGAAGGAGTTCTGTCTTCGCGATGTGAAAGCGGGTGTAATTCTTGCGGTCAGACTTGGGGGAATGGACCACGGCTTGAAGGTA
>CAZIPY010000016.1:0-2036 GCA_964541125.1 uncultured Luteolibacter sp. | reverse complement strand
GCCCTCCAGACCGCTCTACAAGAAGCCCTGCTGCCCTTCGTGCGCACGGGAATCATCGAGCCGGGTCCAGGAGGAGGTCCTCCCGAGATTGTAGCCAACGCCGATGCAAATCCATTGGCCCCCAGCCTAGGCGCAAAAGTCAGCCTACGTTTGGTGCCGTGGCAGCGCGCAGTGAAGGTGAACGTCTCACTCAAGCCGGGCGAAACGCCCGATGTAGAGGTGTCCTGATGGCCGATATGTCCAACCCGGAGTGGTCCTCCATTAACGAGCTCATTGAAGCCTTGGTCAGTGACCAGGTCAGCAATGAGAAACGGGAGATGACCGACGATGAAAAACAGCGTGTCGCTGACATTGTTCAAGCAATGCTGCCGCACGCAAAGGAGCTCGAGACGACCGCGCTACTGGGCGCAATTGAAGAAGCAGAGACAGCAGAGCTGGAGTCCCGGGCAATCGGCGAAGCCGACTGGGGCGCCATCGACACGGAGCTTGATACCCTGGCCGACGAGGGAGAGATCACCTCCTCCGAAGCCACGCCGCTGACTCCCAAGGCGCGCGGCAGCATTGGTGTCACGGACTTTCTGGCCAAGATGTTCCCGATTCACCCCGGGTACAACTTCCACGTGCTGTTGGGGATCAACCCCATCGGTGAGTTCGCCGGAGTCTCCGGAATCGAGGTCACCCACACGCCCTTCGAATACCAAGAGGGCGGCAAGAACGATGGTCCCCACCTGCTGATGGACAAGCACGGCTACGGCAAGGTCACCCTGAAGTCGGGGCTGATTTGGGATGTTCAGTTCTCGATGTGGATGAACTCCTTCACACCGGGCACCAAGTTCAAGAAGTCCGTGACGGTGATCCACCTGGACCGGGAGCACATCCCAATCCGGATCTACCGGATGGGCGGTGCCGTTCCAGTCAGCTGGAAGGCCCCTGCCATGGACAGCATGAGCAGCGCTGTCTCCGTTGACGAGCTGACCTTCAGCTTCGAGTCCCTCACCACCGTCCCTGTGCCGCCAATCGGCGCCTTGTTTTAGGAGCAGACCATGGGTATCTCCGATCTCTTTGGCGGCGGCAGCGCATCCCCCAAGGCAACCATTCACTGCCTGGACAACGCTGACTGGACCGTGACCGCTCAGTTCAACCCGACCAGCTTCAAGTACACCCGCGCAACCGAGTGGACCTTGGAGCAGAGCATTGGGTTCAGCCACGCGTGGCAACGCATGGCCTTCAAGACCGGCAAGATTGATGAGCTCGACGTGACCCTGCTCTTCGACGAGAGCGAGGACCGCAGCGAGACCTCGGCCGCCGACTTCATGCCGAACATGGCCGCGTTGGCGCCACCTTCGATGCAGAGCGCTTTGCCCGCATCGATGCAGCCCACTCCAACGGAAGATGACGCGCTTGCGCTGGTCGGCAAGCTGCACAACCTGACATTGCCCGTGAACTTCGGCAGCGCCGCGGAGCCACAGATCCGCCCACCTGCTGTGGCCTTCGTTTGGGGCAAGTTCGAGTTCCAGGGCTTCATCACCAGCCTCTCCAACGAGGTCCTCCTCTTTGACGAAGCCGGTGGTGCACGTCGCGTCAAGAGCACCTTGAAGTTCCAGGGCCACGCTCTGGGTCGGGCTGCGACCGTCGATGATCTGATGGATGCAACCTACGAGGCGCCCGTCAAGGCCGCTGGCGGCGGCATCTCTGCGGCCACCAAGGGCGACCGCGAGGGCATTCTCGCTGATCTGCTGAAGTAGGAGTCGTCATGCCTACATCCGCAGTCCCCCCATGGTTTGAGCTGAAACTCGCGGGCGCCAAGCTCAGCGATACGATGCTTCCACACCTAAACCGCGTTGAGATGAGCGAGGCGGTCTCGAGCCTGGACTCGATCACCATCGAGTTCTCGGTCCCGATGACCGCCGCGCGCTACGAGTACCGCAACAAGGGCATCCCGCTCATCCTCGAGGCGCTCGGCCGCCTGGAGAAGCAGGATCACAACCTGCTGCTGATCGTGGCGGTGGCGGCCCCGCAGACCGGACCGCGCCCCG
>CAZIPY010000015.1:0-6056 GCA_964541125.1 uncultured Luteolibacter sp. | reverse complement strand
GTTGTCTTGAGGGCCTGAGCCCCGCTGACGGGCGGGCACAATGAGATTGCTCACCACCACGTTCAAGGCAAAAATAAGCCGATTTTCGTAGAAAATCAACGTGGCAGCACGTGTTCCTTAAGCCACTGCCTGCCTTGCCCTGACTTCAGTGCCTTTTCCCGCATCAGCGCTTCTTTACGGGTCGTTAACGCCTCCTTATGGATTAGCATCCACTTGCCAGAGAACCGCTTAGTGAATCGACTTAGGGTGTTGTTTGGATCGTTGTGCTGCTGAATGCGCTGATCTAGATCCTCGGTTTGACCGATATAAAATCGCTGATGATCAGCATTCCAAATCACATAAACAAAGTAAGTCTTCACTCTGAAATATCCCTTGCAAAGAGAGAGGCGAAACTTAGAACCAACGATCCGCCTCAGGCGGATTAACAGCCACCCGCTCTGCCGCTGAGCTACACCGGATTATGGGGTTGTCTTAAGGGCCTAAGCCCCGCTGACGGGCGGGCACCATGAAATCGCCACCGACGGCGATCTAGGCAAAAATGTGAGGTTTTTCTTAGCCTCCAGCGGCCAAAGCCACAATTTCGACGCTGGCATCCGCCTCAACACGGGTCTGGTCGTGGTCGCGGGGGAAGACGGGCTCTTGATTGAGCTCCACGACCACCGGCTTTCCTTCGAAGCCCAGTTCCACCAACAATTCGCGAACCGTCATGGGTCCGGCGAGTTCATGGGCTTTGCCGTTGAGTGTGATGGTCATTTCCACTGCTGCAACTGTTCGCCATAGACGGCCTCCTGACCATCCAAAATCTCCAGACAGAAATCCTGATCCACCTGCAGCAGACCCTGGCGATGGAGGACGCGACGGGTCCATTTGCGCTCCTTCTCCGTATCGCCGATCAGACGCCGGCCGGCATCGCGGATGTGAGTATTAAGCCCGGAGAAGCGCAGCTTGTGGTATTCGCGCCAAGTCATGCGCTCCTCAGCCAAGGCAAGCGGCACCAGCAGGCGTGCCGCGAGATCTACCGCTTGGGCACGGCCGAAGAGACTGTAAGGCTCGTCAGCTCCAGGTCCGGTCAGCTTGTGATGCAGAGACCAGAAGGGATGGGCGATTTCACCTAACATATCGGCGAGGGGTTTGAATTCAAAGGGATCGGCGAACGCCACGGCCTTCAACTCGTCCCAATGACGCAACACGGTGGCGAGTGCCCCAAGACGGCGCTGTGGATGGTTGGCAGGACGTTGGTCAGTGGTAACCCATTGTAGGGCTCGGCTACCATCCAACTCGACCTGATCGCGTTGTTCGAGCCAAGCCTCCCATAACTGTTTGCGGTAATCGCGGGTTTCGGGTCGAGCGAGGGATTCGATGTAGGGCTCGAGGAAGCCGGCCACACCCAACAGTCGGGCCTCGGCAGCTTCGGCACTGTGGATGTCCTGCATACTAGCGAGCGACACACGCTGAGCCAGCGCAAGCATGGAGAGGCGGTTGTCGGGGTAGCCCAGTGCCTCGGCGCAGGCTTCGAAGAGCACTTGGTCGCGACCGTGGAGTTCGATCGCGCGTTGGGCACGCTGAGCGAGACGCTTGGCTCGATGCTTGGCCGCTGCCTTGAGTAGCTTTTCGAGAGCGGGTTTGCCCATCTTGCGAAGTGGATGGGTGCAGCGGCCCGGACTGCTGATGGCCAGTTCTCGCTGTGGACGATTCATGGCATCTGCGATGTCTCGCTCATGCACAATGACATGCGGCACTTCCCTTCCTTCGACGGTGCGGACGATGGGCACGTGCTCTCCAGGGCGGAAGGTGAGCTGCAGAATAGCACTTTGATAAGTCTCGTCATCCTCGCGTCCCTCATCGGTCCAATCTCCGGCCCGTTCATCGATGCAGATATCTCCTTCTAGAGCCTTGCCTTGGATTTTCAGCCGAGCTCCAAGAAAGTCCGGACCTTTTCCGCGGTTCCAGGATCCAGGGTGATCAATGTGAACTTCCTGACCGCAGTTGGTGCGAAGCTCCCGGCCCAATCCCCCACCCCACCACAGGCCCTTGAGCTCGAGTGGAGCGGGCAGCACGACCGAATGATCCCCCCCAAACAGCAGCGGAGGATGCCAGACGGATTCGAGCAGGAAATCGTAGGTCATTCTTCTTTCTCGGCAGGAGTCACCAGCTTCAACCACGCCTTGACCGCAGCCAATTCGGGAAGGTCCTGATATTTTTGGGTGAGGCCCTTCAAATTACTGGCCGCGAGGTCCTTGTTACCCGCCCGCCGATACATGGCGATGCGGTGCAACTCCTGGCGCAATTGATCCGGTTTGGCAGTGTAGAGCTCACGGGCCTGAACGAAGAGGGTGCCGGCTCGATTGGTGTCTCCCTCCTCCAGACTCTCGAGTGCAAGTGCTTCAAAAAAAATACCACTCTTCATGCGGATGGCGGCCTGCTTGAGCTGGCGGATGCGCTCCGCCGGATTGCGCTGCCACCTTTTCATGGCTTCGCGCAGGGCTCGGTATTCGCGGTCGGCATCGAGCACCTCACCACTGCCATTGAGATGGGCGAAGGGTCGGTAGAGTGGATCACCGAGGGTGATGCCCTGCCACGACAGCGCAGGCATGGCCATCCAGCTGGCATCCACCCAAGTGTGACCCTCGAGCAGTCGCTCGTGGAGGACATCGAGATGGTGGCTGAGGCCGAGATAGGGTTCGTAGACATTGCCGACGGTTACGGCCGCACCCGCTTCGAGCAGTCCCCCGCTCCAGTTCTTCTTGGGATTGCGCAGCTGTTGGGCACTGAAGGAGTGGATGTGAATGGCTACGGCCCCCTTGCGGAAGCGGAAGTCGGGATTGAGCATAGGCCCGCTGAGGTTCCAATCGTACCAGCCATAATAACAGGCGGCATCCTTCAGCGGGTAACGCAGCGGCAGGGTTTCGCGGAAGCGGTCGACGGTGGTCGGCAGGCCAAGCTGGAGATTCTTTTCGACAATGACCTCGAGCCAGTCATCGCCTTGAGGATATTTCTTAGAAATGTCGATGGTATGGAAACCCCACAGGCCACTCTGCTCGACCTTAATCGCATCGGTGATCATCCGCTTGCAGGTGGCAAGTGTGGGCGCATCGATGCGGCAGGTGAGGATGATGCCCGTGAAAGCCCCATCATCGATGGGTGTTTTGGAGCGGAAGTAGAGGCTGCGCTGGGCGCCATCGAGTTCATAATCTCCCTTCGGCAACATGGCCAACTCGGAGTCCACCGAGGCTTCGTCATGCCCTTTGAAAGGCTGCTTCTTGCGATCGGGATGCGGCTTGCCGTCAGCACGAGGTGACTGACGAATTTTGAGCGGCACCCCACGCATGGTCACAAGTACACGCATGCGGCTGAAAGACCCCAACAACTTCCCGTTTTGCATCTTGCGTCGCTCCATCCATTTGCGATCGACAAAGACCTGACGCAGCGGGTCCGCGATGGTCTTGTTGTATTGCTCACGGGTAATCTCCGCCTGCTTGGGCATTTCGAGCCCCACCAGTTGATTGGGCGGGATGTCCCTGGCTTCGGCGTAAAACTCGGCAAGCTCCTTGGATTCTGGATCCGCCGAGTTGTAGAGGATGGCGATCTTCGACGGATGAACGGCCAAAGACGGCAATGCGGCAGCCATCAGCCACATCAGCACCAGCCATCCCTTGCAACGCATGCCCGGTAGGTTGGCGATTCCCGCAGACCCTTACAAGTCCAAGACTAGTCCGTCGTGAGCCACCAAAACCCCCTTAGGCAGGCTCTGCTCAAGCTTCGAATGCTCGTTCTCGTGACTGAGGTGGGTCAGCCAGGCGTGGCCCGGCTTGAGTTGGTCGATGGTGGCCAAGGCTTCGGCAGTGGTGAAGTGGGTGGCGTGTTCTTCCTCACGCAGAGCATCGATGGCCAACACGTCGAGGCCTTCCATGATGGCAAGGGTCGAATCCGGAATGCGTTTGACGTCCGGCACGTAGGCGATGGACTTCATGCCCGGAGCATCAAAGCGGAAGCCGATCACGGTGACCGTGCCATGCTCGACGGGCAGCGGGGTGACTTGAACTTCTCCCACCTGAAAGGGCCCCACGATGACCCTGCCCTCAGGACGAACATAGCCTTTGTATTTATTCTCAGTGGAAAATGCCCAGCGGAACATGCGCTCTAGTGCGTTGAGGGTGTCCTGACTGGCGTAAAGCGGAAGTGGGGCCTCGCGACGCCAACAGAAGGCGCGAAGCTCATCAAAGCCGACCACGTGATCGACGTGCTCATGGGTGTAGAGCACGGCATCGATGGATTTGAAGCCTTCACGCAGGGCTTGTTCGCGCAGGTCGGGACCGCTGTCGATGAGCAGGGCCAGATCCCCGTATCGCAAAAGAGCCGCCGAGCGGGTGCGCTTGTTGCAGGGGTCATTGGACTGGCAGACCTCACACGGACAGCCGATCACCGGGACCCCAACTGAGGTGCCCGTACCAAGAAATGTGAAGGATGCTTCCACGGCCATTGATTCCGGGCGTCAGCCTTGCATAATGCGGGCCTCTTCGTAAAACCGCAAAACTGCAAAACCGAATAACGATTGCTTCCCGGATATCCATGCTAACCCTCCTCAAGATCCGCAACCTCGCCCTTGTCGATGAACTCGTCTGGGAACTCGGCGCCGGATTGGTCGGTGTGACCGGAGAAACGGGAGCCGGCAAGTCAGTCATCGTCGGAGCGCTAAAATTGGTGCTCGGCGAACGCGCGGACAAATCACTCATCCGCACCGGTGAGGACCAATGTTCGGTCGAAGCCATGTTCGAGCTGGGTCATCCTGAGGCCATTGCCGCCATTCTCGAGGAAGGCGGCCTCGATCCACTCGACGATAACCAGCTCATCATTCGCCGCAGCATCGGCCAAAGCAGCAACCGCCAGTTCGTCAACGACTCCCCCGTCACCCTCAATCTACTCAAGCGCATCGGCGAGCATCTGGTCGACTTGCACGGCCCACACGATCACCAAAGTTTGCTCTCGACCGAGCGCCAACTGGCCATGCTCGATGCCTATGCGGCCGCCAGTGATGCATCAGCCGCCTACCGCAACGCCTACCGCGAGTGGCGTGACAAGCAGACCGCCTATGACCAGCTGCGCGATGCCGAAGCCGCCAGTGACCAAGAGCTAGAACTTCTACGACACCAGCTTGAAGAAATCGACGCCGCCAAGATTAATCTCGACGAGCAACAGGACCTCGAGGACCGCTACCGTCGCTCGAGCAACTCAAGCCGACTGGTGGAGAGCGCATCAACGGCGGTGGCCGCCTTGAACGGAGAGGATGGTGTCATCGGACGCATCGCCGAAGTGCAACGCCAGGTGCGAGAATTGGAGAAACTCGATCCCTCCATCACTGAACGCACCAGCGGACTCGAAGGGGCCGCCCTCGAACTTCAGGAACTGGAAAGCAACCTCACCTCTTACGCCGAGGAGTTGGACATCGATCCGCAGGAAGCCGCCGCATTGGAGGAACGCATCAATCTGCTCGAAAGCCTTAAGCGCAAGTATGGCCCCTCGTTGGAGGATGTGCTCGAACGACGCGAGATCACCGCCAATCGCCTCGACTCCATCGAGAACCGCGGTGAAAAGCTGGAAGCTCTGCAGAAGGAACTCGAAGCGCTGCGCAGCCAAGTCGACAAAACCGGCAAGGCCCTCAGCGCCCTGCGCAAGAAAGCCGCGCCGAAGCTGGCCAAAGAGATCATCAGTCAACTCGCCGACCTCGGCTTCAAGCAATCCGCCTTCGACATCCAACTCGAGGCTCAAAGCGAACCCACCGCACAGGGCTTGGAAGGCGTCGAGTTCCAGTTTGGACCCAACCCGGGCGAACCGCTGCAACCGCTGCGCCAAATCGCTTCTTCCGGTGAGATCTCACGCGTGATGCTCGCGTTGAAAACAGCCCTAGCGGATCAGGATGACACCCCACTGATGGTCTTCGATGAAATCGATGCCAACGTCGGTGGTGAAATCGCCGTTGCCGTGGGTCGCAAGATGGCCGCTTTGGGCATGAGACATCAGGTGGTCGCCATCACCCATTTCCCACAAGTGGCTGCAAC
>CAZIPY010000014.1:0-3128 GCA_964541125.1 uncultured Luteolibacter sp. | reverse complement strand
GTCTCGAAGCCATAGCCCGGTGCCTCCGGCCACAAGGCCGTCTCACGATCATAGCCGCTCTCAACCACCTCGATCAGACCAAGCTGTCCCGGCAGGTCCGCATGCAGCACCACATCGAGGTAGTGCTCGCGCCCCTTTCCATCGGGATAATACTCATCCGGTTCCAGTGCCAGCGCCCCGTGGGTGATGATCTTCGCTTGGAAAAGGTTCCAGTTCCCTTCGTTAAGGCCGCCCTCGACCACCCGGTCGATCATGCGCTTGATGCCCCGCTGAACTACTCGCGGGTCCTTTCCCGAGGCCACCAGATGCGGCTGGATGAAGTCGTAACACTGACTGATCACCGTCAGGATGTCTTCGTGGATCACTTCAAAGGAAGTGGTTCCGATGATCTTTCCTGAGCCGCTTTCCGGATCCTCGATCCGCGGTGGAAGGACATGCTGGAAGCCATCCATATAGGTCCACAGAACCGGCAAAGCCACGTCGGCGTAGCGTTCCTCTCCCGTCAGCCAGTGAAGGAAGGCCGCCTCGGCCGCGATCGTCATGACGTGTCGGTTGATCGATTCGATCGTTCGCCCGGTCTCGCTCGGATGGACCCACTCACCCTCGTTCTCCTCCTTGTTCCAGAGCCAGATGTCATCGCCCCAGGAGTTGTAGGGTTTCCAATTCTCAATTCCACGAGGGGTTCCGTGGATCGACTTCCAGTCGCGGGCACCCGCAAACCTCGGGGTCGGCACGGGAGCGCGGCCTTCGCCGCCAACCCATCGGGATTCACGGGTGACTGGAAGCATGTAGTGGGTCTCCCAGTTCATCATCAACCGAGATACCAGCCAGTCCGGCTCCTCTGCCACCCGGTCCGCCACCCCATCGACCCGGGACGTGATGACTTTGTACGCCTGCGCCGCCCATTCATAGGTCTCGACCTTGCGCTGAATCTCTTGCCGCTGATTCGGTTTCACCAGCACTCGTGGATGCTCCGCCGAAGCAGTCAGGCAGGCGACAATCCCGCCCGCCACCATCACGGTGAGGACTTTCCATGGGAACCTGTTCGCCGAAACACTCATCCTTGCTTGGCTTTCGGGGACCGGTTGAGCCGGCAGATCAGGCCGCCGGCCAAAAGCATGATCGCACCGCAGGCCGGGAAACACAGCCGGCCTGCCGGTGAGTTGGGAATCAGGGCAAGCGATGACACGAAGGCACCATAGATGAGACAGAGACGCCCGATCGACTTCGAAATACTGCGCTTGGCTTCAGGATCCGGATGAGCCGACTCCGGAAGTGGCGTCTTCAGCCGGCCAAAGAACTCGTCGAGTTGATCCATGTAGGCCCGGTCCTTGACGTCATAGAACCATCCCGAACCAAAGAACCACAGCGTACAAACCGAGACGACAAGCAACACGCTGGCAAAAATCCGGAAGGTCGTGACCTCTTCCGGAAGGAATGGTCCCTCCATGCCCGGAAGCCACGAGAACATCTCCGGAGTCAGGAGGAATCTCGCAACATACGAACCGGCCAAACCAACCAGGACCGTCGACCACGCCGCCCATCTCGGCGTCTTCCGTCGGAACAGTCCGAAGAACAAGGGGATGGACATCGGCAGGCCCAGACTGATCGCAAGCTGCGTGAGCAAATCAAACAGGGCCATGTTGCGCATGCTTTCCCAGACGAACGCACACAGGACCATGATCAAGCCCAGCACTGCGGTCGTGATCTTGGAAACCACCAGCAGCCGCTTCTCCGGGCACTTCGGGTTCACCACCGGCAGGTAGAAGTTCCGGACAAAAATGCCCGCTCCCTGATTCAAACCGGCATCCATCGAAGTCATGGTGGCCGCAAAAATTCCGCACAGGAGCAAACCCAGCATGCCGGTCGGAAGCACCTCGCTCGCCGTCAGTACAAACGCGCCTTCCTCGGGGAATTTCAGGTTCTGCATGACCAAGCCGATGCCGTCGCCATGCCGGATCGCGGCCACCGTCGGAGGAACCAGCCAAAGCAAGGGGGCCACCACCATGCCGATCATCGGGATGATCAGAGTCATGCGCGCATCGCGATCACTCCCCGACATCAGGAACTTGCTGGAACGGTCCATCGAGTTCTCCTCGAAAAGCTTGGTGATCATCAGTCCGACAAACCACAGGGCGATGAACTGGGGTCGCGCGAATTCCCCCCAGTCGCGATGCGCAGCCGGGGCTTGTTCCCACATCCCCTTCACTCCCCCGATGTCGGGCTGGCCCAGAGCGAGCACCGCCACCAGCACCGTCACGGTCACCACCAGAAACATCTGAACGAAGTCACTCGCCACCACCCCAAAGGCTCCGCCGAGCAGCGCCAGCGCCACGACCAGGGTTCCCAGAAGCAGGATCACCATCCGGGTGTCGGCCTCAAAAACCGCCGCCATGAAAACCCCCACGGCATTCAGGGTCACGCCCCCGAAAATCAGCATGAAGGGCAATCGCGCCCAAGTGAAGAAGAGCTGCGTTCCCGGCCCAAATCGCAGTCGAACGGCTTCAAATGGAGTGATCACCTGCATTCGTCGAAACCGGAAGCAGGTGAAGAAAAGAAGCACCAGCAGCGGCACCAGGATGGAATAAAACAGAAGGACCGAATAGGCGCCTGTCTGGAACATCTTCCCGGCCGCCCCGGTGAAGCTCCACGCACTGAATCCCGCCATCCACACGGATGCCCCCGTCACCCACCACGGCATCACCCCACCTGCCCGGAAGTAATCCGAGGTGGTTTCCGACCTTCGTGCAAAGCTCAACCCCACCCCGAGGATGAAGACCACGTAGAAGGCCACGCTGATGAGGTCGTAGCGACTGATCATGGCACGCCAGTTCCTAGCCTGATCGCTGGTTCAGAGGGAGGAAAACCTTTCTCGATGGCACATCACGACGGGCCAGAATCCCGGACTTGCCCGCCGTCCACCCGAGCTAGTCACCAGTGTAACCTTCGATGCACTTCCCCAATCAGGTAGGCATCACGCTTTATCCTTGGGATTCAAGCGCGCCTTGGCCCGTTCGAGTTCCAAACCCACCAAACCCACCAAACCCATGAATCCCATCAGAACCACCGACTCCGCCACCCCGCTTGCCGCCCTCGGCATGGCCCTCTCCCTCTCGACCACGGCCATG
>CAZIPY010000013.1:0-3650 GCA_964541125.1 uncultured Luteolibacter sp. | reverse complement strand
GAACCGACGAGTCAGGGACTCGAAGCCGTAGAATTTCAGTTCGGCCCCAACCCGGGCGAACCACTCCAGCCGCTGCGCCAGATTGCCTCTTCCGGTGAAATCTCACGCGTGATGCTCGCCCTCAAAACGGCACTCGCCGAGCAGGACGACACTCCGTTGATGGTTTTCGATGAAATCGACGCCAACGTCGGCGGCGAAATTGCCGTGGCGGTAGGCCGTAAGATGGCCGCTCTCGGAACCCGCCATGAAGTATCTGGCAAGCTCGCCGCACAGAGGGTCGTCGGAGAACCTTCGGCGACGCCGATGCCCGCCCACGAGAACCAAGCCGGTCAGTTCAGCAACAGGATGAGGGCGGGAAGGATCCACTCTTCGCCACTCGACGGGGCAGGATGCAGGACCGGATCCTTCTCCGGTGGCTGATACGGAGTGACCGATCGTCTTTGGCGCAGGGACTCGAGCTCGCCTGGATCGAGCCAGAGTCCGCCGCACTCCTGACACAAATCGAT
The DNA here is from genome assembly GCA_964541125.1 of uncultured Luteolibacter sp. GTDB lineage: Bacteria > Verrucomicrobiota > Verrucomicrobiia > Verrucomicrobiales > Akkermansiaceae > Luteolibacter. The sequence continues at coordinate 3,144 of CAZIPY010000013.1, read as the reverse complement.
GGTCACCGGGCCGACCTTTCCTTCATGCAGGGATCCGCAACCCAGCGGACAGGTCAGATCGGATTCAAGCACACTGCACAGGCTTCGGAGTTGGAGCATCTGGCCTGAGCCGAGCAGGCCGTCGATGCTGGCCCCGGCAACCCAGATGCCGGAGCAATCGGGGCATTCCTCGATCTTCGATTCACCCCCGGTTCGAGACCGGAGTTCGACAGAGTGCCTGGGACAACTTTTCATGATGGTGCAGGCTATCCAATCATCGCTTCGGGTCGACTACAATGCGCCCCACGTTTTCCCCCGCCACTGTGGCCCGATGGCCCCCTTCGAATCCTGCTGCCGAAGGGAATCAAACCCTCTGAAACAGTGATCCGATCCTGCAGGTAGTGTGGGGGCATGCCGTTCGCAAAACCACTTCCACTCCGCTCAGGCTTCCGCGCCATTCGCCTCGCCAAGGTCGCTGCCCTCACCCTGAGCTTGGTCAACCCAGTCGTCGGGAACTCCCAATTCAGCATCGAGGAGTCGCTGGAAGTCGGCAAAGCGGTCTCGGATTTCCGCGTGGGGTTCAGCTTATACACCGATCAGGCGGCTCGATTGCAGTATGTCGCCTACTATGACGACCAACGCCGCATGACGGTGGCCAGCCGGAAACTCGATTCCAAGCGGTGGAAGTTTCAGACGCTGCCCTCCAAGGTCGGCTGGGATTCCCACAATTACGTCACCATGGCCGTCGATCGTCTCGGTCATCTCCACGTGACCGGGAACATGCATGTGAACCCCCTCGTTTACTTCCGCACCTCCACCCCAGGCGACATCTCGAGCCTGAAGGCGTCGACCATGACCGGAGAACGGGAGGAACGTGTGACCTACCCGAGGTTCCTGACCAATCGGGAGGGCGAGTTGGTTTTCAACTACCGGGACGGTGGCTCGGGAAGAGGCGTGCGTTTTTACAACAAGTATGATCCGGACACACGAACCTGGACCCGATTGCTCGAGAAGCGGTTGATCGATGGGGGAGGGGAACGCAACGCCTACCCGCTGGGACCGGTACAGGGCCCCGATGGATGGTTCCACATGGTCTGGGTCTGGCGCATGACTCCGGACTGCGCCACCAACCACCACCTTTCCTACGCGCGCAGTCGTGATCTGATCTCCTGGGAATCAAGCGCTGGCCGCAAGGTCGAGCTCCCCATCACTTTTGATCAGGACTTCCTGCTGATTGACCCCATCCCGGTCGGTGGCGGCATCATCAATGGCGGTGCCAAACTCTCCTTTGATCCACAACAACGCCCCCTCGTCACCTACCACAAGTCGGACCCGCAGGGGCACATGCAGATCTATGCCGCTCGTCCACGAAAGGACCAATGGACCCTTCATCCACTGACCCGGTGGAAAGAGCCCATCCCGTTCAGCGGCAGTGGTTCGATGGGATTCATCGGCATCCGGGCCAACGCACCGATCGAGATCAAACCAGGGGTCCTGAGCCTCTCCTATCAGCATCGGGATCGGGGTCGGGGCCGAATCTTCTTCGATCCAGAAACCCTCGAACCGCTGAGCGGCCCCTTCAAGGTGCCCAAGGAGCTCCCTTCCTCACTCGGCACGATGGAAAGCAACTTCCCCGGGATGCAGGGGCGCCAAGCCAACGACATCGCGGACACCACGTCCGAAGGCGTCCGCTATCTGCTGCGATGGGAGTCGCTCGGAGCCAATCGCGACAAGGCGCCAAAGCCCCCTCATCCGAAACCATCGACGCTACGACTCTACAAACTGGTCGATGCCAAGGGCATGACAGACACTCCGTGACAGGAGCAAGCCAGCACAGGCGTATCGCCCCCATGAAATGCATGGTGACACTCATGGGCGCGGCGGCATTGCTGGGAGCGACGGCGTCAGCCGGTGAGCTGTTCAACGGCGAGGACTTCACCGGCTGGAAGGTCCCGGATAAGAACATCTGGTGGAAGGTCGAGGACGGCTCCATCGTGGTCGAGAATGGACCCAAGAAGAAGGGGTCGATTCTGTGGACCGAGAAGTCGTTCAAGGACTTCGAGGTGGAGATGGAATTCAAGTGCGGTGACAACGTCGACTCGGGCGTGTTTCTACGGACCGAGAACCAACAGATTCAAATCGGGGTGTCGGGCTCGCTGAAGCGTGACATGACCTGTTCTCCCTACCTGCCCGGCCATGGATACCCGGTCGAGGCCGAGGAGGCCGAAGGCACCAAGGGCGTCAAGAGCCTGCTGAAGTTCGACGAATGGAACACCTTGAAGATCCGTGCCAAAGGTCCGGCTTACACCGTGTGGCTGAACGGCACCCAGGTGCTGGATTTCAATGCCGATACCTTTGAGACAAAGAAGGGCAAGAAGCGCCCGGCGGTTCCCGCCGAGGGGCCCATTGGCCTGCAGCTCCACGGCAACAAGGTGATGAAGGTCGAGTTCCGGAAGCTCACCGTGAAGGAACTGTAGGACGGGATCGACTCCGCCCACGGTGCTGAAGCTCGTCCGGAGGTGTGGCACCGGCCCCTGCCAAATTGGCACCGCCGGGATCTTTGTTCTTCCGCACGACGGGAAGAAGCGCTTGAACCTGAGCCATGAGTGAAGAAGGCGCGAAGAATTTGACCCGGCATCCCTTGGTCGTGCTGCTGCTGGGCACGCTGATCACTTCTCTGTTGATTCCCGCCTTCCAATCACAGGGGCTGGCCAAACAACAGAAGGAGGAGGCCCGGACCCGATTCATCCAAGGGCTCTACGAGTACGATGGAGAGGTGAACCGCAGCCTCAACTCGTTGACCACGACCTTCGAGTTTGCAGCCAAGATGAAGAATCAGCCCGAGAGCTTGGAGGAGTTTCAGCGGATGGCGCTGCAGCACTACGCTTCATTCGATCAGGTCGCCTGGTGGCGCCTTGACTCGCTGTGTTCCGAGCTGACCGGAGCCATCGATCTACCCGCGGACACAGCTACGGAAATGTGGGCCGAGGTGGCGGCTTACGAGGAAGTCCTTCGTCAACGAAGTGAGCTGTTGGGAAAGGCATGGCCGGTCGTCTATGGGGACAAAGACGGAGGCGGGGAGATCACCCTGGAATGGTTTGAGAAGGAATTACGGCCCACCCAGTTGGAGCTCTCGGCCTAGGGCCAAGCGCACCTGATCAAGCT
>CAZIPY010000012.1:0-9245 GCA_964541125.1 uncultured Luteolibacter sp. | reverse complement strand
TCATTGGTGAGAGCGATACCTTGTGCCGCGATATTTAAGACATTGGCCTCACTGCCAGCCGAAGTGACCACGTTGTCGGGATACACCACCATCACATCGATCACCACCAATGCCGTTTCCTCCCCGTGGGCGATCATGGGCTGCCCCGCCGACTCTATTGGAGCTTCAATCGCCATGCCCGCTGCCGCTAGGGGAGCTGGCACCATGGCATCTTCGCTTGCCCCGCATTTGAGTTGATCCACAACCGCAGGATCCAACTCCAATGCATAATGCTCTCCATCCTGATGGTTGAAGTGCACTGCATAGATCTCGTTACTTTCCGGCAGACTCACCTTAACGCGCAACTCATCTTCAGTGAATGCCAGGACCGCTCGGCCATAATGGGTGCCGGCGATTCGGGTGGTCGTCGTCACTGTACCATTGGTGTTCACAAAAGATTCGGTGACCACCGCATCCATAGAAACATCTTCAAAGAGATTCAGGGTAAGAACTTCGCCTTTCTCAAAGGGGTTGCCGCTCAGGAGGTCTGGAGAGAGTCCAATCTTGCGAGCACGCGTAGCTCCACCAACCTGCCCCTTCCAGTTGGCAAGCTCTCCATCAGTCTCTACCAGCGGAGTGCGCTGATGGTCTTCGGGAATCTTCGTATAGAGGCGGTCGCTCGCGGCATCCGTCACCTCACCTAGGCGAAATGGACTCGAGCCATGTCCGCTGCAACCACTACAGCCGTGGCCACAACCGTCAGCATCATGGGCATTTTGGCGGGAGTTCTGCTCCGTTGAAGCCGGCGAGCTTTCTTCAACGAATCGATCAATCAGAATGGCGACTGCGCACAAACACAGAGCCATTAGGCAGCATGCCTTTGCCGGGCCGATTCTCATGATCCGGCATCCAAAGAATTAATTGCGGCGCCGGCGCAGCAGCAGCAGGCTACCAAACGCTCCAAGTGCGAGAGCAGAGGGCTCAGGGACGGGACTCACATCGGCATAAGACGTGCCGAAGCGAATTTCGTCTATGGCCAGGTTGGTCCCTGCTTTAGACGAAAAAACAATTCTATCGAAGCCGCCTTGGGTCAGTCCAGCCGACTGAGTCGCTACCACACTGCCGAGGCTTAGGTCGGAGCCTGGCAGGTAGAGATTCACCGTATCGGTTGCGCCAAAGGTGATCTCTCCAACAATGAAATGGGTCTGACCTGATTCGGCTGTTGTATCCAGCAGGCCGGAATAGCTGGCAGTTGCGACGCCGCCAGACCAAGTAGTTGCCGCCAGGCCATTATCGAGTCCGCCGACGACAGAAAAGCCGATGCCGCTTCCAGAATTTCTCAACCCAAGAGGATCGCCTGCGGACTCCTCTGCATTGCTATCTGACAAGGCAAACATGAAGTTCTGACCCGTGTTTGCCAAATCACTGGTGAAATTCACCATCACGCTGAACCACAAGCTGTCGCCATCGTCAACCAGCCCGCTAAGCGTTGTTGAGGAGGTTCGGGCTGTGGCGTTTTTTCGAGCCAAAGCTCCGATCTGGTTATTGCTCGTGACTAGGGAGCCGTAGCTAAGGCTGCCCGCTGTTACATCAGGCTGTCTTGCAGTCCAGTTAAAGCCTTGCCAGTTTAAGTTGGTGTCCAACCCGGTGCCTGTATACGCACCACTCAGTGCTCCAGCATTGTAGTCAAAGCCTTCATAAATCACCAAGGCGGAGTGTAGTGGGGTGGACAAAGCCAGTATAGCTGCCATGGTAACTGGTATTATTTGGATGCGTGCGTTCATGGATTTGTAGTGAATGGCGGGGAGAGTGGGGGATGGCTCGCCGGCATGGGTCAGCACACCTTGGGTTGAGATCATTTAAGGTGATGGAGTGGATATGCCGAGAGGATTTAGCTCGACCATCCTACATTCTATTGAGTAGGATAGGTCATGGAACCCCCCAATTTCAGGAGTATTACCGACCAAGTCGTGGAGTATCTTCGCAAAGAATTGTTCCTAGGGCGGTGGAGGCATGAGATGCCCGGACAGTTTGAACTGGAGAAGATGTTGGGGGTGAGCCGGAAGACTATCGAGCTGGCACTCAATGCGTTGGAAAAAGAAGGCCTAATCGTGGCTCAAGGGGTGGGCAAGAAACGCAAAATCAATCTTTCCAGCCAGCAGCTGCAATCGACTCAGTTGCGGGTGGCCGTGCTGAATTACGTGCGGGAGGACTGGGACGGCGATTACACCACCCAGCTCCGTCATCAGCTGAGAAGGTCAGGCCATGAACCCATTCATCCCGGAAAAAGTTTGTTTGAACTGGGCATGAATCCCAAACGGATAGCTCGCCTGGTTCAATCCATCCAGGTAGATGCATGGGTAGTGGTCGCTGGCTCTAAGGAAGTTCTGAGCTGGTTTGTGGATCAGGGTATTCCTGTATTCGGATTGTTTGGAAGAATCGTTGGCCTACCGATCGCAGGCACCGGACCGGATAAAGCTCCAGCCATGGCTGAGGCCGTTCGCCATCTCGCAGGCATGGGCCACCATCGGATCGCCCGCTTCTGTCACCGCCAGGCCCGCACCCCCAAACCCAACCGGGTGGCCCAGGCCTACTTGGATGAACTCGAAGCCGTCGGAATCGAGGTCAGCAATTTTCACATGCCCGATTGGAAAGAAAGCAAAGCAGGATTCATTGCCGCACTGGACTCGCTGTTTGAGTTGACCCCGCCAACAGCACTCATCCTCGATGGCGTGTATCTTTACATGGCTGCACAGCATTACCTGTCCGCGCGTGGGTTGCGCGTCCCCCAGGATGTCTCCCTAGTCTGTGAAGATGGGGATTCGAACTTTCAGTGGTGCGAGCCTTCGGTGGCCCACATCCATTGGGAAGTCCGGCCGGTGGTCCGGCGTGCGGTGCGATGGGCCAACCGCATTGCCAGTGGAAAGACAGACCTCCGCCAGTCTTTGACCAAGGCGGAATTTGTGGCGGGCGGCACGGTGGGCGTCGCTCCAAATCACTGAGGAGAGTTTTGCCCTTCAAGCAACGAGATCAGTGCCGCCAGCCACTTGTCCGCCATTTTTTTGGAGCCCTTGGCATTGGGGTGCACTTTGTCACCAATCGTGTCCTGCTCCCAATCGAAGCCTGCTGCCTGATTGACCAAGGTGACCTTGATGTCCTCGTCGAGCAGTTGCTTGGTAAGCTTCTCCAACTCTTGGTTGAGCTCTGGAAGGTGGGAGTATTTCGGCAACTTTCCTGCGGGAATGACCTGGGCCAAAAGCACGCGGACCTTGGGGTTGGTCTTGTGGAAATTTTCGATGATCGCCCTGGTTTCCTCAACGATACCGGGAACGGGCTTGTTCGCGCTGCTGCTGTTGTGTCCGGTGTGGAGCAGTACGATGTCCGCCGGAAATTGAGTGTAGATTTTTTCCGACATCGCACGCAGAGCCTTAGTGCTCTTACCGCTGTAGCCCGCATGCGCAGAGCCTTCACTCTTTTTAGGGCCAATGAACTCAAACTCTAACTTTCGTTTTTGCAGCTCGGGAACCAGAACCATGCGGTAGGAATGGAAGTTCTTCCCGCCCTCTGTGATGGAGTCGCCAAAAGCGAGGATGGTCGTGGGCGTATCCGCCATGGCCGTACACCCAAACACGCCGATGACAAGAGTGATCCATGCAAGCATCCATCGTTTCATGAGCATATCTTGTATGAGTCGCAGCAGGTCATTGTGAGATTACACCGCAATCCATGTGGGATTCGATCTTACTGATCCCCTCCATCAGGTTTTTTGGGCGGGGGTGGTGGCGGGAGGTGAATTAACGAGCGGGGAACGATCCTCCCGTTGATTTCCGTAATAAAGCAGAGCTCGTTGCGGCCTTCCGCAACCCGCCATGTTGATGAGAATTGAACATCACCACCCATGTCCTCTCTGAATATTTTGATTGGAAATGACTCCTGCCAATCACTTGAACCAAACACTGTAGATTCTCCTTTCTCCAAGCGAATAGCCTTGTCTCCCGCCTTCAAGCCAATTGCTTTGGCATGAGCATTCACCACCTTTAGCCCCGAGTTTTCCTTGTTGCTGAAGTCGAATACTTTACCCATCCATTTGACCCCACTCTCTGGTTCATTCTGAGTAATGAGAACCACATACGCTGTCTTCAAACCACTGGCCATATCCAAACTGATCAGTGGAAGAGGTGGCTCGACACCGGTCTCGGGAACAAACGCCTTGTCATAGAATTGAAGTTGGCCTGCAGGTACTGCAACGGGCGCAGAAAAGTAGCGAGTGCTTAGCTGTAGTGGCTGCGTTGGTGCCTTTGCGCCACTTCTCCAATGAATCGTGCCATTAAAACTTTCAGGCAAATTCAACGCTGCAATCGAAACTTTAACGTGGGCCTCTTCCCCGAACAAAACAGAAGATCCAATCAGGAAAGAAAAAGCAAAAGTAAGAATTCGCATACAGCGCCTTAGTTTAAATCTCATTTTTATTCAACCAGCGGAAAGATACGATCTCGAATTTTCGGCCGAATCGTTGATTGGTTGGATTAATTGGCAATGCAGCACCAGCCAACTGCTCAGACGAAGACGGCATCCTTGTATCGGAAGAGTCAGCTGGATCCACATATTCAGGTTTTCTTTGAACCACCGCTTCACACCATGCCCTGGCCGCCACCGATCCATCTGCCGTAAGACTCTCGCCGTAGGCTCGGACCAAAAATGTGTCTCCTCGCACGCTCAGAGATCCTCCAATTCCTTGCAGGATATCGGACTGCATCACATATCCCGGAATACCCGCATAGCGCGATCCACTTGCTGCTTTTGGGTTTGGATAGTTTGCCGGAAGCGCATTCTCTCTGATCATTGCTCCTCCGGTCTTGTAGCCTGCGTTGATGCTTTCTCCAGAGCCGCTGGTGGTTCCATCGAATCCGGCATTAAACTCATCCCAGTCAATGGCTGCTTGAAGGGCACCCGTGACACCCAAAGCATCGTCGTTCAACCTGCGATTGATGAAGTCTGACATATTAAGGAAGGGCCCCCTCAGCTTCACTTGGCGCACCATTTCTTCTGCCAACTTGTCGATTTGATCTTCATTCAACTGGCGAATACCTTTCCAGGCATTTTCATCATTGGGGCCGGTTGCGCTTGAATCGCCATTGGCAATGAGATGCCGGGAAAGAGTCACGGCATTTTCGTCTCGTGCGACCACTCCGGGGCCTGAATCATCTCCATTTAGTGCAATCGGGCGGTCCGCCATACTCATCAGCATGGCTTTCCACGCCTCTTTGGAAGTGCTGTTCACGTTAAACTGACCGATATTCAGAATATGAGCTCCAATGGTATCCCAGCCATTGGCATCAGACGTCGAATCGTTCACTTGTGACTTATCTGCCAATTCTCCCGGACTATTCCCCTGCAAGTAAGGAAGATGATGAGATGGCACCGTAGAACTCTCACCAGCAAAAAAGTTCTCAGCTGAAGTCCTTGCAGATGCAGCTACATTGCCGTTGCTCATTTCTGGAGTAATGCCCGAACAAAACCAAGAATCCCAGAGCTCTTCATTGGCGAGAAATAGATGATCCCAATAGTCATCACATACGCCCATCTTGGTCGATCTGCGCGTTCCCTGGACGCCACTTTGCCCATCCCATCCGGGGTCAATCCCGAAATTGTGCAGCGTATAGACTTCTTCGGGTTCAATCATCGGATGAGCATGTGAATTCCCCACTCCCACCCCAACCGCACCTCCAGCATGAGCCAAGTGCTTGAGCTTAAAGAACGATTGGAATGCACCATCGACTTCAGAGCGATCAACCGTTGGATTGCTGAACGCGTCATTCTCTTGGGTGATCCGGCTACGAGCACTATCCACTCTCATGCCCGATAAGGACCCAAGATTCATCAATGGAGCAGCGGGCAACGCATGTGGGGCGAAATGATGCTGCCCACTCGCCGCGGAAAACCCCCCACCAAAATACCCCAATGGGCCGTCAGCCTGAAGGTATTGGGACAACTCCTGGTCCCCATTCACTGGTCGGAAATGAATTTGGTAGGGGCTGTCCGCCCGATTCAGATCAACAGGGTTGTACAGAAAGCTACCTAAACCCGTGGGAGGAGAATGCAGCCATGTCCGATTTCGATAATCTCCGGTGTATCCACCTGTGCCATCAAACAGTAGGCGTTCGGGAGATTTCGCCGTTATGCTGAACATGCCAATCACGAGTGGCGGAGAACCGGGTGGCCCCCAACGAGCACGTGAGGCAGGGTCATCTTTCACCAATTCAGCCGATGCGTGCTCAGTTGCATTCATCCATTCGGAGGAGATTGTACTGACCCTTGCCGCAAAGATGTCGGGGGAATCTAAATCTACATTGGAATCTACAAGATTGCCATCCGGGTAGTATGCACCTTCAGTTGATTCAAACCCGTGCATGATGTGAGAAAGAGCTGAACGTTCTGACGAACCATAATACCGACCTTGGTGTGTAGGACCACTAACGACTCCTCCCAAGCCTCCACTCCAATTGCTGTAGAACTTCAGCGATACGGATGGAACACCTGGACCTGGACCTGGGTCGACCCAATACCGTAGACCCCGCTGCAGACGTAAACTATCTTCCACTGGAGTGTAGCCTGGCGATGTGCCAAAACGTCGATTCTCAACACCCTGACCAGGGCCTCCCCTAAATGCGATTCCGTTGTCCGTGCTGAATACTCTGACCTCTCCCGGCTGAAATACGATAGGAGCATCGATGGGATCATTGGTGACCACCATGCGGTAGCCCAAATTTGAATTTCTCATCCCTGCGTTTTGGTTATTCATCCGTCCATAATAGGTCCTGTATGCAGCCCCCCACCTCTCCCGATCACTGGCAATGAATGGGAGCGGCGTCTCCTGAATTAGAGTGTTATCGCGATACAACTTGTGAGCGATATTCATGGAGATGGACAACGACCCCATCGAAGAAAACTCACCAGAATTGATTTTCAGCGGCACATTGTAGGGGTTCCACCAATAGACAATCGGCACCGCGAGGATGTAATAGGCCACTCCATCTGGGGACTGCCCGTTATTTGCACAAGAAGTGGCAATCACCCATGTCTGCTTTAGCATGATGGGGTGCCTGGCATAACCTGCCACTTCCCAATCTCTCCTTCCGTTGCCCATGATGAATCGAGAAGCTAGGGGCTCTCCCGATTGCCACTCGATTGGATTCATCTTCCCGTCGCCCGAAAAATCTCGGTATAGCCGATAATACTCCCTCATCTGTCTCCATGACATGGGAGCCACGTAAGGGTTGCTTGGAACAATATTGGCCAATTCGCCATTCATTGGCCGAATCGGCGCATCAAACGGACGGCCTCCATAGAGACTTGCCTGATTCATTTCCACAGGGATCTCCTCGGATTCAAAGGCCAGGTTGAGGTCTCTCTTGAACCCTCCCCAGCGCACATCCGTATGCAGACCCATACTGTAGGTTGTGATATCGTGAAAATGCTCCCTGACTGCGTCTTGTCCTGCACTGATACCCGCCTGATTCAAGGTGATCATCTTTCCTATCGAGTCAGGATTCAGATCCAAGGCTCCCATCTGAGCCATCCTTTCCACCCCTGGACGGCCTAGCTGACCCGATACCGTCTGAGCTTGTTCGAATGAGCCAGCATCTGGCCTCTGATTGTGATTAAGCCGCGCTTTCAGAGATTCATCAGAAACCCACCAAGCGTATCTCCCTGCAACTTGACCATTCTCAATGATTGGGACTGGGCTAACTCTGACATGTCTCTCCGAGTTAACACCAGCCGTTCCCTCGCCCACCAAGGCAATGGCATCGGCAGTGGGTGCTGCATCTAGAGCGGCATTGAAGTCAGAAGCATCGGGGTGACTGACCAACCATCTACGAAACAGTGAAGGATGCCGGCCAGGTTGATAGGTATCTTGGATCGACAGCGATTCTTTATCCTCATTCAGCCAAGTATCCCACGAATCCCACACACCCAAGAAGTTTGGATTTTCCACTCCATCCACATCTTCAGTGGTGGGATCTGTATCTAAAATTTCTGCACGGGCCGAAATGCGCTGGTCGGGCCCCATGTGCAATTGAAGTTCATTGATGGCCATCATGAGAGCCATCCGTGCATTAGTCTCAGCTTGCAACTGAGCACTATTGATTGAAGTGGATCGAGCGGCGATGGAGGCCATGCTAAGCAAGCCAATGGCGATCAAGGTCAATAGGACCATCATCGCCACAGTAACGACCAAAGAGAATCCTTGCGGCTGGTTATGTGATTGATGCTTAGCTCGCATACTAACTTTATGTTATATTTCGACGCCGAGACTCAGATCGAGGCAGTTCGAGTTAGTGATTTGCCGACGGCACGATCAATTGCATAATCTGGGAGATGGAAACCCCTCCCTACATGATTTTAAGTAGGCGATCCCGCGCGCAAGCCCCATATTGTGAATGATTGCAGGTACTGCAGGGGATTCGGCATTCTTGCCACGCCATTTGCACCAGTTCGGATAGACTAAGCAGACGTGATGGTTATGAGATGTGGTCTTAATGCTAGATCATTCAGATCCATATGACGGAATGTAGGGCTGACACCGAATCTAGCTCACCCGACATCCGATTGTCATCTTGCTGAAACCTGTGGCTGCCTCCTATCGTATTCCCACGCCACATGTTCAGATTCCTCATTGCTCTCCCACTGGCACTTGTCGCCTATGCTGCCGAAGTCACCAAGGATGTGGTCGTCTACGGTGGTACGCCCGGTGGCATTACTTCAGCCATTTCTGCAGCTCGCGAAGGCCATTCGGTGGTGCTTCTAGAACAGACCAAGCACGTCGGCGGACTCAGCACCAGCGGGCTTAACCGTGACGAGGCCGAGCACATGGACGTGCGCACCTTTGGCGGACTCAGTGAGAAGTTCCTGTTGGCCGCCCACCTTCGCAGCCGGGGTTGGGACAAACTCAAGTATCCGGACAAACGCTATCCTCGCACCTGGCAGTCCAAGGTCGCCGAAGAGGTCTTTCTCGAAATGCTCAAGGAGGCCGGCGTTGAAGTGCGCTTCGATCAACTCCTCAAGTCGGTGGAGAAGAAGGATGCGAGCATCGTCTCGCTCACGGTGCGTGGTGACATCACCTATAAGGCCAAGGTCTTCATCGATTGTACCTACGAGGGTGACCTGATGGCTAAGGCTGGAGTGTCGTATGCCTTGGGCCGCGAATCGCGAGCCCACTACAAGGAGTCCTTGGCCGGTGTGCGCTATCTCGACGATCCCATTCC
>CAZIPY010000011.1:0-5537 GCA_964541125.1 uncultured Luteolibacter sp. | reverse complement strand
GGAGGGGTGACCGCCGGGTTTGCCTTGCCACGGGCCGGAATTCCGGAAAGTCTAACAGAATCCGTGAAAGAGAACTCGTCCAGCACCTCGATCACCATCGCCCGCCTCATCTACCTCCTGGTCTGTGAGATCGCCGGGGTGGGAGTCGCCCTGAGCACCCGCGGCTCAGCCTACGAGATCCCACTTTGGGTGGGGATCGTTGGCGGATTGGTCCTCGCCGCCTTATTCATCCTGATCGAATCGGCCGCCAAGGGAGTGACCATCCGGGGATTTTCCCATGGCACCTTCGGCCTGCTGGTGGGGCTCTTCTGTGCATGGTTGCTGACCAAGGTCGACATCGACCGGCTGATCGTGGAGGCCTTCCAGCTCACCCCCGCAGGCGCCGAAACAGTCGAACTTGCGGTCAGCATTTCCTTCTTCGCCAGCCTCGGCTTCATCGGCGCGGCACTCGCCCTGCGCAGTGGTCAGGATGATTTTGCCTTCGTCATTCCCTACGTCCGGTTCCGCCAAGACACTGCCTCCGGCCAACCTCTGGTCCTGGATGCCGATGTCATCATGGATGGGCGGGTGCCCCGGATCCAGAGCTCAGGATTCCTCACCGGCCGCCTGATCGTCCCCCGCTTTGTTCTCGACGAGCTCAAGGTCATGTCCAACTCCCCCTCGGTCGGGAAACGGCAGCGGGGTCAGCGCGGCCTCGACTGCCTGGAGGAGATGCAGGGTCACCCGGACCTCCGGATCTCGATCCACGATTCCACCGATGTCTCAGCCAGCGACAGCCTCGACGCCCGCCTCATCCAGACGGCCCGGATCCTCGGTGCCCGTCTCCTGACCACTGATGAAAACTTGGCCAAGGTCGCGCGGCTACAGAATGCCGACGTCCTGAATATCAACGACTTAGCCGATGCTTTGAAACCGGCGGTGGTGGTCGGGGAGAAAATCCACGTGGCCCTCGTGCGCTCCGGCAAGGACGACCACCAAGGGGTTGGCTACCTCCCCGACGGGACGATGATTGTGGTGAACCATGCGGTCTCCAGAATTGGCACCACCCAAGACGTAGTGGTTATCTCCACCCTGCAGACCTCGGCGGGAGAGCTGGTCTTCGCCGAGCTCTACAACCCAGACGAGAACGGCAACTGAGCCATCATTCCCCGAGGAGGGAGCTCCGCGTGAAGAGAGGCAGGACGGGAATCCCCTTCTCTTCAATCGCCTGGCGCCCGCCCTCTTCCCGGTCCACGAGGACCAAGGCCAGGGCAATCTTCCCCCCTTCGGCCTCGATGGCCTCAATCGCCTTCAAGGTAGAGCCCCCGGTAGTGATCACATCATCCACCACCACGATCGTGTCGCCCGCCTTGAAGTTCCCCTCGATCCGTTTCCCGCGTCCGTGGCCTTTCGGCTCCTTGCGCACTGTAAAGACCTGAAGCCCGCGTTCCGGTGCCTCTTGAGCGGCCGCCATCCCCACCGCCAAGGAGACCGGATCCGCCCCCAAGGTCATCCCACCAATGGCTTCCACCGAAAACCCCTTGTCATCAAGATAGGTGCGCACCGCCTCCCAGCCCACTTGACCGACCAACAGCGCCCCACGGGGATCCATCGTCGTCACCCGGCAATCTATGTAGAGATCACTTGTCTTACCCGAAGCGAGGGTGAACTCGCCGGTCCGTACTGATTTCTCCAAAAGAAGCTCCTTCAATTCCTCGCGTGCGCTTTCAGCCATGACGCCGCATTGCTTCCACAAAGCACCCCACTTGACGAGCCGCGATTCCAGGATGCCTTCAATCTTCGGAAGAACCCCGTTGTCCTGACGCGGTCACCCCCCCTCAAGGTGCAATCAATAGAGGGCGGGGCGATAGTTCGGATCGAGGGCCAGGATGCGATTCCTCGTCTGCGTCAGGCGCAATTCGACGGCGTCTCGCATCGTCTGCAAACGTTCGTAGCGCTCGGTCCAGGTTTCGAGACTTCCCGGCACGGAGCGGGTACTTCCCCGTGCCTTGGCCGAGGCTTCCGAGATTTCCCGCGACAACAAACGCGAACGGGCCAGCAACAGACGGTCCTCTTCGATCAAGGCAAGCAGCTCCACCCGTTTGTTGGCGGGCCGATCCCTTGACCGGGGTTGCTGCCACTGCCGCTCCTTGCGACGTTTCGCTCGTTCTTCACGAGCTTTCTTCGCCGCGGTCCACTCCCCCTCCAACCTCTCCCGGAGCAAGCGCTGGCCCTGTAGAAGGTCCAGCTGCAATTCCCGACGCAAGGAATCCGGAAGCAAGTGCACCGGAATCAATCCAGCCCCCGCTCCGTGACGCACTCTGAGCCCTTTATTACTGATCTCCTTGAATTCAACCGACTGGTAGGTATTCCCATCCTTCGTTGTCAGTGTCTCAAGAGTACGACCTTTGGACGACTCCCACAACCAGTCGCGGTAGGCCAGTGCGTAAGTTTCCTCGGCTTGCCGGAAGTCTTGCAAATCCTGCTGCCGAATCTCGATCACGGTATCCAATTCCTCTTCCTGCAGGGTCAGGGCAACGAGTCGGCGAATGGATCCCTCCAGTTCTTCAGTATCCTCTCTTTGGCGGTCGCGTGCCTGCTCTGCGGCGCGAAGACGCCTGATCTCACTGGCCAGGGCATTCACTCTCGCCTGTCCGAGTTGATCCGGGCTGGCATCAGCCTCGGGACTGTCCTGCAAGGCTGGCTCTCGATCGGTCACGAGAATAAGAAACACGCCCAAGAGAACGACGCCGACCAACCCGCCCAACCAGAAGAATGCTCCCGACAGCTCGGTAGGAAACAGGGAATTGCCCATGATTGGTGACGATGGTGTTTACCGAAGCATTCGCTCCAATTCAGCAATCTGCTTTTCTGCGGCAGTGATGGCGTTCTGCCATCGTTGCGCGGCCTGCTCCGCCTTCTGGACTTTAGCGAGGTGGGAGGACACATTGCCGCGGGCCATGGCCTGAGCATGCAGCGACCGGTACTTGGCGGCGGTAGCGTGCTCGGCCTGGATCTTCCTCTCCGCGGCAGTAATCCCGCGCTCGAGTTCCGCAATTTTATCCTTCAGGCGCTGCCGCTCCCCCGCATCATGGGTCTCCTTGTTGTCGTCTCGCCTGGTTTTCTGTTGGCGCCGGCTGGCCGCAACCCGCGCCGCAACCTCCGCTTCGGCCTCACGGAGCTTCGCCCGCTGCGCCTCCGCCTCCTCTTCCCCAAACTGGTAAAGATCCTGTAGTTCGGCAGGCAAATCCGTATAGGGCACCTTTTTGGGTCCACTGTCGGTCGTAAAGCTCAACCCAAGCGAATCGACCGCCTTGATCACCACACCCTTATAGACCTTCCCGCTCTCGGTCCGGAGCTCTTCAATCCGGGTCCCCACCGCTTGGGCCCGGACTACATCCCGGTAATTGTCACGATAGGTGCGATGCGCTTCCTGCACTTCTGCAATCCCCTCGCGCACGTCTGCCAACTGTATTTCCTGCTTGGCAACTTCGTCGGTGAGAGGCGCCAGGCGCTGTTCCATCACCTCCACTTCAGCCCGAATGTCCGAGGCTTCCCTACTAGCGGAGATCCTCTTCTCAAAGGTCTCAATCTTCTTTTCGAGATAGGCAACGTGGTCCGCCTGCTCTTCTATCTTGACGTCAAGAGAAACACCTTCACCGCCAAAGCGCCCATCCAAAACCATGGTTCCGAAGAAAACAAACGAGGCGAGAACCACAACGGCCAGCACCATGCCAACCACCCCCGGTCCCCGGGCACTTGAGAAGAAGTCTTCAAACATAATAAATCGCGCGTTGCTCGTTCCTACTCCGGAATCGGGTACTTCTGCTTGTAGTCTTGGAATTCCTTCTCGGCCTTCTCGAGTTCACCGGTGAGAGCGACCAATTCGGTTTGGAGGGAAGCCACCCGCTTCTCCGCTTCCGCTACCTGGCCCTTCACATGGACGAGGTCCTCGGCGGGGTCGCCTGGGTCTTCCGGCCCAAGCCGTGCGGTGAGTAGGTCCACCTCGGCCTGCAGTTCGGCAATGCGGGCCTGCTGGTCCCGGCTCTCCGCCTCGAGTTCCTTGTCCTCACAAGCGGTCAGGAGCAAGGGAATCAGCATGGCCAGGCACCAAGGGCGGAAGCTTCTCTTCATGATACCTCTGGTTAACAGATCCCTTACTGGAATCAACAAAGGAGCGCCCGCCAAGCTAGGGTCGATTTGGTCAACTGTGGCCGCTTCCTCCTACGGGCTGGAAAGCTCGAGACCACTACGCCGAATACCGAGCGAGCAATCTGCTGGAGTTCAATGACTTGGAAGGGGTCAGGGAAGCGATGCCCTTCCATCCCTCCCTAGACCAGCATCAGAGCGGGATTCTCGAGGAGTTTCTTGATCTGGCCCAGCAGCTCGGCGCCAACCGCTCCGTCCACCACCCGGTGATCGCAAGACAGACCGAGGTTCATGCGCAAACCAATCGACAGCTGGCCGTCCACGACGACCGGCTTCTCTTGAATGGATCCGACGGAGAGAATTGCCGCTTGAGGAGGGTTGATGATCGCATCAAATGACTCGATACCATAAGCACCAAGATTGGACACGGTGATGGTGCCTCCATCGAATTCGTCAGGCTTTAGCTTCATGTCCCGGGCCCGGACGGCAAGATCCTTCACCTCCTTGGAGATCTGCAGGAGGGACTTCGAGGCGGCATCCTTCACCACGGGGGTCACCAAGCCATCATCGATAGCCACCGCCACCGCGATCCCGATTTTCTCAAATTGGACAATGTGATCGCCGTTGAAGGAGGCGTTCGCGGCGGGTACGGCCTGCAGGGCGTTGATGACCGCCTTGAGGATGAAATCGTTGACTGTGTACTTGTTGCCGTGGGTGACCTCCGCCTGGGCGTTGATCTGCTTGCGAATCGCCATGAGTGGCGAGGCATCCACTTCGAGGTGGAGATAGAAATGAGGGATGGTCGTCTTGGAGGCCAAGAGGCGATCGGCAATGATGCGGCGCATGCTGGACAGCTCGACCCGCTGGTCGCCTGCCCCCACGGTTGGGGCGACGGCGGTCGGCGCTGCTGCAGCCGGAGCCGCAGCGGGCGCAGCCTGACCAGTGGCTTGGGCGGCGCTCTGACCCACCGAAGCAGCAATGACATCGGCCTTCACGATCCGGCCGCCAGGGCCTGAGCCGCTGACACCACCAAGATCCACTCCTTCATCACCGGCAATCTTCCGGGCCAGGGGTGAGGCCTTGATCCGTTCTCCACCCGACGCTGCCGGGGCCGCGGCTGCCGGACTAGCGGCAGGAGCAGCCGGCTCGGCAGGGACAGGGGCCGCCTCAGCTGGTGTGGCCTCGGGAGCCGCCGCTGGTTCCGGAGCTCCAGCATCGTCATCCACGGACTCTCCGTCCGCAGCAATCACGGCCAGAACGCTGCCAATGGCTGCTTTCCCGCCCTCGGGAATGAGAATCTTGGCCAGCACCCCCTCATCGAAGGCCTCCATCGCCATGGTTGCCTTGTCGGTTTCGATTTCGGCGACCTCGTCCCCGATTTCCACCTGATCGCCTTCCTTCTTGAGCCA
>CAZIPY010000010.1:0-12077 GCA_964541125.1 uncultured Luteolibacter sp. | reverse complement strand
GGATCAACATGTGCTTGTAGTCGTAAAAGTCGCAGTAATGCGGAATGGTGTAGCCAAGGTAAACGCCGATGGTCTCGTAGAGCTTCACGCAACGTTTGTCGCCTTTCTCCATGAGCTTCTGCACTTCGACTAGGCGCTCGGGCAGGCCCATCTTGGCGGGCAGCTTAATTTTAGCGGCACCAAGCAGCTTGTTGACTGCTTGCTGGGAGAAATACATCGCCCCCACCCCGACGTCGCCGGACCACTCATCGAGACCACCCTTCGGATTGTAGTCCACAGGTGCGAAGGCCAGTTCGTTGAGCCAACCGAGAATGTGACCCTTGGGGTCCATGTAGCCAACTGCCTCGCTCGAACCCATGGCGATGCCGAGCATGCCGGTCTTCTTAAGCGAAAGCGCACCGGCGAGTGCGGTGACGTCGCCGTCGTTGATGACGGTCATCGGGACTTTCCAATCCTTCTGCACGGTTTTGAACACGGCAGCTGCGGTCGCATACTTGGACTTTGGAATGGAGCGCAGCAAAGACGCCACGCGAATCTCGTTATCCACGATGATGCCGGCCGAACTTCCGCCGATGGCATCCACGCGTGGCATGTGAGCAGCTGCACGATGCAGGGCCGATGAAATGTTGTGATAGTGGTAACCAGGGTCCTTCTGATTCTTAGGATCCCAGGGAACCTCTTCGGTGAAGACCGCCTCACCATTGATGACCGCTGAAACCTTGTAGTCACTGGCACCGAGATCGAACCCGATGCGGCAACCCTTGAGGTGACCGCCTGCGGCTTCCTCATTGGACTTTTCGGCGGGCACCTTGGCGGCAGTGGTCACCACCACCTGAAACTTGCGCCCGTAGGCCTTCTCCATCATCTGGACATCAAACTTTCGCGCGCCTCGCGGACTGTAGGCCTTCTTAATCGCCTCGCCAATGGCCTTGGGGCCCCCAATGGTCAGCTTCCAGCCACCGCGCGACCAAAGCAGGAACTTCACGATGCGTTCGATATAGCGGAGTGTCTCAGCATCTGCCTTGGGCGACACCACCGTCTCGTAGCGCGAGATTTGGCCACTTTCGCGCCACAGCGCGATGACCAGGTCCACGCCTTCGCCGGAAGCCTCCACCTTCTCGCGGTAAGCGCGATTGAAGAGCACGGCCGGCACAAAGCCGGGATCCAGAGGAGCAATGATGGCTGGTTTGATTGCTGACATATGGGACGCCTGAAGAAGTCCCAAATCCGCACAGCTTGCGAGCGAAAAAGCGGGCCAGAGCCTTCGATTCCTGTGCAAAGTCCGGCCACCCACTTCCGTATGCAAAAGATCATGCCCAAACGCCCCTTCATCACCCTTGCCGCCCTCGCTCTGCTGGCTCTGCCATCCCAGGCCATTTTCGATGAAACCAACATCGACCAATGGGAGAAGCCCACCAAGAAAGGCCCGGATAAAGAAGTGCCCGGTTTCCTGATGAATCTAGGCCCTACGGGAGCCCGCGCCACCATCACCGAGAACACCTTCGTGGTGAAACACGTCTTCGACCAATCCCCCGCCAAGGGCCAGCTGCAGATCGACGACATCATCACTGGCATCAATGGCAAACCCTTCAACAAACACACCTTCGGAAAATTTTATGGTATGAAAGCCGGTAGTGGCCTCGAAGGCCCCATTATGGACATGGGCCTGGCCATTGAGGAAGCCGAGGGCAAGGACGGCAAACTGGTAATCGATGTCACCCGCAAAGAGAAGCCGATCAAGGTCACCATTCAACTCGAAGCCATCGGCAAGTTCTCTCCTACCTTCCCCTTCAAATGCAAGAAGTCCGAGAAGCTGGCCAACGATGCCATGGCCTACCTGCTGGCCAATCCTTCGGAGCGCTCCGGCGCCGTACACGAAAAAGGAATCCTCGCGCTATCGCTTCTCGCCCACAACAAACTCAAGGAAGCGGAGGAGATGGCCATGAAATGGAACGACATGCCTGGCGAGAAACAGTGGACCTGGTACCCCTCCTACCAATGCATCTTCCTTTGCGAATATTACCTGCGCACCAAGGACAAGCGCGTACTGCCAACCATCGGCAAACTCTGTGAGCGCCTCTATCTCTCCCAAGTCATCGACCCCGCCGACTACAAGGACGCCATGCACGGCGGCAAACCCCAGGCCAAAAACTTCCTCAAGGGCGGCAACGGTCACGGCGCGCGCATCGCCGGCTATGGCACCATGACCATCACCACCCTCATGGCCATCCTCTCTTGGGAGCTCGCCGAGGATTGCGGCACGGAGATCAAAGACTTCAACCGCGACATCGCCTACGAATGCGTTCACACCCACACCAACAAGACCGGTTACATGGGTTATCGCTTTGCGACCGGCGCCTACACCCCAGTCGGTCGTCAGGGTCTTTCACTCATCACTCACCACGTGGCCAAGAAAGAAGCCCCTGAGCACATCAAGAATGTCACCAACGGTCTGGTTGTCGCCAAAACCCGCCTCAATGATGGCCACGGTTGCAACACCCTCGCTTGGGCCTGGGCCCTAATCGGCGCTCAGCTGGCTGAGGAAAAGGCCATGCGCGAGTTCTACGACTACAACAAGGCTTTCATCAACATGTCGCGCACCCACGACGGTGCCTTCGTCGTCACTCCCGGCCGCAACCGCCACGAAAAGGGCTACTACATGTCACCCCGAGTGCAACCGACGGCCGCGATGGCCATCGCCCTTAAAGCGGACAAGCCAACCCTGCGGATCCAGGGGGCGAAGTAATCAGGCACTCAAGGTTTCTGTTTAGGGACTAAAACCACCCTAAAACCGACGCTTTCGAGCCTACTGTCTGGGCTGTGCACAAAACCCCAATAGTCCTGCGAGGGCTTAAGGGGCCAACCATCATCGCGAGGGTAAGTCTTAAAAGACGCTCCCATCCAATAGACATCATCTCCTTTACCGGGAGCCTGAATATACTCACGAACATTTCCCCAGATGTGGCGAATACCTTCCGGCGTTACATCCTTAGTGGGCTGCTTCACAGAAACTGGAGTCTTCCTCATCTTATCGTATGAGAGTGAGACACAAGGGATGGAAAGATCTTTCTGATCTCCCCAAGGAAACTTTCGGTTCCGTCCATACGCTGCGACCAGCCACTCATGTTTCGTAGGCAGACGAAACACTCCAAGCACCGAATGGCGCTTACTCAGCCACGCGCAATAAGCCTCCGCGTCAGCGTGGCGGATAAAGGCGACTGGATAATTCCCCCTTCCTTTGGGTGGCGTATTTTCCTGCCACAACAGGTCTTCATTATCGACGTCATAGACCGTTGACGCTGTATGCCCATGAATCCCTTTCTCTCGGCGAGACTTCTCTTCCCTCCACCACTTCCAGTCCTCTTTAACTTTTCCAGCCTCGCGGAGATAGCGGGCGAACATCTGATTGGTCACTTCTGACTCCAGAAGGAAAAAGCCGTCCAGCTTCTTGTCATATTTCGATGGATCGATACGCCGAAAGATCAATTCACCACCATCCAACTTGATGACCTCTTGATCCAATGGGCTCTTATCGGCTTCCTCGGCATTGAGCACGAAAGGAAAAATCAAAAGCAAGAGGCCAAGTAAGGAGATCTTCATTTCTTAAGGCTCACTTCTTACCCAACGCAATCACCTCGGCCATCGGCACGAGTTTGGGCGGATTGTTGTCGCCCTCGACAATCTCGATCATCTTCTTGTAGGCGCCGTGGGCACGGCCGTAGTTCTTGTCAGCACCGTGGCGCTCCTGGAATACCTTGAGCGCTTCCTTGGCGTTGCCACGGTAAGCCTGCAGCGCCGCGAAGCTAGCACGGAAGCGGAAGTTATGTTTCCCCTTCGGGCGGCTATCCATGATCTTGAGGGCGTAATCGAGACCCTCCTTGATATTGAGGCTGGCCAGCAGTTCCACCGCGGGCGCAACGTCGTTGCTGGGATTGCTGTAGGAGGTCCAGGTGGGATCATCACCTTGGAAAACATAGTCGATGCGATCCGCAAAGCGGTGAAAATCCTTAGCCGGCATACCAATGAGCATATTGAAGCCTTGGCCTCGCTGACCTTGGTCGCGGGCATGTGTGAGGATGCCCGCCAACTCGTAGACGGCTTCCTTATCTGCATCGGTCTTGATGAGATCATGCTTGAACGGACGACTGCACAAAGCCTGCAGGAATTTGCCCATGCCGGGGTCGTTGGCCTCCTTGGAGAGGCGCACGATGTCCATGTAATACTTGCGGGCCTCTTCCCCCATGTAAGCGATGGATCCCGCCGCCGACTTGCGGACATCCACAGGCTCCTCGGGATTGGTAAGTATGGCAGCGATCGCTGGCAAATGCGGTAGCTTCACGTCCGGTTTGATCCACCAGCCGTATTGACCGATGGCCGTCTTCTTCTGCTCGGCGGTACCGCTTTTCATCCATTTCACATACGTCGGTGTCATCTCCTCACGATGCTCACCCAAAGCCCCCGCGGCTTTGCGTCGAATTTGAGGCATGGGATGCTCTGCCGATAGTTTGAGAACTTCCTGAGCACTCCTGCCCTTCATCTCAAACTTGCTAAGATTGATGATACCCTCCACCTCGTTGGGCTTGGCCCAGATGGATTCGTCCATTTCTCGACCCGTGATAATGAGGGCACGGCGGCCCACGCAATAAGTCAGCAGCGCCACAGCGTCGTGGGTGCCGGGCTTCCAGTCGGGCTCCCATGTGCCATCGTGCATGCGGCGCTGATTGTGGAAAGGCAGGATACGTTTGAAGTATTCCGAGGTCACCGCAGGGCCAGAGCGCGCCGCACCCAAGGTCGTCCAAAAGGGATTGAAGAAAGCACTGGCGTGCCCCTGTCCGAGCTTGTCGTAGGTGGTGGCGCAGCACTTGGCGAAGAACTTGGTTCCCTCTTTGTTACCCAGCAGCTCCATACTCACCGCGCCCATGCCACTCATGCCGTTGTTGTTGAAGCCACCTGAATACGGGCCGCTACCCGCATAAGGGAAAGACCCGCGACCCGCATACTGACTGACGTAGGCACCGGTCTTCTCAATGGCCTTCTCCAACTGAGGGTCCTTAATCCCGCATTTGCGGGCCATCAGCATACCAATGAAGGAGGAAAGCGTGGTCTGGTTCATGGCACCGTAGCCAGGCAAACGGAAGTTGAGATTGGGATCGGACATGCGGTGGCCGTACATGCCTTTCGGATCTTGTCCCCAGGCTAGAGTGATGGCCAGCGACTTGATGGGAGGCAGGACCGCCTCATCGTGGGTCAGCAGATAGTATTCGCTTAGTGCGATAAGCAGATAGCTCCAACCCCAAGTCCCAAGGTGCTTGTTCTCCAACTTGGAGCCATCCCACTTCATCCAGTCACCGCTTTTGACCATTTTGGTGGCGGCCTCCATGTACTTCTTCTCGCCGGTGGCCATCAGACCGAGAATTTCAGCGCTCAGTCGGCCGTTCTTTCCAGAGGCGACGAGCTTGTCTGCCGTCATGGTGATGATCTTGTCGGTCTTGGGGCAGCGGTAGGGGGCGGTGGCGCTGTAGTCGCCAAGAACTTGGATGGAGAGATCCACCGTCTTCCCACCCTTCAGCATGAGACTCAGCTTACCCTTACCGGCCTCGCTCTCTGCCAAGTCCATGGCCTTGGCCATGTCGCTCTTAGGCTTGCTGAACTTCTTGCCGTTCACGCCAATGAGGACATCGCCTTTCTTGACCTTACCCTCGCCGGGACTCCCCTTCTGGGCCCCTTCCACATTCAGGACCTTGCCCTTCTCCGTGGCATGAATTCCGGTGACACCGAGCGGTTCACCTTCCAGTTTGGGTGCTTTGGCCTGAGACAGACCAGCGAGGGCAAAAGTGAATACAAAGACGGCGAGGAGGGAGCGCAGTAATGAAGTCATGGTGGGGAGTGGGGAGCAGCGTTATCCTTGGTTTACCCTAGGAAAACGGATCACGTATTCTTCATGAAACCGCCTTTGGGGGAATGAAAAAGAGCCCCCCTTCTGACTCCGAAACTGGAACAGTTTCAGCTTAGCACCTAAGAAACAGAGCGAATTGGTTCTTAACCACGAAATACACGAAAAGGCACGAAAGTGAAGGCAGGGTCTACCCAGCATCAAGCATGTGCATTATTTTGCACTTTCCTTGCCCAGCTTTCTGAGTAATCGCGTCAAACGGCCCGCCTTAGACTTCACCACCTTCCAATCCCATAGAGCCGGATCACCCATATCTGGAGAAGTCTCTCTCCAGTTGGATGCTCTGACCTCGGAATTCACTGCAATCCTGCATTCGACACTCTGATCATCATGGAACCGGCACTGCAATTGAATCAACCCCCAGCCTGCATAACTAAAGCGGTGAGTATGCCCTTCACACTTCTCGGGAATTAGTTCGATGCGCCGGTCATAAACATGGCCACCAACATCTGGATAGTAGATGGCATAAAGAAAAGGTCTACTAACACCAGAACAGTTAAGGTCAGCCTTTAGTGATTCGGAGTCTGGAAATTCGCGAAGTACTGCATCATAACTCGAGCTCGCTTCTTTAACGGTCACCTCACCCAGCTTGAAAATTTCATCAACAACATCATCAAGTTGCTGCCTCGTTATCTGTTGAGTTGTTTGCATACACCAAATTTGGAATAGACTACTGACCAGACGTCAGCATGTGCCCCCCTAAACTCCGTTGAACAACATATTGAGATAGGCCCCGTTCTTCGTGGCATCTGCTTTCCAATCATCTTTCACGCCGGCCTCGATGATCAGCCAGTCCTTATAGTCGATGGCAGCCAGGGTCTCTTTGACCTCGGGAAAGTCGACCTTCCCCTCGCCCAATCGATTACCCACCTCCTTCATGTGGATTTGGCAAATGGCACCTTTCTTCGCCAGCCAGCGCATCTCCTCGTGGATATCGTAGCCCATCTTGGTCATATTGGCGGTGTCGTAATAGACCTTCACCGCTTCTGAACCCACACCATCGATGATGGACATGTGCTCTTCTTTGTTTAGCCAGGTTTCCAAGCCGATCTGGATGCCCTTCTTCTCGGCCAGAGGCGCGAGCTTCTTCAGGCGCTCAATCACCAACTTCTGCTGATCCGGCAAATTCTTGAGATCCCCTTTGCCGAAGAAGGCCAACAACACCACCTTCTGCTTGAGGGTGGTCATGATATCGAAGCATTGGCTCACCCAATCTTCGGCTTCGGGTGTCGACGCGAAGGGCCGGCCGTTGAAGATCCCCATCGCCATTGAGGCGACTTCGATCTCGTGTTTCTTGGCTTCGGCGATGAAGCCATCCCGCACTTCCTTCTTCGTCAGGTCGCGCTCCTTGTGTGCCGGCACATAGGAAAGCTGAATCCCCTCCAAGCCGCATTCCTTCGCCAACTGGCAAGCCTCGGGATCGCAGGTGGCTTTGAGCCCCCAATCGGTGATGCCGATCTTGAAGGGCGCCTTGTCCCCTGCTACTTCTTGGCCAAAGCAGCGGGAAGCGGCACCTAAGCCAGCGAGCCCCGTGAGATGGATGAAGGTTCTGCGGTCCATGATCTGAAGTCTTAGCTAAGAAGCATCACTCCACGAGCTCGACTTTCACGTAGTAGGCGCCGCTGGTATCCCCATTGGGCCTCACCAGCGTACTGAGCAGCATGGCGGGGCCGGCGGGAAGCTCGACCGTGAAGCTCGCCTTGGTGTCCTCAGGCTTGAGGATAATCTCCTGATCAAAGCCACCGATACTCAAACGAGCCGCCTTCTGATCCATGGCCTTGTTGAGGTAGGGCGCCCAGCGATAGAGCTCGATCTTATAGATGCCAGCCTTCTCCACATTCACCGCCCAGGGGCCGTTACTCAGATCGCCCCGTTTGATGCTGTTTTGGTGCCAAGCAGCAGGCTTCACCCCAGGCATGAGCCAGTCGTGAGCATAGAGCGTGGTCGGGTTCTCCGCTCCACCCAGGCCTAGATGCACGGTCTGCTTAGTTTCAGGCACGATGGTTTCCCACCACGTCTCATAGTCCGCACGCAACGCTTTGACCACTTCGGGATGCTTGTCCGCAATGTCGGTCTGCTGACCGGGATCGGAATCGAGATTGTAGAGCTCCTTGCCGTTCATCAGACGCCACGGACCCTTCATAGTCACGGAATCATCCCACTTGGGTGGCGTGTAGGTTCGCTGGACGTGGGAGAAGATGGTGCGATCATCGAAGACCTTGGGATCTCCACCTTGGAGCAGGCCCACCATCGACATGCCATCCACTCTGGGACCATCGGGTTTCTTCAATTCACAAATATCCACTAGCGTCGGTAGCACATCGAAGTGAGCAGTGAGCCCATCGATATCCTTGCCCTTGTTGAGTCCGCCTTTAGGCCAATGCATGAAGAAGGGTGCGCGCTGACCACCTTCCCAAGCCGAACCCTTCCAGCCACGCATACCAGCGTTGTAGTAGTCATACTTGGGTTTGAGGCAGATCCAACCGGCAGTCGTGCCGTTGTCGGTCATGTAGATGAGGATGGTGTTCTCCGCGACGCCGATATCTTCGAGGTGCTTGCGGAACTTCCCGAGGTTCTCGTCGATGTTGGCGATCATTCCGTAGAACTTGGCCAGCGCATCGGGCATCTTGGGATCGGCTTTCTTGAAGGGATCCGAATACTTATCCGGCACGATGTAGGGACCGTGTGGCGCGTTGGTAGCGAGGTAGAGGAAGAAGGGCTTGTCCTTGTTGGTCTCGGTGAATTTGGCGGCCTCCTCAAACCACACGTCGGTGCAGTAACCCTTAAACTGCTTCCAGCCGTCTTTAGTCATGTAGTGGTCATCGTAGTAGTCATTACCCCAATAGTCGGGACCGCCACCGATGCTGCCATCAAAGTGAAGGATGCTGTGATCGAAACCCTGATCAACCGGACGGCAGGGATAGTTCGAACCGAGGTGCCATTTACCAAGCATGCCAGTGGCGTAGCCATTGGCCTTGAAGATCTCAGCGAGGGTCAGTTCCTGCGGACGCATCAGTGAGCGCCCGTTGATGGTGTGCCAGACGCCCGTGCGAGTGGAATAGCGGCCAGTCAGAAGCGCGGCTCGGGTGGGAGAGCAGGTCGGATCGACGTGGAAGTCCGTCAGACGAAGGCTCTCTCCGTGCAGCTTATCCATGTGAGGCGTCTTGAGTAGCGGATGGCCGTGTGCCGACATGTCGCCGTAGCCCTGATCATCGGTGATGATGATGATGACGTTGGGCGGGCGCTCGGCGTGGAGCATGGAAAGACCGACAACAGCGAGTAGAAGCATCCGAAGCATCATGTTGAAAAGTCTGGCGGGACTCAGGGCCAGTTCAACCTCGGATTGAGCTTTTGAAAAAGGAAGCTGTGCAGCATCGTTCCTAGATGATGCGCCTGATTATCGCCCTCAGCCTACTGCTCTCTCCACTCCTGCACGCGGAACGCTCGCTCCACGCCTTGGATAACGGCCTCAACGACGTCAAAGAGCCGGCAGCCAAGGCAGCACTCCTCAAGAAACTCGGCTACGGCGGCTTTGTCACCCGCCCCTCCCTCTCCAAGGAAATGGCCGATGCCTGCAAGGCCGAGGGCCTCAAGGTTCTGGCAACCTACGTGACCATTCCCGCCGGCCAGGAACCTCCTGCCAATCTCGAGGCTCACTTCGAGCTCATCAAAGACCACCAAACCATCGTCTGGCTGTCGCTCACCAATCCGAAGGGCGGAAAGGCAAGCGACGAGCAAGCCGCTGAGACCGCCCGCAAGGTCGTCGACCTCGCCGCCAAATACGGCCTCAAGACTTGCCTCTACCCCCACGTCAACTTCCACACCGCCACGGTGAAGGACTGCGAGCGCGTCCATAAGCTCGCCGAACGTCCCAAACTCGGTCTCAGCCTCACCCTCTGCCACTTCCTCGCCCAGAACCCCCACACGGAGCTCGAAGCCACCCTCAAGCGCATCGCCCCCCACCTGATGCTGGTGCAGGTGAACGGCGCTAACCAACTCGACCAACCCAAGACCGACTGGAAACAACTCATCCAGCCGCTGGGCTCTGGCACCTTCGACGTCAGCCGCGTGCTCAAGACCCTGGATGAGATCGGCTACAAGGGTCCAGTGACCCTGCAATGCTACGGGATCAAAAAGCCCGCCGCCGAACACCTCGCTGATTCATCTGAATCTTGGAAAACGCTGAACAAAAAATAGCCCGAGCATTCTCAGACTCGGCGTCGCAACAGAAGCAATGATCCAAGACCACCAAGCAGAGCGATTGAAGGCTCGGGTATCGATATCAGGTTGATACTGTCGACATCGAGCACCTGACCAGTTGCTTGGATGTTTTGGTTGTAGATGGAAACATGCATGCCTCCGTCAGTGCCAAGAGCCGTTGTAAAGTCAGTACCCAAATTTGCCCAGGTATCAGAGATATTCACTTGATTAGCGGCATCGAGGCCAGAGGTCGTGAAAGAGAATCCAAGCGAATCGAGGACCATCGTGGCGGTAAACCCATCTGTATCAGTCGTAAAGGAACCCAAGCCGAAAGATGGAGAAGTCGTGAAATTTGAGTTACTCCCCCCGGATCGGTTCTGATAGCGGAAATACGCAGCATCCAGCTCAGCATCAATTTCCACAAACATTCTACTCTCTTCAGCATCACCCGTGAAAAGGAAGCTATCATTGGTCTGCAGAGCGAAGAAAAGGCGACGTGTCGCACCACTACTCACACCGAGATCCCAATTGGAGATATTCCACGTCACGGTATATGTCAGAGCTGAATCAGACAGGTCAAAAGCATTGGTACTATAAATGCCAACCGTACTGTTATTAGCTCCATCAGTCATTCTAGCAACTGATCCGGTCTCCACTGCTGTTCCCGCCCCCTGACCATTATCCAGGTAGGCAAACCCACCACCAATGCCGGGATTCGAGCCAAGGTTTCCATTGGAAAAATCATCCTGCAACAGCGTGGCCGCATGTCCGACACCAGCCAGCATGACGGACACTGCAAGCAGTGAAGAATGACGATAAATACAAACCATGAATTATTTCTCGTAAAAATCTTAGCTACGACACCATTGGATTGGCCATAAAAATCCCGGAGCTCAGTAAAGAACTCCGGGACTTGGAAAGTGGTGCTCGGGAAAGGACTCGAACCTTCACGGGTTACCCCACTACATCCTTAGTGTAGCGCGTCTACCAATTCCGCCACCCGAGCATCGGGTTTGGTGGGCGGCCTTGTTACGGGGCAAAAAGACCCGAATCAAGCGAATCTTGCACTTTTTTGTGGGAACCCATTGGCCTGAGCAGCTTTCTTTAACCACGGAGGGACGGAGGATACGGAGATCACGGAGATATTGCTGAATATGTGACGCATTCACCACAAACCACCCCTCAGAACATGGAGACATCTCATGGTCTTCCAATTCATGATGAAAAGCTCTCCCCCCTCCGTATCCTCCGTCCCTCCGTGGTCAAAAAATGCCCGATCTCACGAAAGCATTCCGAGTTGCCCTTTAAGGCTCAAAACGCATGATGCCTTCCCCTTGAAGTTCCATTCCTCCCATCTCGCCTACTGCACCAACATCCACCCGGCCGAAAGCTGGGAGGAAACGCGGCAGATGCTGAGCCAGCACGTACTGGCCGTGCGGGACCTCCTCCGCCAGCAGGGCCGACTGGGCGAGGATGAGCCCTTCGCCATCGGTCTGAGGCTTTCGGCCGTGGCGACTGAGGAGCTTTTGCAAGGCGACCAGCTCCAACAGTTCAAGGCCTGGCTGGATGATACCAACACTTACGTCTTCACCATCAACGGCTTCCCCTACGGCAGTTTCCACGGCACCCGGGTGAAGGAGAAGGTCTTCCAGCCCGATTGGACCGAACAGGCCCGCATCGATTACACCAAGAACCTCTTCCGCATTCTGGCGGTCATCGCTAAGCCCGAGGCCGGCGGTTCCGTCTCCACCCTTCCCGGCTCGCACAAGACCTTCAGCGCCGATGAGTCAGTGATCCGCCAGAACCTCATCGAGTTCGCAACATGGTTGGACGATCTCGCCAATAAAACTGGTCTCGACCTCCACCTCGGCCTCGAGCCCGAGCCCATTGGTCACATCGAGAACACCGCCGAGACCCTCGCCTT
>CAZIPY010000009.1:0-2799 GCA_964541125.1 uncultured Luteolibacter sp. | reverse complement strand
GGATTGGCTCAAAGCGATTCGCATCGCGGGAGCCATGGGTGATCCATCCGTTGCGGAAACCACGATCAACGAAGCGAACTTGGCTCACCCGAACGCTCCAGAGATTCTGGCGTTTCTCGACAAGAACCCACTCCGTCAGATCTCACTTGCCGTTGCAGCGACACTCGATACCAATGCTGGCGATGCACAGCAGGCACTCCGACAGCTGGCGATTCAGCATGGACGAGGCGAGTTGAGCGATGAAGCATTACTCACCAACCTCACCGGGTTCATCGAAATGCACCCGGAACTCTTCGAAGCCTCCCGGTACCAAGTGCGAGCCCTCTTCGCACAAGGGGACACGATCGCCGCGATCAGAGCGGCACAGCAAGCCGCTGATGCGATGCCCGATTCCCCGGCCGCGGTACGCCAAGCCGTTGAAGCACTCCGAAGTGCGGGGCTACTCGATGACGCGAAGCCACTGGCCGAGAAGCTCGTGCAACTCACAAAGCCAGATAGCTTCGAGGCCGAGATAATCCTCGCGGTAATCGAAACCGATCGCCGCGACTATCAGTCTGCCATCAATCTTCTCACACGCTATCGAGATCGCCTGGAACGGGAATCTCGGGACAATCCCACACCAGGGCTTATCAGCATGGCTGTTGCGTATGCCGGAATCGGAAACCCCGCAGAAGCAGAGTCTTTATTCTTGGATCGCGCACGAGAGGGTGGTCTGGGATGGCAACGGATTGCACTCTTCGCCGCCTTCGCGGTACCAAATAATGAAGTCGCGATCCGAAGGAAATGGCTCAATCTTGCGACTGCCTCGCCACTTGCAGGGCCGCGAGCCAACGGGTTTGTCCAACTTGCGCGGTTCTCCGGAGAACGGAGCGATGCCGATGCCGCCAGGGCTCTTTTTGAGTCCGATGGTGATCGAAAGAACCCTGACTGGCTTTGGATCGCAGCACTCTCCGCGAAGTACGGAGGCGACATGGTCGCCGCAGAATCACTTCATAGGGAGCTTATTGAACTTGCACCAATGCAATTTGGCGTAGCAGCCTCATTAGCCGACCTTCTCGCAAGACAGAAGGATCGAGCAACTGACGCACTTGTCCTTATAGAGTCTGTCCGCTCAGCCATGGTCGATCAGGACCCATCAACATCGATCTTAGAAGAATTGGCACAAGCGGAGGCAAGAGCCCATGCAGCTTCAGATCAACTCGACGCGGCCTACGACGCGCTGAATCCTCTCGTGCTCGAAGGAGATGCAGACCCCACTTCAGTCGTTCTACTGGCAAAGATCTGCCTTCTTCGTGGCAACCAAGAGAGGGCCACTCGTCTGGTGGAGAGCTTACCACCTTCAGGTGGCTTAGATTTCCAGACAAGAACCGAACTTCTGGCTGTTTTAGCAGGCCTGTAACGACATGGTCTGTTCGATCTGTATTGCTCCACAGACCCTAAAAGGCCCGATAATCTGCGGTTGGCTGTCTATTTAGCCCTGTTTTGCTCTTTTTCAACATTTATCTTACTTGAGCGTTGAACTTCCTTCCTGATTGCGTTTATCCTTCCATTGTGTTCAAGGGAGCAGAAGAGACCTCTTCTTGTAACACTGTGAAGAAGATACCCTAATTCGGGGCTCAGTGTCCCACATGGAAGGATTGAAGAGATGAATAAGTCCCTCTGCGTAATGTGCGTGGCGGCCCTTGCTGGGGTGGCCTCTGCTTCCGGCACCGACGGCACCGTGTTGTTCAACGGCGTGAACCCCTTCGGTGGCAACAACGGCGGCGGCGAGTTCGCCATGCAGTCGATCTCCGGCCCCGTCCAGTTCGGCAACTTCCAGAGCTTCTGCATCGAGCTCAACGAGTCGCTGAGCCCCGGTACCGAGTACAGCTTCAACATCAACGAAGCAGGCGCCATCGGCGGTGGTATCGCTGGCGGTAACCCTGACCCATTGGACGCCAAGACCGCTGCTCTGTACGAAGCTTTCTGGTTCGGCACACTCGATTGCTACGACTTCGACAACAACGGCGATGGTGGCCTCAGCGGCGACCTGAACCGTCGTCGCAGTGGTGCAGCCCTCCAGGCTGCCATCTGGGAACTCGAAGACGAGCGTGCAATCGAAGATACAACCGCTGATCAGGACGTTCGTGACCTCGCGAACTACTTCGTCGATACCCTCGGTGGCCAGCTGGCAAACCAAGGTCTCGGTGCTCGCGTCCGCGTCATGAACATGTATCGTCTCTCGGACGGTCGTGCATCGCAGGACATTCTGACGCTCATCCCGCTTCCCCAGACCGGCGCCCTCGCCGCAATGGGCCTTGCAGGTGTTGCAGTCCGTCGTCGTTCGCGTAGCTAATCCGGTCTAAAAACACCGAATTTCGATCTCAATGAACCCGCAGAAATGCGGGTTTTTTCATGTGTCCCCACAGCGGAAACCACCTAATCCGGTTAGTCTGGATTCGGTTTTTTTTCGCTGGAAGTTCCTCCGAAGACGAGAGCATCTGCTGGTTTTCCAGCCACTTATGAGTTCACCTTTCATTCCACTGAACGACGTCCCATATTTGTTCCGAGTTTGAGCTTGAAGTCCGCTTTTTCTATTTGCATACTTATAGATGGAGCGTCATTTGACGCGCGGCTTGCAGGCGCAGGTCGTAGTTGGGAAGCACACTCTTACGTTTAGAGAACTAAAGGGAGTGAGAAATGAAGAGCCAATTATTGGTTGCAGGTCTTATTTGTTCATCCGTTGTCCCCATGGCTATGGCCGGTCCACAGCTAGGAGACATGGGCGAGATCACGCTGAATGGAGTCTTAGGTAATTTC
>CAZIPY010000008.1:0-44513 GCA_964541125.1 uncultured Luteolibacter sp. | reverse complement strand
AGCGGCATCTTTGTCTTCGGGATAGTTGAGATCGAGAATGGGAGTTTGTTGATAGACGCCGGCGGAGACCGCAGCCACGAGTTGAGTCATGGGGAAGTCCTTGATCTTGCCTTCGCCCAAAAGCCGGTTGCAGGCGATGGCCACCGCAACGCAGCCACCACTCACCGAAGCGGTGCGGGTGCCACCGTCGGCTTGGAGCACATCACAGTCCACCCACACAGTGCGCGGACCCAGCTTTTGCAGATCCACCACGGCGCGCAAGGAGCGGCCGATCAGGCGTTGGATTTCCGAAGAGCGCCCGTCCAGCTTGCCGCGCGAAATGTCGCGCGGTTTGCGATCCAGGGTGGAGTAAGGAAGCATGGAATACTCGGCAGTCAGCCAACCGCCACTGACCTTCTGCTGCTTCATCCAGCGCGGCACATCCTCCTGCACGGTGGCGGAGCAAATCACCCGGGTGTTGCCAAAACTCACCAATACCGACCCCGTGGCATGCGGCGCCACATTGGGAATGAAGGAGATCTCGCGCAGTTGATTGGGCTCGCGGCCGTCGGGTCGTTCCATGCCTTTAGTGAACGATAGCCGCTTGAGACCCGCAAGCCCTCAGCATCACTTGATGGTGTCGAGACCGGTAATCTTGAGGAAGGCCGCCTCTTGAATGCTGGAGCCACCCTTGCCGTCCGCCTTCTTGCGCTTCTGGGTGAAGCCGAGATACAGCTCGCCCTTTTCCGTGATGTCGATGGACTGCACCCAGGGATAGTCGAGACCCAACTCGCGGCACTCGATGTTGAAGAGGTGGCCGCCGTCCATCGTCCAAACACCGATCTTGCGGCAATTGCCATCCACAAGAAACACGATGTTCTTGTATCTGCAGAAGTTGTGCAGCCAGCAAAGCTTGTTGTCCTTATCGACAAAACCGAGTTCCGCTACGGGCTTGCCATCGGCATCTTCGATTTTGAGCAGCTGACCCTTTTCCTTTTCTTCGCTTTTCTCGGGCTTGCCAACGAGTTCCCCCAATGGACGGCTGATGATGGAGTCCCCCCAATCACCGTAGTCCTCCTTGGGCTTCCAATCGCTCTTGGGGCGGTGCTCGCGGTCGTATTTGGCAATGCCCTTTTCGCCAAAGCCGGTATCGTAGGTCAGTTTGCCACCCTCCTTGGGAAGCTTGAAGGCATGAATGCTGTCCTTTCCACCGCGGGCCTTGAACCAGGCCTGAAGCTTGTCGCCATCCACACGCAGACTGCGCGGGCCGTCGGCAAACCAATCACTGAGGAAGGGTTTGTCCATCAGGATGGGCATGACCTGCAATACGGCCTCACCCTTTTTGATGACCTTCACCTCCAACTCCAGAGCTTTCGTTTCCGCAATTTTCTCTTCCAGAGTGGGCTTCTTGTCTTCGGCAAATGCGAAGCCGGCAAACAGCAGCAGGCAGGTGAAAATTCTCATGCACCTTTCTAACGACCGCCTCCGGCGACAGGCAAGTTCAAGCTCCACGGATGGCCGAGATCGCGGCGGACATGTCCGGCGCTTTGAAGGTGGAGGAGCCCGCCACCATGACATTGGCTCCCGCCGCCGCACATTGGGCCGCGGTATCGGCTGCAATGCCACCATCGACTTCAATGTGGAAATCGTGACCACCCTCTGCACGCAGCTTGGCGGCAGCTTCAATCTTGGGCAGCACTTCACTCATGAAGGATTGTCCGCCAAAGCCGGGCACCACGGTCATGCACAAGAGCAGGTCGATCTGGTCGAGGTAGTGCTCCACAGCGGCAATGTCGGTAGCCGGATTGAGCGCAAGACCCGCCTGCACCCCGGCTTCACGAATGCGCTTGAGGGTGTCGGCCACATCGTGATCGGCCTCCACATGCACGGTGATGAGATCCGAGCCCGCCTCAATGAAGCTCGGCAGGTAATGGTCCGGGCGTGAAATCATCAGGTGCACATCGAGAAGGATGTCGTCGACCTCATCGACCGTCTTCACCACTGCGGGACCAAAAGAGATGTTGTCCACGAAGTGGCCGTCCATCACATCGAGGTGCATCCAGTCCGCACCAGCAGCTACTGCCCGTTTCACTTCAGCTCCGATCTGCGAAAAGTCTGCCGCTAGTAGAGAAGGGGCGACGAGAGTGGGGTCGAAGCGATTCACGTTGGCATTCAAAACCCAAAAGCGCCGGACGACACGGAAAAAACGAGCGAGGTCAGGGACTCAGTGTCCGGTCGATGAACATCTGTGCCCACAATTCCAAGGTGATGCAGTTCCAGAACAGATAATTTCCTCCACCGCCTGGATGCTCCGCGAGTGCACGGACGCGTTTCACATCCAACAAACCGCGCTGCTGCATGCCGGGCATGATCAGGTCCTCCAACAATTCGCGCATTTGAGAGCTGGCGAGATAATCGCCCAAAGGCTGAATGAATCCCACTTTGTCGCGGTATGCGAAATCACGACCAAAGTGGTGCCGAGCCACCTGCTTGAAAAGTATCTTGGTGTACGCGTTTGACGACTTGCCATTGAACGGATTCATCGCCCCTTTGAGAAAGCAATGGCTGGGCAGCGAAAATACGAATTCCGTCATCTTCCGCCCAATGATGGGCACGCGGTTTTCAATCGACTGAGACATCGCCATCTTGTCCTGAATGTTGAGGACGTGGGCCAGCCAACCTCTCATATCATAGAGCCTGATGGCTTTGAGTGGATCTGCATGACGCGGCATCATCGTACGGGCCTGATCCAACACGGCTTCAAGATCCCCCTCGGGCCGCAGTTGATGCCAGTAGGGGATGCGTGTGCCCAAACGGGATAGAAGCATGTGATGCTCCAGCGGGTAATCCATCATGAAGCGCAGGGCCGCTTTTCTTTTCCTCCGAGCCATGAGTCGGGTCGCCAAGGGGTGGCGCATCCGGTGCGCCACACAGAAAAGATGTTTGTAGCCGCCCATCAGCTCATCCGCTCCTTCCCCGCCGAGCAAGACGACCACCTCGCGCGAAGCCATCTTTGCCAGCAACCTGAAACCGATGCATTGCGGCAGCGGGAGCGGTTCGTCCATGTGCCAGGCAGTCTTCGTCAATTCGCGACAGAACAATTCTGAGTTCAGCTCTGTTCGATGCGCCACCGAATCGATTTTTTCCACCACCTGATCGATGTAGTGATCCTCCGAGAAGTCCGCATTCTCATAACCGATGGAAAAGGTATGTAGACGCGAGCCCAAATGCTTGCTGGCAAAGAGCGAGATCAGGGATGAGTCCACGCCCCCGGACAGCTGGCATCCCAACTTCACATCACTCACGAGATGAGCTTTCACACTCTCTTCGAAAACCCGGGCCAGTACGTCAGCCCCCGCACCGCTGACATCGGTGCGATCATCCAAGCAGGGCTTCCAATACCTCACCAGGCGTTCACCCGATGCATCGACCTCCATGTAATGCCCCGGAGGCACTCGCCGGACACCCTTGTACAACGTGCGATCGTGACCGTTGTGATTGGCCAACAGATACTCATCAAGGTGTTCTTCGTCGATTTCAGGAGCAAACCCAGGGTGTTCAAGAAAGGCCTTCACCTCGGAGGCGAACAACAGTGAACCATCGATACTGCACCAATACATCGGTTTGATCCCTGCATGATCGCGAGCCAAGTACAGCTTTTGCTTGGCCAAATCGACGATGCTAAAGGCAAACATGCCTTCCATCCTTTCCAGCATTCCGTCGATGCCGTGCTCCTGATAAAGGTGCAGCACGACCTCGGAGTCGGTGAGGCTACGGAAGCGGTAACCCTTGTTCTCCAGCTCGCCCCGAAACTGAGAGGCGTTGTAGGTCTCGCCGTTGTAAGCCAGAAGCACCTGACCGTTTTGCGAGACCATGGGCTGACGGCCATTGATGGACAAATCGATGATGGACAGGCGATTGAAGCCGATTCCCCCGCTCATGCCTCTGTGCAAGCCCTCCATCGGCCCCTCCAACATCTCCACCTTGGCTCTACTCATGGAGAAGCCGGCGAATCCGGTGTCATCGGGGCCACGATGATGCTGTACGTGCGTCATCCTCGCCAACACTCCCATGTCAACGGGCTCCTCAGTTCGGTTGAGGATTCCAACAATGCCGCACATGCCATTTGAATGATCCCCACTGCCTCATGACGTGCAACGCTCTTTTGCGGTTTCGGACGTGCATCTCCCGTGGGCGTGGACTATGCAGGGCCTGTGGATCCGGAGTTCCAAATCGATCTGGCCAGCGATGAGCACTTCATGGGCCTCGCCTTGAGAGAGGCCCAGAAAGCTTACCGTGCCGACGAGGTGCCGGTGGGTGCGGTCGTGGTTCACGAGGGCCACGTCATCGCTCGTGCATGGAATCAGGTGGAGACCCTCAAGGACGGCACCGCACACGCCGAAATGCTGGCTCTCACTGCGGCTCAGGAAGCCATGGGTGATCGCCGCTTGGAGGGCTGCACGCTCTACGTCACCAAGGAACCCTGCACCATGTGCGCAGGGGCCATCGTGCACTGCCGACCCACGCGCGTCGTCTTCGGCTGTGGGGACCCTAAAGCGGGTGGTGCAGGCGGCTGGATCAACCTTCTGCAGTCCAATCCGCCCCTCAACCACCACTGCGAAATCACCTCCGGCGTCCTAGAGGGCCCATGCCTCCACATCCTGCAGGAGTTCTTTCAGGAGGCCCGCGAGGCCAAAAAAGCTGAAAAACGAGATACTCCGTGAACGTTGATTATCAATGAAATCGCAATGAAATGAATCGACAGAAGGCCCAAAATCCTCTCTGATTCCTCAATCCCGGCCCAAGGCTGCACCGCGGCCACCCATGGCTGGACACCCCCGCCCCACCCATAGGCTAAATCCCCGCCCACCACCCATGCCCAACTACTACCTGCAACGAGAAGGTGAAAACGAAGGCCCCATCCCGACCGAAGAGCTGAAGCGCAAGGTTGCCTCCGGTGAAATCAAGGCTGACGAACTCGTCTGTGCCGAGGGTGATGAAGAAAACTGGGTTCCGGCTGGCAGCCTAACCCGTCCTACCGCCCCGCGCGCGACCATGCTGGGGCACTCCCATTCCCATTCGGCAGCGGTTTCCACCCTTTCTCAGCGCCCCGTCTCACTGCAGCAGGTGACTGATGCACGGCTGAAAATGAACCTCCCCATTCTCGGTATGCTGTTCTCCATCGCCATTCCGGTGGTGCTTTGGTTCGCCGAAGCCGACATCAAGAAGAACGACGTCGCCGCCAGCGAGACGGTCAGCATTCTACCCCTGGCCATCGCGGTCAGCGTCTTCGCCTTCATCGTCTTTGGGCTTTGGTTCCGCAAGGCCCAGAAGCACGCCGCCGTGCTCAAGGCCAGCTACGAACATCAGCGAGGCTAGGCGCGCCTGCGGCGCTTGAACGTCCAACTTCGAACGCCCAACGCTGAACGTCGAAATTTGCATGCATCAGGTCGGCCACCTTGGCCACACTTGAGCGCCTCCGCAGTGCAGGCCGTGTACCTTGCGATACGCTGAACCGCGCCGAAGACTTAGACCACAAAACTTCGACGTTGGACGTTATGCGTTGGGCGTTGGGCGTTCAACGTTCGGATTTTGCATACACATTCATCGGCCCGCAACCAGACGCGCTTGCTTGAACCGGAAAATCCGCTTAGATCTGGGCGGTGCCTGCAAAATCCGTCCACACCGGTTCATTCTTTGCCATTGTCGGCACGGATGAGGGGCAGGTCCGCGAGCAGGCCCTCAAGCTCTACAACGAGCTGACCGGCGGCAGCGACGACGGCTTCACCCACGAAACCCTCGACGGCACTGCCGACAACTCCGATGCCGCCCACGAAATCTGCAGCACCGCCGTCCAAGCCCTGCAGACCGTCCCCATGTTCGGCGGCGACAAGGTGGTGTGGCTGCGCAACGTCAACTTCCTGGCCGACAGCGTCACCGGCCGCTCACAACGCACCGAAGAAGGCGTCGAGCAACTCCGCGCCTGTCTCGAGGCAGGATTGCCGGACGGGGTAAAGCTCATCATCAGCGCTCTTGGCGTGGACAAGCGCCGGGCCTTCTGGAAGTTCATCCAGAAAGAAGCAGACGTGCAGGCCTACGACCGCATCGACACCGGTCGCGACGGTTGGCAGGATGAAGTGGCTCAGTTCGTCACCCAGAAGGCGGCGGAGAAGAGCCTCGAATTCGAGCCGGACGCATTGGAGATTTTCGTACTGCTCGCCGGCGAACAGAGCCAGCAGATCGGCAACGAACTGGAGAAGCTCGATTTGTTCCTAGGCATAGATCGTCGAACCGTCACCTACGATGACGTCAAGGTCATGGTCCCGCTCAGCCGCGAAGCCGTGGTTTTCGAAATCGGCAAGGCCATTCAGACCGGTCACGCCGAACGCGCCATCGAACTCGTCGATCAACAGCTCGAGGCCGACGAAAGCGCCATCGGCATCATGCGCGCCTCGCTCATCGGCGTGGTCCGCAGCCTGTTCTCCGCCAAGCTTATCCTCACCCAGTTCAACCCGCCCACCCGCAGCTACTCGCAGTTCGCCGCGGCCATCAACAAGTTTCCAGAGAACGAGCGTGCCTGGCTGCCTCAGAAGAAAGACGGCAGTGGCGTGAACGTCTATCCCATCTTTCTCGCGCTCAACCACGCGGCCTATTTCCGGCTCGAAGACCTGCAACAACTGCTCGAAGCCACACTCGAAGCCGACCGCGCGCTGGTGACGACCGGCCTCGACCATCGTTTGGTGCTTCATCGCCTCATCGTGCAGATCGCCTCGGCCCGACAATCCAAACGTTCTTAACCTTTGAGCCATGCCCATTTGTCCGGATTGCAGAACTGGTTATGACGCTGAAACCGAATGCCCGGAATGCGGCACGGAGGCACCAGCTCGGATCACACCCGCACCCAGCAAATCGAGAGCCCTCTGCAGCGACCTTGGCATCTTCTGCATCTTCTGTGCATGGCTAGGATCCATCGTCGCGCTGATTCTGTTTATCATTGCCGCCATTCGCATCAACTCGGAGCTCCTGGAGTGGGGCTTGACCCTCATTCACCTGCCTCTCTATCTGGGAGTGAGTTACGCTCTCTGGATTGCACTTAAACTCGCCACTGGTCGAACATCATGAAGATCATCCTCTCCGCCCTCATCATCGGTGTAGCCGCCGGCCTCCTTGGTGCCCTTTGTGGCGTTGGCGGAGGCATCGTCATGGTCCCCGCCTTCGCTGCCATGCTAGGCCTGGCTCATAAACAAGCCGTGGCCACCTCAATGGCCGTGATTGTCGTCACCTCAGCGGCCGCCACACTCAACAACGCCACCAGCAGCAAGTTGATTGATTGGAAGATCGCGGCCATCACCGCAGTGGTTGCCGCCATCGCCGCCTGGTACGGCAGCGACCTCATGCGCAGCCTGAGCAATCACACCCTGACGCGGATCTTCGGCGTACTGCTGATCGCCTTCGGCGTGAAGATGCTGTGGAAGCCCTGAAGACTCTGAGGGCCCTGAGAATCACCAAGTGGTGACGTCGTCTTTGGCTTTGTCGGGGTTCTTGCCGTTTGACCACACCACCACCCGGCGCTGGAGGGTGCGCGGCTCTTTCTGTGCTTTGGGCTGCACAGTGATGCTCTCATTAAAGTCACCATCAAGAGCGATCATGTAGGGTCCGCCCCAGGGATCGTAGAGGCCGGTGATTTGAGTGCCGGCTTCGTTCCAGATCAATCCGTCTTTATTGCGCTTGCCTTGTTTGACATTGAGATACTTGACCCCCTTACCATTGAGCGGATGATCTCTACTCTCTTGATTCATCAACACACGGAGCATCTCCAAGCCCATTTGGCTATTGGATGAAAAGACGGAATCCCCATCGAGCTCGACCGGCAGAGTGCCGTTGTCGTCGTAGAAGTGCTGGATCGCTTGCTCAAGCTCGGTGCATACAGCCAAAGCCTTTCCATTAACAGGGTTATCTAAAATGAGCCTATCTGCTAGAAACCGCAGTCCCGCTACCACCACGAGAATGGGAATGAGCGCAAGAATGCTCCAGAACCAGACTCCCTTCTTCTCCTTCATCATTCAGACTACCAAGTCAGGACATCGTCCTTGGCTTTCTCAGGGTCTTTCCCGTCAGACCAGGAGGCCGCACGCCACGGCAAAGCACTTGGTTCTTTCGCAGCTCTAGGCTGGACAGTGATACTCTCATCAAAATCCCCATCGAGGGTAATCATGTAGGGACCGCCCCAGGGATCGTAGAGGCCGGTGATTTGAGTACCCGCTGCATTCCAGATCAATCCGTCCATATTGCGGTCACCCTGTTTGAGACTGAGGTATTTGATTCCCTTACCATTGAACGGTTCGTCTCTAGTCTCCTGGTTCAGCAACACGCGCAGCATCTCCAAGCCCATCTCGCTATTGGATGAAAACGTGGTGTCTTCGGTGATATCAGCCGGGAGGGTGCCGTTGTCGTCATAGAAGCGCTGGACTGCCTGCTCAAGTTCCGTGCAAACCGCGAGAGCCTTCACCTGCTTGGCCCTCTCAAGCGCATGACCTCCAACAACTGAACCGGCGACAACCATCAAGATGAATCCCAGAACCAAGACCAGGACCACACCGATGATCAATCGCTTCGGTGATTTCTTCTTCATCACAAAAACACTCAATCAGGCTCACTCAGACCATTGATCTGAATGAGTTTTCTAGGCGGACTTGTTGGCCGAAGCTTTGGCTAAGCAGCCTCACCAAGTAATCACGTCGTCTCGCACGTTGCCATTTTCGTCTCTGGCGCCATCGGCACCATCGGACCACACGGCCACACGACGCTGCAGGACGCGGTCGCTAGTAGCACCCTTGGGTCGTACGGTGATGGTCTCGTCGAAGTCACCGTCGATCATGATCTTGTAGTCACCGCCCCAGGGGTCGAAGAGGGCGAGAACCTGGTTGCCGGTGGTATTCCAGATCAAACCACCCTTGCCAGATGTTTCCGTGCCCTTGCCCTCCTTGATGCCAAGGTACTTGATGCCTTTGGCGTTAAGCGGAGCATCGGCAGTTTC
Source organism: uncultured Luteolibacter sp. (assembly GCA_964541125.1). Classification (GTDB taxonomy): domain Bacteria; phylum Verrucomicrobiota; class Verrucomicrobiia; order Verrucomicrobiales; family Akkermansiaceae; genus Luteolibacter. The sequence continues at coordinate 35,497 of CAZIPY010000008.1, read as the reverse complement.
CTGATTCATCAACACGCGCAGCATATTGACGCCATCAGTACTGTTGGAGTTGAACTCTTCATCCGCATCGATCTCGATCGGCATGGTGCCATTGTCATCGTAAAAATTTTGGATGCTCTTCTCGAGCTCGGTGCACGCCGCAAGAGCCGTGATTTTCTTGGCCCTGTTGAGAGCAAAGTTGCCGGCCTGGAAGCCAGCGGCGGCAAGCACCACAATGATGGCGATGACCACCAGCAGCTCGATCAGAGTGAAGCCCGGGCGGCGGGCGGAACGAACGCCAAGATGGAGGAATGTGGGGTTTTTCATGGCAGAAGTGGCTAGATGAATCCGCAGGATGACAAATCCGGCGAGACAGTCAAGATAGCACAGCCTGACAAAAAACGCCAGTTTCCTGTTTTCTGCGGCCTCAGACATGGGTTTGCGCCTTGCGAGCGGGGCTGGCTGGCCACAGAGTGCCTCCATGGCAAAGCCCTCCCTGCGGGATTCCATTCTCGAATTCCTGCACAATCACCCCAATCAGGGAGCGAATCGTTCAGCGATAGCCCGCCAGCTCGGCATTCACCCCAACCTGCGGCAGAAGCTGCGCAAGGCCCTCAACCAGATGGTCGATGAGGGCATCATCGTGCTCGGACGCAAGGGAACCTACCGCATGGTCACCGCCGACCAGGATGGTGGCGCGCCGTCACTGGTGGGCACCCTCAAATTTCACCCCAAGGGGCACGCCTTCTTCTACCCGGACCACTCCGACAAGGGCAACCTGGCCACCGGTATCGATCTGGTGGAACTCGACCGGGTCCAGATCTCACGCCACGACACGGATACGGCCTTGGATGGAGATCGGGTCCGCATGGAAATTAAGAAAGCGAATCCAAGGCAACAACGCCACGGCCGCTACCGCGAAGCTGATGTCTCGGAAGTCACCCGGGGCGTGGTGACTCAGGTGCTCGAACGTCGCTCGGGCCGGGTGGTTGGCACCTTCCGCAAGAAGAAGGGCTTCGTCTGGGTGGAATGCGACGACAAGGCCATCGACGGCCAGATCGACATCCACGGCGACACCACCGCCTCCTCCGGCCAACTCGTTGTGGTCGACCTCGGCGACTGGCAAGGAGGCCAGAACCCGAGTGGTCGCATCATCGAGGTGCTTGGATGGCCCGGCGACCCCGGCGTGGACATGGAAGGCGTGATCCAGCGCTATGGTCTGGCCACGACTTTCCCTGAAGATGTCCTCGCCGAAGCTCGCGCCGTTCCCGATGAGCCAGATACCGAAGAAATCAAGCGCCGCGACGACTGGCGCGACCGCCTGGTAATCACCATCGACCCCGCCGACGCCAAGGACCACGACGATGCCATCTGGGTGGAACGCAAGGGCAAGGACTGGATCCTTGGCGTGCACATCGCCGATGTCTCGCACTACATCAAGCCGGGTAGTCCGATGGACCGGGAGGCGGTGCGCCGCGGCAACTCCACCTACCTCGTCGACCGCGTGCTGCCCATGCTACCTGTGGAACTCAGCAACGGTATCTGTTCGCTCAAGCCCGACGTCGACCGCTTGACCAAATGCGCCCTGATCAAAATCAACTCCCAGGGCAAAGTGTTCAGTGCCAAGTTCAGCGACGCGGTCATCCACAGCCGTGCCAAGATTTCCTACGAGCAGGCCCAGACCATCCTCGATGGCGGCCCCGCCCCAGAAGGTTCAGACAAACAACTCGTGCCCATGGTGCGCGAAGCCTGGAAAATGGCTTCGGCCCTGAGACGTCGCCGCTTCGAGAACGGTGCGTTGGACATGGAGATGCCCGAGACCAAGATCCGTCTCGATGACGAAGGCCGTGCGAAAAGCATCGAACCCGTCGAGCACACCGAGAGCCATCAACTCATCGAGGAATGCATGCTGATCGCCAACGAAGCGGTTGCGAAAATTCTCAGGGAACAACGCCGCCCAGCGCTCTACCGCGTCCACGACGATCCCGACCCCTCACGCCTGATGGACTACGCCGAAATCGCGCGCCAACACGGCTACCGGGTGGGCGACCTCACCAACCGCGAGCATGTTCAGCAACTACTCGATTCCGCCAAGGGTCGCCCGGAAGAACACATCATCAAACTCGGCCTGCTCAAGAGCCTCAAGCGCGCCGCCTATTCCGCCGACCCCCACGGCCACTACGGCCTGGCCAAGGCCGACTACTGCCACTTCACCTCTCCCATCCGCCGCTACGCCGACCTCGTGGTCCACCGCGCGCTGCAACCCTTCCTCACCAACCGTCTCAAGGACACGGACAAGACCCAGTCCCATGCGCGACTGATGGAAACCGCGCGCCGAATTTCGGACACGGAGCGCGCCTCTTCCGATGCCGAAACCGAAAGCAAGCAGCTGAAACTTTATGAATACCTGCAGCGCATCATCGATGAGCGCAAGGGCACCGAATTCGAAGGCCTCGTGACCGAAGTCCGACCCATGGGCCTCATGGTCGAGGTGCCCTCATTGGGGCTGCGCGGTGTGGTGAAGCGCGAGGATCTACCAGGCCGCAACCGTTGGTGGCTGGAGGGTCATCGCGGTGCTTGGGTGACCACCGGCGACCGCCAAATCCGCATCGGCATGCGCATTCCCCTATTCGTGGTCGCGATCGACCTCGAACGCCGCTTCGTTGACTTCGCCGTGGCCGGAGAGGCCCCCAAGGCTGAGAAACAACCCCGCCAAGCGGCCTCGGTGGCAACACCCTTGCGCAAGCACAAGGGCAAGCACCAGCCGTCCAATCGGGTCAAGTCGGGCCACCACAAGACGCTGCAGAAGCGCCGCGGCCAGCAGAACAAGAAGCGTAAGAATAGCGCCAAGCGCAGGCGCAAGTGATCAGCGCTGACTATTGAGCTGCTGGATTTTGTTCAGCGCTTTTTGCTTTTCCACATCCGTTCCCGAGAAGGGAATCTTGGTGTCTTTGACGCTCTTGAAGCCCTTTAGCTCGTAGACGTTCTTGTAACCGTAGCCGCGCAGGTTGATGTAGGTGGGGATATTCAGGGCCAGCGGCGCAAACTTGCTGGGCATGGACACCGGTGCGTCGTCAAAGTTGTTGTTGCAGTAGATCAAAATGGGCGTGTCCTTATCGGGGATCAGCCTGGTCAGCGCCTCTTCGGTGAAGTCTGAGAAGTTGAGGTGCTTGGCGCCCTTCACATGCAGTTTATCGAACTTGGCCTTGCTGCGGGTATCGAGCACCACCACGCCGTCCTCGTCGGCCATCTTGAGGAACTCATCTTCGGTGATGCGCCTGGCCTGGCGTTCGGGCTCAAGCTCGGTAGTGAGCTTCACGAAGGCACCGTAATTGATTTGCGGATTACCCTCGTCGGCGAAGGCAGGTGCAGTGAGAGCGAACAGGAGGAACAGAGTCTTGGTTTTCATGCCCGCATCCTGCCTCACCCCATAGACCATGTGGGTAAAGGGGTGGTAAAGGATTGCAGCTGAGCCAAAAGCCCCGCAATCTAGGGCCATGCCGGGATGGCGGAATTGGTAGACGCGCCTGATTTAGGATCAGGTGAGCTTCGCTCGTGCAGGTTCGATCCCTGTTCCCGGTACTTACTTATTATCAATGTCATATGGATAATTACGGGCCGTGCCGGCCCATCCCGAATCAATCATTTGATACTCGTTTTGCTACTCGTTTAGACCAAAACAAACCAACGAATAGCCATACATACCAGCCAGCAAACGGGGCATGAATGAGCTGTGACCACACATAAATACCGCTTACGGCGGTGGTCACTTCGCGGAAATGTAAGCTAGGATTTTTTCAACCTCGTCATTGAAGGATTTTGCCAATCCTCCAACCTCACCCCTTTCGACCTCCTTCTTGTTCTCGTATGTGTCTAGATACTGAGCCATCGTCCATTTGGAGGTTTGGAAGGATTTGGAAGCTTCACTGACGGAGCCGAGAAATTCATTTAAATCAATTTCACCCAAGGAAGACATTTCGAGAAGCCTCTCGAACTCTTCGACATCGATAAAGAAGATGTCTTCTCTAGCTATTTCACACCCATCTCCACTCTCAGTACAAATCTTAGCATACAGCTCATCCCCCATATAGTTGAAGAACGCATGTCCACCGCCTAAATACATCTCCTTATAGGTGACGATAATGGCAAATGCTCTCTTGGCTATAAGCCGCTCATCCCTCATGCAGTATGCTGACTTAGTGGACATACATTGCTTGATCCCCTTAACTATCGTGTGATCGATCTTGTCAGCTATGATTTTTGGATCGATACCAACCTGCCCATAATAGGGCATCTCAACACCTTTGGCATCGATGTAAATCGTGGCATCGTTGTGGAACAACACGAAGTCAGCATTCAAACTGGGGCAAACTTTGCTGATCACATTCTCAGAATCGAATGCAACATCCGACTGATCTAAAATTCCCTTGAGGTATGATTCAAACACAGGGCCAAACTTGATTCCGAATTCAGATGGATTATGGCTTCGCAAAGTCTCATAGACCTTGTTGTCAAGGCTGTGCAGCAAGGCACTTTTCGAAACCAGAACGCAGTCTTGAGACAAGGGATCGCGCAAAAATGGAACCCGCGAAAAAGCGGGACGCTCATAAACCCTGAAATGGTATGGCTTTTTCTTTTCTCCCTGAAACTCCTTTCTCAACTGGAAAACAGTTTTCGAAAGCACATCCAAATATGACTCAATCTTGTCATCACCATACTTCGACCTGAGAACACCAAATGATTGTTTGCGAAAAATACGTTTCGAGCCATCACCAGCAATCCAGCAAAACATCGCGAGACTCATGTCTAAGAAGTCATCAAGCTCCATCCCCTCGGCCTCTCTGAACCATCTATTGAAGGGGTGAGATTTGTCCTTATTCCGAAACAATACATGCTGACGCATGAATGGCTGCTTATGCGGTTTTATCTGATGCCAGAACTGCTGGAAGGCCATATTGCGAAGCCACAACTCAATTGAGTCATACTCAGTTGGCATCCTTACGTTACCCATCATGCCTTTGACCTTATCCAGCATGGTCGCAAACTCTTGATAGCTCGGAAGTCTTGCCGACTTATCGAATATTTCGCCCCACTCTATAACCAATCGTAGCAGCAAATATGTGCTATGCGGCGGGTATTGTGACAAATACTCCTCGCCGACCTTATCATGGAGTGTATCTAAACACATCTTGATCAGTGCGCGACCATTTCTCTTAGAGATGAGTTTTCGAACTTCTCTAAAGTCTTCTGCTAGAGGATCTTTGCACATCTTACTCGTAAATGCATACAACCTAAAACACGCATCCACATCAATAATTCACCCACAGATGCGACTAACCATGTTGTGTCTGCCCCCCCAACTTGATTAGATCTCATCACCAATAGATTATGTGGGGCGTATAATCTTTCGCGCAGACATCATAAATGATAAAGCATGAAACAATGAATCAGGTCGCCAAAACATTAAATTTGGAAACGGTTGCAATCTTACTGATCGTAATTCTGTTGCTTACATTCACCAACGCGTGTGCAGATGAAGTAAATCCTGAAGCAACATTCAAAACGCGAATGGGAAAAACTGTAGATGTTGGATTATGTAGGCAGTATGCCTCAAAAGTGCATCCTCAGTTCAAAGAGTATTTTGAAATGCAGAAAAAGATTGCAATCGAAGTAACTAAGAATGGGAACTACAAGAAGAGAGCCAAAATGCCCCATACAAATGAAATAATTACAATCTACGGCTATACAAGTGAAGATGAGAATAAACGCTCGTCTTACTGGGACGTCGACCCCCCCGGCTTCTCACCAAATGACAAGCTCACTATAAATATAAAGAACATGCATGGCTCAAGGAATGGGGCTTGGTCTTATAGAGATAATGGACTTAACGGGCCGGGGAATTGCGAATCCTATGCAGACAATCAGATGCTGAACTCTGATAATGATTATATCGTATTTAGCGCGATAAAAGGAGTCTTACCAAAGTCTATCGAGATTGTTTCTGACAGAACAAACACCCATCAGAAAAATGACAAATTGGTAAATGTGCAAAATATTAAGAAACATTTATACGATCACCAAGAGGCATTTGTTTTCTCTGAATTCCCGCACCTTCTTCCCGAAGAACGGAGACTAGAGCTGGAAGCTCAAAAAGCAGCAAGAGAAGCTAAAGTTATTGAGAACAAGAAAGCTGAAGAGAACGAAGAGGTGAAGAAAGAGTTTGAGCAATCCAAATCAAACAACGGTGGGTTGAATATCGAGTAACTGAGCAGTGTTGAGACGCTGTAGTCTTTACTTAACGAGCCTCCTGACCACCTCTGGGTGCCAAGCCTTACCAGTTCGACTAGGAACACCATCAGCATTTAGCCTGTCAGCGATTCTGGCATAGGAGAGTCTTTTACCACCCTTGGGTTTCCTCCTGAGCTTGCGGATGAGCTTCAGCGTCTCGGCCTCACCCTTACGCTCACCAAACGGCTTACGGCCCTCACAACGGCCATTTTCCTTCCTGACCCGAGTCCGTGCGGCTCTGAGTTTGAGAACGATGCTGGTCTTCTCGAATTCTGACACCGCACCAAGGATCTGACGCACCAGTTTTGCGGTAGGATTGTCATCATCCCCTGCGGAGAGGTCGTTTCCACCCTCAGCTTCGATGACTTTGACTCCAAGACGGGTAAACTCCCTCAGAAGCAACTCAGAAGCCACGAGATCCCTCGCAAAGCGGTCTGCACGTTCAACAATGACCGTTCTGACTCCGTTGGAGGCAATCGCAGCCAGAAGCTCAATCATGGCAGGGCGATCCGAGAGTTCATTGGTTCCTGAGATGCCTTCTTCCAAAAACTCCCGTTTGATCGAAAAACCGTTGGATTCTGCCCATTTGGAGATCTTTTCACGCTGTCGGTCGAATCCATCACCATCAATTTGGCCTCTGGAGGATACACGGAGGTAAGAAAACGCCTTCATTTACCCTAATTATGGGCATTTAAGACCACTCTTCAACACTTATTCTTTAGAATTTGTGTTATTTGGTTATGTGATCCACATAGAATCGCGCCAAAAGGCCCAGCCACATTTCCCATCCGTCATCTGTCGTGTAATTGATGATATGACAGCGCAAATGTTATTCGAAAAAATAGGTCACATCGTGGCCATAGTTACAGATGAAGACACATATTCTGGATTCGCAACCAGAATTGATGAAAATGAGAACCTAGAACTTATCGAAACCCTTTCAGGTATTGGAGGAACTACTCGCACTCACATGGTTAGAATACCGAGACGAAAAATCTTATCCTGCAAAATACTAGTGTGATAGTAATGCGGTCAACTAAACCACATTTATGAGCATGAGTCGTATCTTCCACCTTGATAAGGCCATTATGCTGGTTTGGTTACTACGATCCATATGAGCGGGCAAGCAATGTGCAGACCTAAACAAGACTCGCTCAATAACACTATTCTTCTGATAATAATGAAGTCACTGCTATTCACCTTGCTCATCCTGAGCTGCGTTCCTTGTAACGCAGGAACAACCTTTGAAAAGGATACCTATCCAATACTCAAAGCAAACAAGAACTACCTCAGCTTATTGCAGAAGTTCAGCTTCCACCCAACATACGTTCACATTGTAGATGAAGGAAAGATAAGGAAGATCACGACTCTGGCCGCATACAGCGAAGATGGAGAAAAGTCTGTGGGCTGGAGTAATTATGTGAATCTTACTCTAAAGAAAGACGCTTCATCAAATGAGTATAAACTTACAGGCGTCGAAGTCACTGAATTGGGACCTAATTATCCCTGCTTCCAGCCTGCGTCAGTAGTCACAATAGGTAATGATAATTCATTGGTTAAACATCCCATGAGATATCCGGATCCTCAAAAACTACAATGGACACTAGAGGCGAATGAGGAAGAACAACACGAGATAGAGTGACCTCGCTGCACTCACCCTCTACCCTATAACCTTCTGCTGAAACGAAATGGATAAAGTCGAGTTATTGGGATCTCTGAATAACGTGCTGAATAATTACGTATTCGGCATGGTGTTGTGCCGAAGTATACCTGCTGGAGTGTGGCCTGACTTGGAAAAGAAGCGCATAGCGTTTGAAGGCCCAGATAAAGAGTTATTGCATGTTGAATTAGCCCCGCTAGCTAAGAATTTAGCGAATCCAGAAGACAGGGAGCTACTTCTAGAAGAATACGAAAATACACTTAAACGCGCTACCCTGAGTGAGGGCCACGAGTTATTGCTAGGTTACTGCGAAACTACTAATCAATTCCAAATGTATAAGGCCCAAGAATGGTTCCAGTTTGCTAGATTAGTTCGGAATATTGTTTCACACAAGAATGGCGGCATCTTACGCCAATGGCCGAAAGACTTGCAAAATAATGGAATTACGAATGTTGCGTGGCGGGCGCGGAGTTTGGGAATAGAGCTAGTTGGTCAGCCCCTAAAATTCACCCATAAAGAGGCAATTGAGCTACTCAAAGATCAGATGGATTTTGCCTCATCACTGACATGAAATAGTTCATCAACTCGCCACAGTCAAAACGGACTCTCAAGCAGGGAGTATAGCCTTTGAATTTCTACTCAAAATGAAAACTATTCTATCCATATTCACTTGCCTCATATTTTCGGTGCCTTGCTATGCCGCTGCCCCTTCTTTGGAAAGTAATGAACTCAAAATTGGTAATGTAATCACCAACGAAAGAGAAATCATCATGGAGATTTCAGGAAGCGTGTCTTTCTGGATTGCGAGTTTAGAGGAAGATATAGAAGAGGGTGATGCAAAGTCTCGGGAAGTGGCCTTACGAGTAGAGAATGGAATCTTACGTATTTCACACCTAGAGTGGAGAACTTCCAGAATTGATGCCCTACGTCACATGAAGGAGCAAAAAACATACGATGCGAATGAGCATAAAGACTATTTGAATTGGCAGAAGCACTGTAAAGAAATGCAAAGCCTCAAAAACAAGGATGTGTTCCTTCGTATGTGGATGCAGAAAATCACAATTGATTCTGGTGTAATATCTGAGATCGCCTCGACAGGATTATATCGCTGCAGTGAGATTGAGATTAATCATTAGTCGCTGGCAAAACACAGGCCAAGCCAACGCACACAAATTCACTTTCAGTGCCGAGCTGGCTCCAATATTCTCAACCAAATGAAAGTCTTATACAGCGTGCTGTTGATGGTCATTTCCATAGGTTTCGCGGTGGGTGAGTCTGCACCGGCACAAAAAATGGATGATCCGATCGCTAAATGTCCGGACTATGTTTTCGAAGCATACAAGATCACACCGTATCTCAAGCTTGCGATATCGCTGCAAAGTATGCCGATTGATAAACGTGCTGAAAAACTTCGGGAATGGGCATCAGACCCGAAAAATCGTTATGAGCGACAACTTCATGTTATATGCCAGATGCTTTTCTGTAGAAAAGACGGTTCATCGGTTATCAGGCCTTCGTCTATAGGGGCGTCTGGGGCATTTGAGCGATTCCAAGACCGTCCCGAGTATTATGGGCCAATCACCATTTATAAAGGATGCCCAATTGCGGTTTCCGATGGATACCGATTGGGAGGGATGCCATTACCAAGCAGCGTGATAGTTGAGACATGTATAGAGAATAATCTCTGGAGGGAGTCGAAGTATAAGATGCTTTCGGTCGAACAACAAAAAAAGATCATCAATGGCTTTTTGAAGGACAAAGAGTGGAAAGATTTAATTGCACATTTTGATGCTCCCGAGTTTTTCACAAAACAGGCAGAACAAGGCGAGGTGGAATGAACTCGATATGTTTGAATTCTGAACTAAAATACCACGCCTTCAAATGCCTCACTTAATGCACAGATTCCTGATAATCATACTTGGCCTGTATAATTTGTGCGCTCAAGCGGATGAAGTTCCCAGCTATGAGAAATCGGAAATTTTCTTAAAGTGTGCCAAGCTTCATGAAGCTGTTGTAGAGAGTGATAGAATGGATACCAAGGAGTTGTCGCGCCTGATAAAGAAGGCGGGATTATATGAACAAGCATCCATGCGGTTTGGTGAGTGGGGAATCAACGGCAAATACTTAAACCCCCTTCCATTTGATCTAAGTAGTGGCACACGGTATTTCATTCTAACTTTTAAAGAGGACTATTTGGTGTCCATGCTCTTTCAGTTAAAATGGGATTCTGAAGGTATCGGAGCTAATACTAAGTTTTCTGATATGCTGAATATACAGAGTTCGTTTTACACCCGAGAAAACGATTCTTTCCAGATTCTCCGGTGTTGGTTCAACCCTTGGGATAACGAGGGAAACCTCCTAGTTAAAGACGAGAGAAAGAAGGGGCAAAATCCCAAAGCATACTGGGATGCGGCAGTGGGGCGTCAGAAATAATTGCTCAACAAGGCAGCGCGCTCGACCGCTAACCCGCCGCGCAGTTGACGGTTCTGAGCGGTTTGGTAGCTTCTAGGGTAGACATCTGGCACATCCTGCGGCCGGGTGGCCTCAATCGTTCTGCATAAGATGCACCTCATTACACTAGCTGCAACGATAGCAGCAACTCTACTGCTAGTGGGTTGCATGGTGCAGACTGTCTCTGAGCAGCCATCCGTGTTTTCCACAACTCTAGAACAGGATTTTTGCTCAGCCGTGCCAATAAGCTACGAGTTCGACCTATCTAAGATGAAGGCCCTGCGTCTGAGGCTCTACAAACGTATGAGTATTGAGGGTGATGAAAAATTCGCTGACGCGCTTTCCCGACAACCTGATGAGGTTCAGACTGAGGTGTGCAACATCATGGGACTCCTCGAAGAGCCTAAGTTTGACGGCTTTCCAGAAACCAGAGATGCGCTCAATCGTGCGCCGAAAATTTAATTAATTCGCTATATGGCAAAAAATCAAGACGCGGTAGAATGACCTCTCTACGCCCGTCCACCACCCTATTACGATAGCTTAAGAAAAATGCGCCCAAATTCATTCATCATAATCTGCTTGCTCACTGCATGTTTGCCGAGTTGCTCCAGTAGCTGTGCAAACCCAAGAGACCGAGCTAAGGCCGAAGCTATGTTTGATGCAATAGGGCCAGAAAAGGCAAGTGAGACATATTATTCAAAAATCCTTATTGAAGATGATACATATGCTAGAGCCTATTATTTCCGTGGGTCGATACGCTACGAAAACCTAGATTATGACTCGGCATTGGATGATTTCAGAAAAGCGGTCAAGTATGCCAGTGATGCTGATGAGAAAGCATTTTACGTCAAAGAATTGGCAATTGCGTCAGAGAAGGTTCGCCATAAAAACGCTTTGGATAAAATCCATAATGAGCTTTAGATGGCTTGGTAGCTTGTAATGTAGGAATCTGGCCCATCCTTCGACCGGATGCCATCAATCGCTCTGCTCTAAACTAATTATGATGAAACTACTCCCTCTATATTTTTTGCTCTGCCTTTCCTATCTCCACGCTGATGTAAAAGTAGAATTTGTTAAATTCACGGAACATACTGAAGAACTATGGGAGCTACATGTTGTGATAAGAAATGATGGGAATGATGCAGTGACCCTAAATACTGGTTATCTACAACATGGAGTTTCTTACAATGAAGATAAGAAAACAGGGCAATTTTATCTTCTAACTGATAACCAAAGCTCTTCGGGGTATAAACTCGTCCCGTCCATTGACGAAATGAAATTAGTGACCCTAAAAGGGCTTCAGTATTGCAAGATTGCCTACAAGTTTAGGCCCGATGATGAAGACAAAGAGATGTTGGAACTCATAAAGAGAGGCATCCGTATTAGAGTGACTTACTCATCAAAAGATCGTGGATTTGCATATGCTTATTGGAAGGGAAGGATCAGCTCTCTCAATTTCATTTCGCTAGAAAGCGAATAAGGCCGCCGGAATCCGTAGTGTTAAAGGCCCGAATCTTTCAAAAGCTTCGAAGCTGTCATATCTAGAGCTTTTGCAATAGCCACGATATTGACGAGGCTTACGTTTCTCTCACCTCTTTCTACAGATCCTATGTAGGTTCTATGTAGGGAGGTCCTATCAGCTAGCTCTTCCTGAGAATAGCCCAAGGACTCACGCTTCCTCCTGATAGAGGAACCAAGAGCCTTTTCCAAAGTTTGGGCCTTTTTCACCCATAATTATTGCTTGTTATGATGACTTTTAGTCTACACACTATAAGTAGCACTTGAGAACCTTATGAAACGACAGATAACGACTTACATAACCATGGCGGCTCTAGCTGGATTCACCTTTTCAACTCTTAGCTGTAGTGATGGTAATAGCTCTAATGGAGACAGTTCAAATGAGTCATCTAGCTCAAATAGTGAAGACACAGCCCATGATGACAAGCTAGCTGAGGAGTGCGATAATGCCCTAGAAAAAGCAGCTGAGCTTATCCAAGCTGGTAATTATACCATGGCCCGTGTCGAATTAAGCAAAGTCAAGTTCACGGAGTTTCGTGATAATGATAGAGGCATGGGCTATAACATTCGGAAAACGGATTTGTTTATCGCACTTGATAAAGCTGAGGAAGCGTCTGAAGAGTAGAGAAACCTAATTGGCTAAACTATTCAATATTGAGAAAGCCCTTATGGAGAATTCCTAATTTTCTCCAAAAAATTTTTCACGGCCTTTTGGCAACACGCATAATTGTTTTCCCTATGATGCAAATCCAAACAGCATCAAAAATGCTGGTTAGTTGCACACTAGGACACCTTTCCCGTCCAAACCGATCTTGAGTCTGCAATTAGGGGCGATGGCATGGACTTGACCTACCTTGTCCTCCTTCCATGTCCACCCTACAGGCACCGAGATCCCACGTCCATTCTTCCCGATTTTGAAGTTAGCTCCATAGGGAACCTCAATTCGATTTCCCAACTTATCATTCCTAAATGTAGAACGGGCATTTTCGCGCATCATACGCCCATACAGCTCGTCAAAGGTCTCTTCTGGATACTTACCACCAAAAGACTCCTCCAAGGGCTTAGAAGGCGAAACGGTGTCCTTGGAAATCTGTTCTAGGAGAGAGTCACAGATGGTCAGGAACTTACTGGGTAATCCTTGGAAGTAGGTGATGCCATTCTTGCGGGTCGTTTCTTGGATCGCTTGCATACCTTTATTTAGTCACCAGTTGTTCTGATTCTGCTGGTATGATGTTATGTAGGTGAAATTCCTTATCACGCTTACAATCCTCCAGTTTGGTCATATACCTACAAAGCCCTTCATTGTCCCACTGAGCCTTCCAGTTGCAGTCGATCTGATTCCTCCCTATTACGGTATCACTGTCTGAATTAATGATCCTCCTGATGAAATCGCAGGAATCCTGAAGCATCTCATAGAATTCCCCTTCATCATTAAGGAAATCAATTTTGGAAACCCTCTCCAGCCCTTTGGAATTCAAGTTATCGAATGAAAAGACGATGTGAATGTGACCATCACCACTTAATCCAAATTCATCGGTAATTGCCCACACCATTTGAGTCTTCTTTACTCCAAACCACCTATTGCAAAGGTTCTCCATCACTTGATTACCGAAATCAAACCTTCGATCTCTGGCAAACCCTAGTCTGTCATTACTAGTGTAGGCCCAGTGATGGAACTTAATGGTGATCATTCCCTCCCATGTGAATCCCTCTAAGATGTGTAGATAAGACTGATCAACCTCATGATGCTCTGGGTAAGTCCTTCTACCATGTTCACCAGCTATGATCCCTTCCTGATCATCATCTAAGGTAGTAATGCTCCAATATTTGAACTGATCTTTAGGAGTAATCTTTGAACGATTAGACCTCTTCAATAGTTGTTTGGTATATTTCTTGATACGATTCTTCGCAATATTCCTTCTTCTTTTGGTCTTAGGTTTGATTCTTACTTTTATATTCATAAATACAGATAGGTATAATGGTTACTAGCCACTCAACTGATGGCTTGTGGACTTTGGGAAGAGGCTCATCCGCAACCTTCAGAGGCACATTCCTCTCGTATTTAGTCCCTGATTTTCAAAATCAAGGGGGTGACCACAAAAAATCTGAACTTATGCGTCACTGGGGAGGCCCATATCTTTCTATCCTCAGACCATTCGAAGCTTCCGCTAGCCCAAACAATCAAAATAATTTTTCACAAATTGCTAATAATAAGCATGTTGTCATATTTCTTCGGCGGATTCCCAATACTTCTCGTTCATGACGATAAATCACCGAGCTAAAGCCTTTCTAATATTGTGGCTTTCAGATCATCAGGAAGGAATTTCCAGCCCTTCCCCATGCCTATAATAGGTCTGATTTTCCCCTCTCGGACTAATGTGTAGATTCTCCATCTGGAAATACCCCACAGCTTAGCTGCTTCTTCTGTGTTTAGAAGGACACGGAGGCCCTCGTCGTTGGTCGCATTCATAGTGCGGCCATTTTACCCCGGTTTTAATTACTCATCTTTAGGTAGTATGAACTCTATTCTGTTCATACTTTTACCAGCTTAAGGTTTAGATTCATCAATGCTCTGGTGATGATGGAAGGTTTTACCCCAAGTCTTTTTGCCAAACTATCTGCTGAATCACGCTTTTCTGAATCATCACCATCAATCAATGAGCCGATATCAATATCAGGCTGCTTCACCAAGGAGGCATAATGCTCTTCTGTGACAACCACTGAGGAATGACCTAGGTATTTGGAAGCCACGAATATTCCATGCTTGGTTGCTACCAAGCTTCCGAACTCCTTTCTCAGCGTGTGAAGCCTGTTATTACCCGGGACATTCATTTTTAGAAGCCACGCGCTAATCTTCTTATAATGTCTCATTAGACGCAGCCCTTTGGATTTTGATGCGCTGTCTGGAATGAGGTAAGGGTCATCCTTCTCAGGGTTCAGCTCCCTCCTTACAGACATGATTCTTTTCACAATGGCATCGGAAACAGGAAAGCTTCTGCTGACACGGCTTTTGGGAATGAAGTCTTCCTCCTGTTGAACGGAAAATACGGCCTTACCTCGTTGTTTGGATATCCACGAGACTCTAGCCTTGTCGATTTCGCTCCTCCTCAAACCACAGCCCAAGGCTAAGAGAGTGATCATTTCGATGGTTCCATCCTGCTTTCCGCATTCCTTCCAAACCTTCTGCCTACCCTTGTCTGACATTGGGACATAGGGATCTGGAGTCTTTTTGGGCTTTTCCATCCCCTTAAAGGGGTTTTCCAGCCTGATTCCTCTCCTCTCGTAGAAGGTGAGTGCTGCGGGTTTAAAGACGCTAGATGCTCCTGCAATCTCGGAGAAAAGAGAGCTTCTATTCTCATCCGTGAATTTGATCTTCTCCTGTCTAATGCCAGACACCGTAGCGGCACCACACTTCCTCATCAGTCGGTCTAGAGCTTGGAGGTTGTTCTTTAAGGTCGCAGATTTCACAGGGTTAGCGGCCTGAGCCATGTAGGCACGGTAAAGCAGCTCCATCGTAGCGTGATCAGGATCTTCACCCTTTCTCACGACCTTCTTACCTCTTAGATCGGTTACAGCGGCATCCCAGCTTTTTGATTCTTCAAGAATGGTCAGAAAGCGGTTTGCCTTGGTCTGTGCATCTCTCTTGGTTTTGGTCTTCAGGGAGATCATCCGTTGCTGACCACCCCACCTCTTCCTCAAATACCACTTCTCACCTCGCTGCATCAGGTTCATGCCTGATTCTGCCAATTTAAGAATAGGCCCGCAATCCTATTGCTACTCACCTTGCTACTCACTTTAGGCTGTTTTGCAGAAATCAGCACCAACGAAAACCAACAAAATAACCTTAATTTGCGCTATATTTCTTGGTTTTTGGGCAGTTGCGTTGGTATAGATATTGCCGTCACACTTTTTAGGATCAGGTGAGCTTTGCTCGTGCAGGTTCGATCCCTGTTCCCGGTACTTCACGGCCCAGCTTCTGGGGGCACGGCTCTCACCCTTGGCAGCCCCTTGGCTTCTCTGAGTTGACGCTCCGCTCGATGAGCGCGCTCGATTTCAACCTTGGCCTCATCGAGTTGTCGTTGCAGCTCTTGTAGTTTATTCTGAGACACCTCTACGCGGTCCTCGAGCTGAACATTCAAAGCTGTTCTGCGCACCAACTCGGTTTGGGTCCGCTGCAGGGTTTTCTTCAACTCCGCGACCTGGTCTTGGGATTCGTGCAACTGGTCCTTTAGATTTTCCTCAGCGTT
This sequence comes from uncultured Luteolibacter sp., assembly GCA_964541125.1. GTDB lineage: Bacteria > Verrucomicrobiota > Verrucomicrobiia > Verrucomicrobiales > Akkermansiaceae > Luteolibacter. The sequence goes on along the minus strand of CAZIPY010000008.1, from coordinate 19,354 downwards.
TCCAATGCGTTTGAACTCACGAACGGCCGCGCCGCGGTCGGTTTCCAACTGCTCAACCTTTTCACGCTCTACTTCCAGAGCATCCGAGAGCCGGTTGATTTCCGCCTCCTCGGATACGGTGGCCTCTCTGATGGCATTCTTCTCCTTAACGATTCGGCTAAGGTACCAGCTGAATACGGCAAGGATGCACAGCAGGGCGATAACGACCTTATTCATGGCCACAGCCTAGGCGCCCACTTCACCCTGCGTCGATTTCAAAGCATGGGTCACTTCGCAGACACCGCGCGCACGGTGTAGTAAGCCCTGAGGTCCTTGGCGCGGGTCGGAGCATCGAAGCTCTTATTCGCTTGGCGCCACATGATCTGATAGATGCGATCGGTCCATGAACCCTCACCAAACTTCTCGAACTCGATCGAGATAGCCTTGCGATCCTTGGAGATGGTGAAACCGGAGATGGCGTTCTTGCGCTTGTCGGTTTCGGGCGATCCGTATTTGGGTTGATTGATGTAGAACCAGCTTTCGACTGCAATGTCTTTGGCCAGCTGCTCGCTGGTGACGCCTTCCTTGAGCGGCTGAGTCAGCACCAGCTCAAAACCCTTGGCGGTGGGATTGACCGTGTGCAGGTCGGCACCGACGGTCTTGCCGTCCCAGACGATCTGTTGCAGGGCCTGCTGACTGCCACCGCGCGCACCCCAACCCCGTCCGGTTTGGCCGATCAACATGCTGCCATCTTTGAGGAAACAGGGTCGCATGGCGCCCGAAGCCAGGCCATCGACAAAGGGCATCACTACGCCCTGATCCTGACCATCCACCACATGAGTGATGACACGCATCATGCGCGATTGGGTCTGATCACCAATGAACATCTGTCCACCGTAGGGGCCAAACTTACCACCGGTCTGATCCCAAGTGGGATGGCCGGGTGAATTCGCCAGCTTACTCTGAGGCAGCCACACGGCGCCCTTCTTGAGTGTGTCCTTGAGCTTCTCATGAGTGAGCTCTGGATCACCGGGGATCTTGCCGGGTAGGCTGGCCATGGAACCGACGTGGCCATAGAAGGCGCCCTTCTCAACAACCACCAGCTTGGATGAGCCGACGAAGTCGCCTTGGTTCTCGGCATACCACACACGATTGTCGGGCGAAACGCCGATGCCCGCCGGGCTGCGCAGACCACCAGCGATGGGCTCGAACTTGCCTTCGGGAGTCACCCGACAGGCCCAGCCACGGTAGCCACCCATGGAGCCCATCACGCCCTGGCCTCCACCCCACTGGCCGCCTCCTTTGTGCGAAAGGTTGAGGGTGAAGTAGTAATTGCCCTCCTTGTCACGGGCGGGACCGTGAAGGTACTCGTGGTAGTTAGCGTGGAAGCCAAAGTCGTCGCAGAGCGTGTCGATGCGGTCGGCACGGCCGTCACCCGTGGTGTCCTTCATGCGCGTCAGTTCGGGCTTCTGGCCGACGACGATCACGTCACCCTTGTCGTCTTCGATGTGCACACCGAGGCAGTCATAGGTGCCCTCGGCGAACTGGGTCCAGTATCCGTCACGAATGCGCCAGACTCCGGCGGCACGAGTGGCGATGACGATGGTGCCATCTTTGGCCACGTCGATGCCGGTAGGCTCGAAGAGTTGCTTGCGGCCGAAAAGATCGAGAGGCGGATACCAATCATGCAGGCTGTAACCGGCGGGAGTTTCGATCGCCAGCTTACCCCGTTGTGCCGGGGCCGTCACCAAGGCTTGGGGTTTGAAGCTTTCCTCGCCACCCACGGGCAGCATCTTGACGGCTTTAACCGGCAATTGGGCCGTCAGCTCGTAGCTGGCCCAGCCCTTGCCGACGGGCAAGATCCAGACTCCATCTTTGAGTTGGCCGGCGCTGACCTTGACTTCGCCAAGCCCCTCACCACGGACCTGAAAGGATTGCTCGCTGGCAAGGCGCGCACGCATGAGCACCTTGAAGATTCCATCTTCCGAGATATCGATCGTTTGTTCGAACTGGTTGGAGCCAACCTGGAAGCGGAAGGTAGGCGTTCCGGTCGGCGAAAGGCTGTAGCCAGAGAATTCGGCATCGGCCGCTTTCAGTTGATCGAGGAATGGTGTGCGGTCATTGAGATATTGAGTCACCGTCTTGGTGTCCCCCTCGTCGTTCTCCTTGAAGGAGAAGTCGACCGGCTCGCCCTCGGCATTCAATGGAGCGAGCAGTGCATCGCCAGAGATCATCACTTGAGATCCATGACCCAAGTTCGATGGCGATCCGCCGCGACCATTGCGCTCCTGCTTCATGTTGAGGAAGCCTCCCGCCCACACCTGACGAACGGACAGTTGCTGCGGATCAAAACTGTAGTTGAGGCGATTGGGCAGACCCACGTGAATCACGCGGCCACTGAGGCCCTTGAGCCGTGCGCGGTAGATCCGTGGGCGTTCGCCAACCGGAATCTCGTGCTGAATCGCGAGCAGGTTGGCAACCGGACCTTGCGCTTTGCGCTGCATCATCACCTTGGCTGGACCCGCCTTGCCGGGTCGCGCGAGGGTGCGCAGGTAATGCCATACGGCCTCCAAGTCTTCGTCCGGGATCACCTGCTTGGTAAAGGGTGGCATCGCCGGCGGGTAGGGATGGCCCTTGAGCGGACCTTCGCTGACGATCGACACCTCCTTGGCCGGGTGACGAACGGAGTTGATGAAATACTCCCTGTCCGGTGTCGCCTTGCCACGCTTGCCGTTGGTCGGATTGACAATCTCCATGGCCAGAGGCTCCGAGGGGAAGCGACCCCAGAGATTGGGGCCAGTTTTCACCGAATCGTCCTTTTCAGCCACAGCATGACAGACATTACAGCCATTGGATTCGAAGACCTTTTTGCCGTGCTCGACGGCATCGAATTCCTGGCCGGCTACTGCTGGCAGAGAGCCGAGGACAAGGCAGAGAATGAACGAATAATGAAACTTCATGGTGTGATGGGTGGGGCTGACGACTAAGCGTAGCGATCTCAGGAAACGATGATTCCGGGACCGCTCTTACAGGGCCGTAATGGGTGTCTTGCCACTCTTTACACGTTAGATCATTGCCAATCTTGCGTATTCACCTCATCATACTACGCATCCGCTTACTTTTCACCCTTCCCCGACCCCTTCCATGAGCAAGGTCCTCTACATTACCCTCTCCACCGCCGTTTTCGGCCTGCTCATCGGCTGTCAGCCGCCTCCGCCGAAGATCGTCAGCAACGACATCAGTCCCGGAATCGGCCCTTTTGACTCGCGTGGGCGCTATCGTGAGGACTGGGCGGACGACCCCTCGAAATGGCGTCGCCCGGTGGCCACGCCGCCGCCAGTTGCCAGCAACACCAACCCCTCGACCTCTTCCAGCTCGAGCAGCAGCACGACCCGGCCTCCGGTCAGCACCCCCAAACCGAAGCCGACGGTCACCCGTCACACCGTCAAGCGTGGCGACACCCTCTCCCACATCGCTCGTCGCTACGGATCGAGCGTGTCCGCCATTCGCCGCGCCAATGGCATTTCGGGATCTCTGATCTACCCAGGCCAGCGTCTGATCGTTCCCCGCCGCTGACTTGCACCGCGGAAAGCGTGTGACTAGTCTGTGTGCCATGGTCGATGTGCTGGAGCCCAAGCTACTGATTCTGGCTTCCGCAGGCTCGGGCAAAACCTACCAGCTCAGCAACCGTATCATCGGCCTGGTGGCCAAGGGGGCGGATCCCGAGCACATCGTCGCCCTCACCTTCACTCGCAAGGCCGCCGCCGAGTTTGCCGATACGGTGCTCACCAAACTGGCTGAAGCTGCCACCGATGCAGAGAAAGCCAAAGATCTGGAGGACAAGCTGGGACTCGAGAACGTCGACTTTGTCGATGTTCTCAACCGTGTCAGCCGTTCACTGCACCGCATCACCCTGGGCACGATGGACAGCTTTTTTGCGCGCATCGTGAAGGCCTTCCAGTATGAGCTGGGACTTACCGGTGGACGCTTCGAACTGATCGAAGGGCCGCGTCAAGAGATGGCCACGGATGCCATCCTGGAGCACATCCTCGGCGACGTCTTCGGCAACACCGATGGCAGTGAATTTAGCCACGCTTTCCGCCGGGCAAGCATCGGCAAGGAGCAGCAGGGAGTCGCCCGCAACCTGCGCGATTTCATCAACCGCTGGCATCTCCATTTGCGCCATCACCCCCATCTCGAATGGGGACCCGATTCTTTGATCGCACGCAAGCCCGAGGACTGGGAGAGGAGCAAACAGGGATTGATTGAGGCCGTGATGGACGGCCTTGATGGTGTTGAATTCACCCGCAAAGGCCAACGAGAAGCCGTTGAGAAAAGCCTCGGAGAAATCCGTGACCATACTCTCGCCAGCGGCAGCCTTGGCAGCAACGCGAGCTCCATGACCGGGAAGATCCTCGAAGCCGTAGCCACGCAGGACGGGGACACGCTAACCCTCAAATTCTACAAGGAGTTTGAACTCAACGGAGCTTGCGCCATCGCTCTGCGCAAGCTGGTGACCTTGGCCGCGCAATGCGAGTTGTCCGCAGCAGCCCAGCGCAGCCGCGCGCTGCACGAGGTCATCACCGCCTACGACGACCAATGCGAGCGACTGCTGCGCACCCGTGGGCGGCTCGGTTTCGATGACGTCAAATTGCTGATGGGTGAATGGGCCCATTCCGAGGAAGCCCGGCTCCGCCGCGAGGCCGTGGACTTTCGCCTCGATGCCCGCATCGACCACTGGCTACTCGATGAATTCCAGGACACCAGCCCCGCCGAGTGGAACGCCCTGCTGCCCCTGATCGACGAGGCCGCCAGTGATGACCTCGACCGATCGATGTTCATTGTGGGTGACCGCAAGCAGGCCATCTACGCTTGGCGTGGAGGCGATGTCACCCTCTTCGACCAAGTCATCGATCGCTATGGATCCACTAGCGGCTCCAAACTGAAGCAGGCGGAACTCAATGAATCCTGGCGTTCCTGCCCCCAGGTGCTCGAACTGGTCAATCAGGTCTGTGGTGACCGCTTCGTGACCGAAGCGATCTTTGGAGAAGCGGGCCGCAACTGGGAATGCCCGGCTCATGAATCCGCCTCCCCCCTTCTTGCGGACAAGAACCGGGGCCATGCCCGGGTTGAACAAGTCGGCGACTGGGATGAAAAGTTCGATCGCATGGAGGACCTGCTGAGACAAGTCGGCGTCGGCGAACGCGAGCTGACCTGCGGCATCCTTCTTCGAGGCAATGAAGCTGCAGAGAAAGTGGCCAACGAACTGCGCAGCCGGGGCTTCGACGTGATCCTCGAAGGTCAGCGTGAGCCAGCCAAGGACAGCCAGGTGGGCGTCGCTGTTAGCCAGCTACTGAAATGGCTGGCCGACCCCGGCAACCACCTCGCCCGTGGAGTCATTGAGATGTCACCCTTCCACCGCCTGCTGGTCGATCGTCATGGCGATGAATGGAACGCCATCTGGAATGGCCTGACCACTTCGCTTTCCGAACACGGTTATGGCGCCACTATCCGTGACCTCATCGAAAACTGCGGGGTGGATTGGTCGCCCCACAGCCGCCGGCGGATTGATGACCTGCTGCAAGCCCTTGGAGAGATGGACCGCCGTGGCAACACCCCATGCCGCGAGGCCGCCATCAACATCGAACGCCTGAGCATCCCCCAGAGCCCCGGTGTGGCGGCCATTCAGGTGATGACCATTCACAAATCCAAAGGCCTCGGCTTCGACCTGGTGCTGCTGCCGGAAGTTCCGGACAAGGCCATCCCTGAACCCCAACGCTTCCGGATCATGGAGGGAGACGGCTGGCTAAGTGAGGCTCCACCCCAATGGGCGCGCAAACTCAACCCCCAGCTGGAAAAACTCGAAACGGACTGGGGTCTAGAGCAGCAGCACGAAGCCATGTGCATGCTCTATGTTGCGCTAACCCGTGCAAAGCGAGGCCTATACGTCCTCCTCAACACACCCTCTGATAAACACGATTACGACAAGCCGAGCCTGGCCAACTGGTTGATGCGATCCACCGGGCTGGACGCGGTGGGTGCCGACGCGTGGGAGACAGGCTCCATCGACTGGTCGCAAAACGTTCCGACCCTAAGCTCTCCCGAGCCGGAAGAAGCCATTCCCGAACTGCAAGCGGCAAGCGAAGACCGGGCAATGCGAGTGACGCCCAGCAGCATGGCTCGGCACGAGGAGCATTCAGTCACGGGCATGAACTTCGGCCAAGAAGTCCATGCCCTGCTGGAGGGCATCGTCTGGATGGATGAAATTTCCCCCACTCTTCCGGATCATGAGGCCGGCAGAGCTGTCCGTAGTCTGATTGAAGGCGAGATCACCCGAGACTACTTCATCAAGGGCGAACGCAAGATCCGGCTACTGCGCGAGCAGGCCATCGATGCACAGATTGAAGGCAAGTGGATCTCAGGCATCATCGATCGACTCCACCTGCATCAGAATGCTGACGGCAATGTGCACAAGGTCGAGATCATTGACTTCAAGACTGACACCGTCGACGACGCTAGTGCGTTGAAGTCAGCCTATCAGGATCAACTCGACGCCTACCGCCTATGCTTGCAGAAGCTGCACCCCAATGCCGAGATTGACTGCATCCTGCTCTCCACTCATCTGGGGGAAGCCGTTCAGCTTTGATAAGAGGAAGTCACTCCTGATAACCATGAGCCTCTAGTTCGTAGAGGCCAATCCAGTGACCGCCTTTGGCACTGATGCGCAATTCGGCCACCTTCTCAAGGTTGAGGCCCTGAATGTGGGTGATGGACTCTGAACTGCAACCGGGCTGCTCAGATGGCTCCTTGATCAGCACGACGTTGGCAGCCTTCTCATCGACGGGGCGGCCCTCAAAGCCATGCACAGACTTCCACGTGTTGTCGTTCACCTGACGGTATTCGATGGTATATGAAGTGACGTATTCACCGGGCCAGGCACCGCTTGCCCAGTTCTCACTACCCTTCTGGCGCACTCCAACAAAGCGATCACCAAAGCGACCCCAGTCGACTACGATGCTGTTGATCGTGAAGCTGGCCTTGGTTCCATTCTGGAGGTCGATGCGGTAATCAAAACTAGAGGACGGTGGCTTGGCATGGGTCGCCGGGTCGCCGTCGGTCACATGCTTGGCCAAGCCTTTGCCATGAGAGGCCCCATCGTGACCACGCACTGGTTTGCCGAGGGCCACGTTGCGGCAGGGCCCACCGATAAGCGTCACATCCACGTGTTGGATGGAACCCACCGGCACCTTGAGGCGCCCGATCGCACTATCAAACTCAAGAGTTCTTGCCATGACCGTGGCCGTCAGCCGGTCGCCGTTCACAAAGTGAATGGAGGTGTCCGCAGCCGCAGTTGCCATGTCGATACGCTTGATCGCCTTCCAATCGAGATCCAACTGACCAGCAATGCGCTGATCGACCTTCAGCGCGGGAAGCACCGGAGTGGCACGGAGCTTGGAGCCATCACTCAGATTCAAGCTCAGTTGAACCCGAGCTGCCGGCATAGGGTCGGCATGCAGTGGCGTCAGAGTGGCCGCTGATAGAACAAGACAGGATAAGAAGGGAGTTTTCATGACCCCACCCTGACACACTCGTAGGCGTCGTGTGTAAACAGCCTGTAAGAAAACGAATGGCCTCAGGCCTTGTTGAGGCCATTCACCAAATCCTCGAGAATCCGCTCGCTATCATCATGCTCAGCCAACTTGGCATTCACCTCATCCACCGAGCAGGAACTCACTTGGGAGAGCACCGTCCGCAGACCTTCAAGGTTGATCTCACTCAATTCTTCAAGGCAGTTATCAATGCGCACCTCCTTCATGATGGAGATGTCCTTGCCTTCCACGCGTTGCGCCAGAAGGGATAGTTTGCGTCTCAGATGTTCTTGCATGGTGCGGCAGTCCGTTGAATCGATCAACGCGACTTATACCCCGCTTTGGCGGGCATGGCGACAAAATCAGCAGATACGCCCAGTGAATCTTTTCATCACTCCTTCGCCTTCGGCGGATCCTTGGGCAGGCGCATCAACACTCCAAAGCCTCCGTTCGCCGCCTCATACGCTTTGACCTCGCCGTGGCAGGCCTGAATCGAGGTCTGCACGATGGCCAGGCCGAGACCACTGCCACCGGTGTCGCGGTTGCGAGACTGATCCAAGCGATAGAAGGGCTGGAACAAGTGCTCGAGCTCATCGGAGGGAACACCTGGACCGTCGTCCTCAACCCGCAGCTCAACCATCCCACCCTTCTCTTCTGCTTTGATCGTCACAGTGACATCATGACCCGCATGGATGGATGCATTGCGCACGAGGTTGCCGATGCAACGACCCACCAAGGTGGGATCGGTGGTCATCAGAAGATCTTCCGCAATCTCATTGTGAACCCGGCAGGGATTGCCCTCCCTCAGAATGGCGTCCTCAGCCACTTCGCGAAGCAGAACCCTTTTGCGCACGGCCTTGCGACGTCCAGCCCGCGAGAAGGAGAGGACCTCATCAACCATGCCGGCCAATTCCTCGACATCGGTGTCGATGGATTGCAGCGCGGCTTGATCCGGCCCCTCCATGCGGGCCTCCATGATGCCGAGACCGGTGCGAATGCGTGCCAGAGGGCCGCAAAGTTCGTGAGCGGCATCGGCAAGGAAGCGCTTCTGGCCGCTCACCATCTGATCAAGTCGCTTGGACATGGTCTGCATGGTTGCGCCAAGGGTGCCGAGTTCGTCCCTGCTACGCGTTGGCAACGTGACATCGAATCGCCCCGCGGCGATTTCATCGGTGGCCGCAGTCAACTTGCGCAGGTAGCGCGTGATGTTCCAGACGAAGGGAGTCCAGAAGACCAGGCTAAGAATCAGGATGGCAATGGCCCCCTTGAGCCATGGCTTGAAATCAAAGAACATGCCGCCTCCATCGAGTGTATCTGACTTGAGCAGCAGGATGGCAGGATGCATGGGCATGTTGGCAATCGGCGGAAAGTGCACGGTGACTCCCGCCCAGTAACCATCTCCGTCTTCACCTCGGGTGAGAAAGAGGGCTCGGGTTTCCGGCACAAACATATTGCGAGCCAAGGTGGCATTATTGGAATTGCCATCCATCAGATGTTGGCCGCCTGGATGCATCAGAGTGTTGGGTCCATGGCTGCGAAAACGACCCGGAGGTCCCTGCTGATTTTGCCCTCCCTGCTGCCCTTGCGGGCCTTGTGGGCCTTGTGGGCCTTGCGGAGCAAACTGGCCGGGCGGCTGACCGACTGGCTGACCACCCTGCGGCGAGTTGGGAGGCCCAGGATACTGGCCCTGAGCTGACTGACCGGGCCCACCCTGTCCCTGACGCATGTGCGGAGGAGGATAGGGCCGACCAAAGCCCCCCCGCTGGCCTCCCTGAGCATGAGAGCCCGCTTGGCCCTGTTGGTAGTATGGAGATCCCGGTGGATGAGGCGGTGGGCTGAACCCGCCCTGACCTTGAGGCGGATGGCCCTGCGTGCCTTGCTGGGGGTGAGGCGAAGGATAAGAGCCTCCACCCGGTCGTGTCCCTGGGGGATTGGGGCCACCGGCGGCACCCTGCTGAACCCCCGGAGGCAAAGCATAGGGATCTTGAGAATTCGATGCCTGTGGGCCAATGGAGCCTTGTGATCCCGGACCTTGTGATCCCGGCCCCTGCGGGCCTGGACCTTGCGGGCCACCTGGACCTTGCGGACCTGGGCCTTGAGGGCCGCCTGGGCCTTGCGGGCCGCCCTGTCCGGGGCCGCGACCATTGGCAGGTGGCGCGCGAGGCGGCAGATCATTACCAACCCGGTCTTGCACATTATCGGGTACTCCGCGGCCATCGAGTTCGGACTGGGAAAAGACCAGCATGCCGGTGAGTCCATGCCTGCTGGACATGTTGCTCACCATTTTATCCCAATCTTCCTGTTCGGTATCCACGAGCTTTTCGACCACCTCATCACCAAACACTTTCATACGCTCACCAGCAGCGCCACTGAGCAGGGAGTCCAGTCCGAGTCCCAACTGCCAATTGACGAACAGCAAGAAGCACAAGCCGAACAGCAGCATGTGCAGAGACAGCCAGATCAGGACTTTGCCGTAGAGCGGCAGATGGAGAAGGCGCTTCATGAATCGTCACTGGGGTCCTGCAGCGAATATCCCACTCCGCGGACCGTGCGGATGAAGCGGGGGTTTTTGGCATCGTCACCAAGTTTTTTGCGCAAGGAGGACACGTGCACGTCAATTGAGCGATCAAACACGTCGAACTTCCGCTCCGATACTTCATCGAGCAGAGCTTCACGAGTCTTCACCCGACCCTTGGATTTGATCAGGCACACGAGGATGGCAAACTCCAATGCCGTCATCTCAATGGGTGTGTCATCCATCACCACAGTATGGGCGTCTTCCGACACCCGCAAAGGGCCCGCCACATACTCACTGGGCGCGTCTTCAGTCACGGGGTTTTGACTGCGGCGCATCACTGCGCGCAGGCGCGCCAGTAGTTCGCGAGTCGAGAAGGTCTTGGGCAGGTAATCATCCGCGCCCATCTCCAGGCCCACAATGCGGTCAGCCTCTTCACCCAAGGCGGTCAGCATCAGCACTGGTGTATTCTTATGCTGTCTTAGTTCGCGCAGGACGTTAATACCATCGAGGCCAGGCATCATCACATCAAGGATGATGGCGTCGTAGTCACTCTCCACAGCTTCAGCCAGGCCGTCGGAACCATTGTGACGCAGGGTCACCTCGTAACCCAAGGGGGTCAGATAGTCCTGGATGAGTCCCGCGAGCTTGCGGTCATCATCCACCACCAAAATGCGTGAAGGGGCGCTGTTTTCCATTTCAGGGCCACACTTAGCAGATAATCAGGGAAAAGACCCACCGCTTTTACAGTTTCTTAACAATTCAAACCCTTTTCCACATACGGGCTTAACAAAGGATCCCTTCAATGACTGCCGTCGCCGCCAAAGCACGGCGCCATCCATACTTCCAACCCTTCAAGCCCATGAAACTCACCATCGCCATTCTGATCACCCTCAACGTGATTCTCTCATTCCTCCAAGCCATGCCTCCCCAACACGGCCATCAGGGCCAAGGTGGTCATCAGGGCCACCAAGGACACCGCGGACACCCAGGCCATGGCATGCAGCACCCACCTGTTCCCCCTCTCTGGATCATCATCGATACCAATCAGGACGGCACCCTCTCCGCTGAGGAAATCGCCAATGCCGCCGAGTCCATCGGCAAGCTCGACACCAACGGCGACGGCGTGATTTCGCTCACCGAACTTCCACCCCCACCCCACTCCCAACAGGGTCACGGCGGACAACAAGGACGCCCTCAACACGGCGGCGGACAAGAGGGAGGGCAGCAGGGACAGTCGGGGCACCGAGGTCCATCTGCCACCCCGACTCAGCCACAGGCTCCCTCACAGAATCCTTATCAAGATTACTACAGCTACTGAATCTCGCTCAGAGAAACGAAGGGAGGGCCCTCATCGAGACCACAGCGTCTGGATGGGGGCCTTTTCGTGTCGGTTAGTCCCCAGACTTGAGGACTTTGATGAACGCATCCTGTGGAATGTTCACCTTACCGAAGGCTTTCATCTTTTCCTTACCCTTCTTCTGCTTCTCCAGCAGCTTGCGCTTACGGCTGATGTCACCGCCGTAACACTTGGCGGTCACGTTCTTGCGCATCGCAGAGATGCGCTCGGAGGCGATGATGTTGCCGCCGATACAGGCTTGGATAGCAACCACGAAAAGCTGCTGGGGAATCACGTCTTTCAAACGAACGGCCAGCGCCCGACCGTAACTCTCGGCTTTTTCGCGATGCACGATGGTGGAAAAGGCTTCGACGGGTTCGCCGGCAATGAGCATGTCCATCTTAACCATCTTAGCAGGGCGATAACCGCAGTGCTCGTAGTCCATGGAGCCGTAACCACGGGTCATTGACTTCATGCGGTCATTGAAGTCGACCAGAATTTCAGAAAGTGGCACCTCGGCGGTGAGCAGAACACGGGTGGGATCAACAGTCTCGGTATGAGTGACATCGCCGCGCTTCTCCATCACCAAGGCCATGATGTCGCCGATGTAGTCTCCGGGAATCATGATGAAGAGCTTCACCATGGGCTCACGGATCTCCTCGATGACCTGGGCATCGGGCAGCATCGCAGGGTTGTCGACAATGAGATCCTCGCCATTGGTCTTGGTCACCTGGTAGATCACCGACGGATAGGTCGAGATCACATCCATGTTGAACTCTCGACGCAGGCGCTCCTGAATGATCTCCATGTGGAGCAGGCCGAGGAAGCCACAGCGGAAGCCGAAACCGAGGGCTGTGGAACTCTCAGACTGGAAGGTGAAGGCCGCGTCGTTGATCTGCAACTTGGCCATCGCCATCTTGAGCGCCTCGTAGTCAGAGGTGTCGACGGGATAAATACCCGAGAAGACCATGGGTTGGATCTCCTTATAGCCGGGCAGCGGCTCCGGACAGGAGTGGGTGGAGTCGGTTACCGTGTCACCAATCTTGGCTTCATCGGCCGACTTCATGTTGGCGATGACGTAGCCCACGTCGCCGGCGACGAGCTCATCACGCTTGGTCATCTTGGGCGTGAACACGCCGCACTCTTTCACCTCATAAGTCTTCTTGGTGGCGAAGAGCTTGATGCGCTGTCCCTTGCGGATGCTGCCGGAGAACACGCGCACGTATGAAACCACGCCACGGAAGGTGTCGTAGATGGAGTCGAAAACGGAGGCGCGCAGAAGCTTGTCCTCATTCTCAACCGGCGGTGGCACTCGCTCGATGATGGCCTCGAGAATATCCTCGATGCCGATGCCGTTCTTGGCCGAGGCGGGAATCGCGTCTTCGGCAGGGATGGCGAGAATGTCTTCCAGTTGCTGCTTGCAGCGATCGACATCGGCCGCGGGCAGGTCGATCTTGTTGAGCACCGGGATGATGGTGAGATTCTGATCCATCGCCAGGTGAAGGTTGGCCATGGTTTGGGCCTCAACTCCCTGCGCAGCATCGATCATCAGAATGGCGCCCTCACAGGCGGCAAGGGAGCGGGCAACCTCGTAAGAGAAGTCAACGTGACCAGGCGTATCCAGTAGGTTCAGGCGGTAGGTTTTGCCGTCCTTGGCCTTGTATTCCATCGCCACCGGATGGGACTTGATGGTGATGCCCTTCTCGCGCTCAAGGTCCATGGCGTCGAGCAACTGATCCTGCTGTTCGCGCTGGCTGATCGTCTGGGTCTGCTCCAAGAGGCGGTCAGAAAGCGTCGTCTTGCCGTGGTCGATGTGGGCAAGGATCGAAAAGTTGCGTGTCAGCTCGGTGGCCATGGGAGAAATGCGGGCCCCGGGATTGGCGGGGGCGGGCGGGCGAAAGGAAACAGGAATCCAACGAAAAATCAACCGACTTCGGCCTTTGTAATGACATGTATATACAGCAGAAAACGCAAAACCTACGGAAACGAGGGATTGAGGAGCCGGCTCTCCTCTGCCTAATCTATATCATCATGAAAACCCGACCCTTACTCACTGCCCTCGGGATGCTTTTGCTTTCCGTTCTCGCCCTGCCCAGCGCACATGCCCAGCAAAACGCTGAAGCCCAGAAAGCCTATAATACGGCCAAAATGGCGGAACATCGTGGAGACGTGGACACCGCCCTGGCCAACTATGAAAAAGCTCTCAAACTCAATCCCCGGCACGCCGATGCCCAATTCCGGCGCGGCCAGCTTAAGCTCAACCGCGATAAGATTGTCGCCAGGGCTCAGGAGCGCAAACTCTCCGGCATCATGGTTGCCGAATACCGAGTGGACGATGCGAGCTTCAAGGACGCCATCAAGGCACTGGGCATCCACATCGAAAACGCCACCAAGGATACCGAACAGCCGATCACGCCCAATTTCATCATTCAGGACCCGAACAGCACCCTCGCCTCCCGCAAGGTGACCCTGAACATGAAGAACGTCCCTTCAGGCGAGATTCTCAATTACCTGCTCGAGATGACCAAGGCCAAGGCACGCTACGACAAACATGCCGTTGTCATCATGCCTCGATAAGCGGTAGGTTTGGGCCATGAGACATCTCATGGCCTTCTTCGTCTTAGTTCTGGCCTGCGGCCCTGCTGCGGCCCAGGTCCCGCCCAATAAGCACGAACCGGACAAGTCGTTCGTTTACAAGAAGCCCGAGGGCAAACCACTCTCACTACACGTTTTCCTACCAGAGAACTGGAAGGCCACCGACCGCAGACCCGCTGCGGTGTTCTTTTTTGGCGGCGGCTGGATCGGCGGCTCGCCCCGTCAGTTCTACCCCCAGTGCAAGTTACTGGCCGAACGTGGCATGGTCGCCATCTCAGCGGAATACCGCACCAAGAAGTCCCACGGCACCGATCCACGTGCCTGCGTTGAGGACGGCAAGTCGGCCGCGCGCTGGATTCATGAGCACGCCGGCGAGCTGGGCATCGATATGGACCGCTTTGCAATCGGTGGAGGCAGTGCCGGCGGCCACGTCGCCGCCGCCACCCACTATTGCAAAGGCTTCGATACCGAAGGTGAAGACAAGTCGGTTCCCACCACCGCGGACGCCCTTCTGCTCTACAATCCGGTGCTCGACAACGGACCGGGTGAATATGGTCACGACCGGGTAAAGGCATACTGGAAGGAGTTCAGTCCCGCCCACAACGTCATGAAGCCGGTTCCCCCCACCCTCTATATGCTCGGCACCAAAGACAAACTGATCAAGGTGGAGACCGCAGAGCGCTTCCAGAAAACAGTTCAGGACGCCGGCGGAAAGATAGAGCTCAAACTCCACCAGGATGCCCCACACGGCTTCTTCAACCGCCCTCCTCATCTGGAGAAAACCCACAAGGAGCTAACCGACTTTCTTGGAAAGCTCGGCTGGATCAAATGAAGAGTGCCCTCCTTCATTCGGGCATCGCCCTAGCCCTGCTGCTGCCTGTCACCGCCGACGAGTGGCCCAAGGATCTGGAGAAAGTCTTCAAGGAGCGCTGCGCCTTCGTGGTCGAGAACACCGCGCGCGCCGGCCGCTACGGCAACACCTTCTTCGAGAACGAGAAACGCGCCTATGGCTGGGCCATGCTCTCGGTGCTGGGCGGCTACGAAAAAGAGGGCCTCAAGTTCCTGCAGGAAGAAGACAACAAGGCCAAGGACTGGAACCACGTCACTCTTGGCATCGACTACTATCCTGCCTTCACCCTCAAACATCAGATCCGCAAGTACTTCCACTTCGGCGACCAACTCGACCCTGAGTATCGCAAACGGATGAAGGATGCCGCCAAGCTATTCACCGAAAAGGATCCCTATCGCCGCCCTCACCCCGCTTACCAGAAGGGCAAGGAAGGTTGGACGCCCGAAGCGCGCAATTCCTGGGTCGACATCCGCAACACCGACAACCTCAAACTGATGCGTGAGACCTCGGTCTATCTACTCGCTGAAGAGGCTGACAATGAGGAGGTCCGACTGCTCTACAAGAAGCACCTCAAGCACTTCGTTCACGGTCTCTATGAGGTGGGCATGTCCGAATGGGATTCTGAAAACTATCTCGGCCACTCACTCGCCCCCTTGGTCAACCTCCACGACTTCGCCAAGGACAAGGAGGTGAAGGCGCTCGCCACTGCCGCATTGGATTGGATCACGGTCATCGGCGCCCTCAAGTATCGCCACGGCATCTGGGGTGGCCCCACCAAACGCGACTACAACCATCCTGAAACCTTCGGTGGATCGGCAGCCATGTTGTTCTGGTTGTGGTTTGGCGATGCCGTGCAAAAGCCCACGCACTTCGAGAGCGATGAAGTCCACCTCATCACCTCAAGCTACCGCCCGCCCCTCAGCGCCGTCGATCTGGTGCGCAAGAAGGGCCTGACCGGCGAAACCCTCTACTCCTGCAAGCCCGGTCTCGAGTCTTGGGTCGACTACACCATCCACAAACCCATCTTCCGCGAGACCCATTTTTTCGGAGAGAGCTACCAGCTCGGCACCCTCTGGCGCGGCACGCAGAACCCGGACATCAACGGCTTCAAGCTGCTCTTGGATCACCCCGAGCGCGGGGCCGATGCCATCGTTGCCGCGCCCTGCAAGGATCCCACCAAATTGGGCTCTCCGATGTACAAGCCGGGCCTGCTAGCTCATCACTCCGCAGTCGGTCAAAACCGCAACCTCGCCATCTACCTCACTGCTCCGGCGGAACAGCCCTACCTGTTCTGGGTTCCGGGTGACGCCGAACTCAAGGCACACGGCGGCAAGGTGCTCATCCTCCGCAACGGTCCCAACAGCGTGGCCATCTGGCCCATCAACCTCTCACTTCCGGCTCACGATAAGACGGTCACCGAGGCGATGCATGCCTCCGGCAAGAAGAAGGCCCGCTGGCCCCATCTGCAGGTGCTTTCGGGTAAGCGACAGAAGGATATGGCATACGGCTTTGTGATGGAGGTTGCGCACACACCAGACGATGCCAGCGCGAAGAAGTTTGCAACTGCCGCCGCCAAACTCAGCCCCGACCTCAGCGAACTGGAGAAGCGCTCTGCGGTCACCATGACCGGCACTTCAAATCAACGTCTGCGATTGCAATGGGGTGACACCACAGAAGCAATCCAAGTCTGGGCCGATGGCAAGGCCTCTCCCTTCAACGATGCCGCTAAGGCCTTCGTCTTTCAATCTGATATCCTTCAGCAGGCATGGCATGGTCGAGAACTCAAGCACCTGCCATCGAAGCAAAGTTGGAAGCCCTAATTCCACTTAAGCCTCCTTCTTGCGCCACTCCTGGATCATCTCGGGAAGAATCATCAGCGTGGCATAGAGCATGAGAGCACAGGAAACCCAAGCCACGGTCACCGGCCCCGCGATCGCCACCACACCAAAGGCGAGGAAGGGAGAGAGCAGCCCGCGAATACCGGTCATGAAACTGTGCACGCTCTGATACTCCGCCACACGCTCACCATCGGCAAAGCGGGTCGTCCACAACGACCACAGAATCTCGCCGCCGGAGCGGGCAATGCCATGAAGGGTGATGCCGATGACCAATGCCGCCATGCCTCCGCCTAGATTGTAGCCAAGGTAGTAGATCAGGATGCCGGCGATGAAGACCAGGTTGACCAGCGCGCGCATGCTGTAGAAGGGCAGACGGTCAAAGACAGATCCCCATGGAACCACAGTCACCATGGCAGCAATCATCGGGATGGTACTGGTGACCAGCCCACTGCGATCGGCGGACAGCGCAATGCCATACTTCGGATTGACGATGAACTCCACGAAGAGGGCGATGGCGATGAGGTTGCCGAAGCCCAGATACATCCAAGCTACCAAGAGTTTGCGAAAGGGGGCATCCAGTCGCACGTGGCGCATGGCATCGAACCAACGAATGCGGTTCGATGCCCGCAGTCGCACTGGGGCCATGGCGAAGACGCAGCCCGCTGCCACCAGGGAGCTCACGGCATAGATCACGAACAGGCCCTGATAAGCGCCATTCTGCAGCCAAATCCCGAAGGACCAGCCGGCGAGAGCCACCACTGCAGTTCGAAGCAATGAACTGATCGAGAACAGACGTCCTCGGCTTTTGTCAGTGTAGTGCTTGCGGTAGATCTGGGCCATCAGGGGCATGCCGGCCCCCAGCGCAATGAAGGCGAAGCACACTCCGCTGACGTAGAGCCACGGCCGGCCCGTCGAGAAAGCCGCCATCAGGAAGCCAATGGAGGACAGAGCCCACAAACTCCCCGCCATGCGGTTGACCGGCCAGCCCAAGCGGCGGATCAACTGGACCACGAACAGGCTCATCAACAGCCCGATGCTACTGGAACCGATGATCGCGCTCTTCTGCCATGAGGGCAGGTTGAATTCACGAATCGCGATGAAGATCGCGAAGGTCATGAAGGCGGTGGTGATCAGGCCCGTGGGCACCGAGCGCACCAACTCCAGCCGGAAAGTTCTCCGCTGCTGGCTGAAATCAAATTGGCCAGGCGCGGGCGACTCCATGTGCGGAGCATGGACCCGCCATCACGGCTTGGCAAGGGATGCCATGATTGCGTGGGTGGTCCATCACTTGCACCAGTCGATTTCTGTGCAACTTTGTATCCTATGAACACCCACTCCAAAATGAATGCCAAACTCCGGCAAAAGAATGCTGGAGAGGAATCACGCTCCAATGCCGCACGATTGTCCGCCTTCGATGAGGCAGCGATCCAGCTCCAGCGCGAAGAGCACGAATTCAAAGCCAACTTCAAGGACATCCTCAAGGCCGCCTTCATGTGGAAGGACAGCCCAAAAGAACGCGTGCGGAATAAGTAGCGCAGTCGTTACCCGACCTCAGTCGAAGAGAGACGTTATAGGTGTTCCTTCCTTACCCCCCATCGCAAACGGACGCTTGCTCGGCGACATGACGATCTTGTCGTGCGGGATGCCGAGGGCGAAGGCGATGGTGGAGGAGAAGTCGTTGGCGCCGACCTTGCCTTCCACGACGGTGGAGGCGGTTTCGTCGGTTTTGCCGTGGGCGTAGCCGCCCTTAACGCCACCACCGGCGAACATGCAGGAGAAGGCCTTGGGATAGTGGTTGCGGCCACCGTCACTGGTGATGCGCGGGGTGCGGCCAAATTCGGTGGCCACCACCACGAGGGTGGACTCGAGCAGACCCTTGGCGGAAAGATCGGCAAGCAGGGCACCGAGCGCCTGGTCGAGCACGGGGATCTTCTCCTCCATCTGTCCGAAGTTGTCGGCATGCCAGTCGAAACCGCCATACTCCACTTCCACGAAACGCACGCCCTTCTCAACCAGGCGGCGGGCGAGAAGCACGCCCTGGGCGAAGTTCTCGCGACCATAGGCATTGCGGGTAGCTTCCTTCTCGCGGGAAAGATCGAAGGCGTCGAGATCCTTGGACTCCATCATCTTCACAGCGGAGTCATACATGTCGTTGTAGGCACGCACCGATTTCTGGCCACGGTGGAACTTGCGGTCGAAGTCGTGATCGAGCTCGAGGCGCATGTCCAACTGACGCTTGAGACCGGCATTGGTGGTACTGCCACGCAACTTGATGTTCTGCAGGCCCTTGGCCGGATCGCCGATGGGAAGAGGACCGCTGTTGGGCTCGAAGAAGCCGGCTCCCGGGTGACGGTTGCCGCCACCGATGAGCACGAAGGGAGGCAGATCTTCACTGATCTTACCCTTGAGTTTGGCTGCCCAGGCACCCTGTGACGGATGGACAATGGAGCCACGCGGCGAATAACCGGTGTGCATGAGGTACTTGCCCTGTTCGTGCGCGCCCTGGGTGGTGCTGAGCGAACGGACCAAGGAGACCTTGTCCATCTGCTTGGCGAGTTGCGGCATGCAGTGGCCGAGCTGGATGCCGTCGGCCTTGGTCTTGATCGCCTTGGTCGGACCCTTGTAGTCGGAGGAGGCGTCAGGCTTGGG
>CAZIPY010000007.1:0-2895 GCA_964541125.1 uncultured Luteolibacter sp. | reverse complement strand
ACTTTCTTTTTGAAAGTATTTTATGCCAGACTGGCACATGGCCGCCCGCAAAAACCCCCGAAAAAGCCCCAAAACCAAGGAATCCGCCCGCCGCTCCCCCTGCCCCGTGGCCTGCTCGCTGGACCTCTTCGGTGACCGCTGGACGCTCTTGGTCATCCGCGACCTGATGCTGGGCCGCTCGCGCTTCAAGGACTTCTCCCACTCCCCGGAGGGCATTCCCACCAACATCCTCACCGAGCGCCTCAAACGCCTGCAGGACGGCGGCATCATCGACAAGATCCCGGCCGAAGATGGTTCCAAGCGCATGGCCTACCAGTTGACCTCCAAAGGCCAAGCACTCGGCCCGGTGATGGCCGCCATCCGCGATTGGGGACTGGAATGGGAACCGGGCACGGAGATTCGCCTCAAGCCTCTCTGAGAGCTTGCGACGATGGATTGGACAAAGCAGAGCTGAGGGTTCAGCCTTCTGCTCCCATCCATTCTGCACATGATGAAACTGCACCTCTTCCTCATCGCTCTCACCTCCTCCGCGCTCAGCGCTGCCATCCCGCTCGAACTCGAAAAGCCCGACGGCAAACCCGCGGACCTCACCAAACCCATCAAAGTCTACGTCCTCGCCGGACAGTCCAACATGGTCGGCATGGGCAACCTCAAGGGCGCGCGTCCGCAATACCCTTCCATCTACCTCTCCGCCGATCCGGCCATCATCGAAGGCCGCATGCACGCTGGAACCACCCGCTCCAAAGGTGCCTGCAAATGGTTCTGGAAAGGCACTCCCGGCCTCAAAAAGCACGGCCTGTATGATGACGAAGCCGGCAAAAACGCCGTCATCCCCACCGGCACCGTGAAGGCTGGCAAAACCAAGCTCTTCCTCGATGTCCCCGCCAAGGGCAACTACCTCGTCCACGTCGGCTATGGTGACAGCAGCGACGCAACCGCCACGCTCAACGGTCAGGAAGTGTATAAGAAGGCCGCCGGTGCTGACGCCGTTCGCACCAAGATCGCTCTCGAGCCCGGCAAGCGCTACCCGCTCGAAATCGATTATGCCAAGGGTGGTTCCGCCACTCTCTGGCTGGAGCAGATCGACTTGGTTGGCGTGGGTGACCTCATCACCCTCACCGGCAAGGACGGCAAGTTCCCCTACCTCGTGGACAAGGAAGCCGCCAATGGCTGGGCCGTGCGCAAGGACGTCTACTTCCACGACGGCCGCATCCCCAACAAGAAGGGCAGCTTCCTCAACGCCGCCTCCAACGGTGGCAGTCTCGGACCCGAAGTGGGTTTTGGCATCGTCATGGGCATGCACCACAACGAGCAGGTGCTCTTGATCAAGACCGCCATGGGCAACCGTTCGCTCAAGTTCGACTTCCAACCGCCCTCCAGCGAGCGCACCGATCCCGAGAACAAATACGAAGGCCTTGAGTATCGCCTGATGGTGGAGGGCGTGCAGAAGACCCTCGCCAATCTCAAGGACATCGTTCCGGACTACAACGACCAAGGCTATGAGATCGTCGGCTTCGGCTGGTTCCAAGGTCACAAGGACAAGGGTTCGGCCAAGGAGGAATACGAAGGCCACCTCGTGAACCTCATCAACGACCTCCGCAAAGACCTCAAAGCCCCCAAGATGAAGGCTGTCATCGCGACTGCCGGCTTTGGCGGTTACCGCATCAACTCCGGTCCGTGGAATGGTGTGTGGGAAGCCCAGATGGCCGTGGGCGATCCCAAGCAGCATCCCAAGTTCGCGGGCAATGTCGCCAGCGTTGACACCCGTGATTTCTGGCGCGAAATCGAAGAGTCCCCCAAGAGCGAGGACTACCACTACCACCGCAACCCGGAGTTCTACCTCCTCTGCGGCGAGGCCATGGGCCGCGCCATGGTGCGCATGCTCGGTGGCGAAGCCGCGGTCATGCCCAAGTCCGGTCGCGAGGCCATCACTCTGGCAGCGATGAAAAAGGAAGCCGCCACTCCGGCACCGACACCCGAAGCCATTGCCGCTTCCGAGGCCGCCACGAAGGCCATGGTCCTCGATGGCCTGATGCAGGCCTACATCACCAACGCCCGCAAGCCAGCCAAACAGGAAAGCATCATGGAGACTTTCCCGGCCAAGCCCGAGAAATTCCCCGACTATCTCGAAGGCCCGCTCGATGATATCATCGCCTTCTACGAGGCCGCCGGTATCGACATCTATTCTTGGAAGCCCGTGCTGCCTGACATGCACAAGGCCGAATGGGAGATCTTCTCCTTCGATGCCGCCACCAATCCCTACGAAGCTCCCGCGCCTGCCAAGAACGAGAAGGCCAAGGACGCTCCCGTGGAAGTGAAGCTCCCTGCCGCACAGGAGAACTGGTTCGCCAAAGACTTCGACGCTAAGAAGGCCGGCTGGAAGAAGGCACCCGCGCCTTTCGGAAAAAAGGTCCCCGCCCAGTGGCCGGAGAACATGTCCTGGATGCCTGAACGCTATCCGTGGATGTATCCCGCCGAGCGCCCGCAGCCGACTACCGTGGTCAAAGAAAGCGTCATGCTCATGCGCCAGACCTTCGATCTGCCTCCCGCCAAGCCAGGGCACCGCTACCGTGTGCTGGTCACCGGCAGCATCAATGCCAACTCAGGCGAAGGCTTCACCATCTATGTGAATGGAAAAGAGCTCGGCGGGCGCAAGAGCGGCGTGACTGGCTTCCGTCGTCAAGGCAAGAGCGGCAGCCTCGTTTGGAGCGACTTCATGGACGACTTCAAGGGTGGGCCCGTAACCCTGGCCATCGCCAACTACCCGATGAGCAACTTCAAGGCCGGCAGCAGCCTACCCGCCATCGGACCGCTCTACGTGAGTATCGAGAGTCAGAAGATCCCCGATGTGAAGGACCGCCCGTAAGGGTCATTTCTTCTCCAACTCCTCGCGGA
>CAZIPY010000006.1:0-8450 GCA_964541125.1 uncultured Luteolibacter sp. | reverse complement strand
TCTGGTCGCTGGTGTTCATCTACATCTGGGCGGGTCCTCACCACCTGCTCAACACCGCCCTGCCCCAGTGGCTGCAACTGCTGGGCATGCTCTTTTCCGTGATGCTATGGGCTCCCTCCTGGGGCGGCATGCTCAACGGCCTGCTGACCCTGCGTGGTGCATGGAACAAGCTGCGCACCGACCCGGTGATCAAATTCTTCGCTGCCGGTGTCACCTTCTACGGCATGGCCACCTTCGAGGGCCCGCTGCTTTCCATCACCAAAGTCAACGCCCTCTCCCACTATACTGACTGGACCATCGGTCACGACCACTCCGGCGCACTGGGCTGGAACGGCTTCATGGCTGCCGGCATGTTCTACTGGCTTGCACCGCGCCTGTGGCCGAAGAAGGACGGAAGCAAGGGCGGTCTCTGGTCCACCGCCATGGCCAACTGGCACTTCTGGATCGGCACCATCGGCATCCTCTTCTACGTCGCCGCCATGTGGGGTGCAGGCATCATGCAGGGCTTGATGCTCAATGAAACCGGCCCGGGCGGCACCACCCTTAAATATGAGTATGTGGAAACCCTGAACAGCATCTGGCTCTTCTACTGGGCCCGCTCCCTCGGCGGATTCCTGTTCCTCGTCGGGTTCATCCTCTGCGCCATCAACATCTTCATGACAGCCCGTATGGGGGCTGCCGCCGATGAATCGGTGGAGATCAAGGTGCCCGAGAAATCCGGCAAGGACCGCATGCGCCTGTTCAGCGAAGGCATCTTCGCTGATCCCGTCACCCACATGGTGCTGGGCCTGGTCTTCGTCATTCTCTGGTTCCTGCTGCCACCGCACGCCGACAAAGCAGCCTTGGTGGTGGCCATCCTGCTGGCTCTACACACCATTCGCACCTTCAAGACACAGAAGGCAAAGTGGACCAACTGGCATGAGAAGCTGATCGAAAACTACCTGCCATTCACCGTGCTGGTCTTCATCGCGGTGGCCATCGGTGGTGCGGTACAGATCGTTCCCAGCCTCATCGTCAACCGCTCCAAGAACATCGAGGGACGCCTACAGGAACTCTACACTCCACTGGAACTGGCCGGCCGCGACATCTACGTCTCCGAAGGTTGTTTCAACTGCCACTCGCAGATGATTCGCACCCTAGTTCCCGAAGTCATGCGCTACGGCCGCCCAGGAGTCGTGGACGACTACTCCCACCTCGGTGAATCGATCTACGACCATCCCTACCAATGGGGTTCCAAGCGCACCGGCCCCGACCTTGCCCGTGAGGGTGGCGACATTGCCTCCTACGAAAATGAAGAGGGTATCAAGGTGCCCTACAAATTCATGCGCGTAGGCAAGCGCGGCAACGACTGGCACTTCAACCACTTCATGGATCCCCGTGCCATCTCTGGCGACTCATCCATCATGCCCGCTTACACCTGGCTAGCCAACAAGGATACCGATGTGAAGTCCCTGCCCACCCGGATCAAGATCCAGAGAGCACTGGGAGTGCCCTGGCCCGCCATGAACCAGCACGAGATCCGCGACAAAGCCATCATTCAGTCGATGGAAATCGCCAACTCCATCATCGATTCGGGAATCGCCTTCCCCACCGAGCAGCAACTCGGCATCGATCGCGATAAACTTACCCAAGAGTTGATGGCGAAGGCTAAGACAGATGAAGAAAAGAAACAGGTCGCTCAAAAAATCAACCAGATGGTCTCCGATAAACGCGATGACTACCTGGGCATCGATCGCGCCAAATTGGCCAAGGAAGGTCTCGACGAGGCTGCCATCGAGAAACAGGTCGATGAAGCCATGAAGAAGAAGCTCTCCAAGAAGCAAATCGTGGCTCTCATCGCCTACATGCAGAAGCTCGGCGCCCACAAGGTCATCGAGCCTGAAGTGCCGACGGGCGGCCGCAGTCTCGATCCCGATTCGCACCGCCAAGCATCAAAATAACAGGCCCCTCCCAACCGAGAATCACCAACCCCTTTAGATCATGTTTAAACGCGTTTTTGTTGAAGATTGGGCCCAGAACATCCCCATCATCGCATTCTTCATTTTCGCCATCGTCTTCCTGCTGGTGAGCATCCGTGCCATGCGACTGGACCGCAAGCAGCGCGAACACATGGCCCACCTTCCCCTGGACGATGAAACCAAAACCACTTCCACCCACAAATCATCATGAGTGACGAATCCAAGGAGTCAATGGAACCCAAGCGCGGGCACTTCGCCGAAAAGGAGGGTGAGATCATCCTTCGCGAGCACGAATACGACGGCATTCAGGAATACGACCAGAAGCTACCCAACTGGTGGCTGTTCACCTTCTACGGTGCGATCGTCTGGTTCGTCCTGCTGTGGGCCTTCTACTACCACACCGATTTGCTGAAATCCCCTCAGGAGAAATTGGAGATGGGCCTCGTCGAACTGCAGAAGGCCAAGGACGCTGAACTAGAGGAAACCCTCAAGAACCTCAACGACTCCGTCCTTGCACACCAATGGGCCAATGACGCCAATGTGGTGGCTGCGGGTGAAGGCACCTACATGACTCTTTGCTCTTCCTGCCACGCCGCAGACATGAGTTCCAAGATGGTGGTTAGCGGGAATGCCATCCCCCTTCCCGGTTTGGCCCTCAACGACGGCGAATGGAAGTTTGGCAACAAACCGATGGATCTGTTCAAGCTGATCAACGAGGGATCCCCGAAAGACAGCGATGGCTACAACGGCGCCAAAATGCAGGCCTGGAACCAGCAATTGACACCGAAACAGGTGGCTGAAGTGGTGGCCTACATCGTCAATAAGCTGCCTGAGGACTTCGCAGACATTCCTGAGCCCTGAGAAGGGAGCTGAGGAGTTGGCATCAGGGGATCATTGCGCTAAAAGCGGGATGATTTCGTGAACTTGAAGACCATCATATGCCTGCTTTCGTGCCTCGCCGCCGGGCAGGGCGCAGCAGAGCGACAGGGCGACCCCTTCAAGCCGGGCTACGAGCCCAAGATGCCCGAGCAGCCGGACCATCTGATCCCGGTGGATCCCCACCCGGGTGAGTGGGTTGCCCCGTATAACAAACAACTGGATCGGCATCTGGGTCTAAAGGATGACTACCTCCTTAGAATGATCGTTAGGCCATCTTTCACTGGAGAATATCTGGTCAGACTGGAGGGAGATCCGAGAATTTTCACCGGTGAAGACCAAAAGAATTTTTTCGTCACGAGTTCAAAAGCCGATAAGAGCATCTGGTATTCGATACCAGAGAACAACTCGGAGAAGGCCGAAAGGCCGGTCAAGGTGAGCAAGCATCGGAAAATGATTCCCAAGGCCACGGCCCACCGCGTCTACAAAGTATGGAGCGAAATGATCCTTCGAACCCGATATCCCAATTGGGACGCGACCGGCCTCGATGGTGTCACCATCGAGTTTGCCCGCCATCACCATCATGGGGAAACATGGAGCCCCAATGAGGGTTCTCTTCCCCACCGACTATGGAAGCTTGGAGATGCCCTTCTCGCCTATTGCGAGGCCCCGGAAGACAAAGAAAAGGAGCACTTGGAATCCATTCACCGCCAGGTCGCGGAGATGGAGAAGCAACTGAAAGCAAAGGACACCAAGAAAGCTACTGACCAAAAATTTCTCGAATCCATCAAATGAACCACCCTGCAACTTTGAAACATTCCACAGCACTCATCACCCTCCTTGCCACAATTCTTGTTGTTGCAAGCTGCACTCCCGTCAACCGCACTTCAACGGACTCAGTCGACGCCAAGCGCGCTGCGATTGATGGTGCCCTCAAAGGCATGCGGACCCAGAAAGTGGATGTCTTTGGCGAATCCACCGAAGGAGGAGAGGCCATTGCCTACAAGGATGCCACCGGCGCGATCCGCATGATCCGCATGACCCACTACGGCGAAACCGGAAAAAATGTCCGTGAGCTGTATTACGAACAGAGTGATCTCTTTCTCGCAGAACTGGCACATCACCGCTACAACATGCCGATTTATTTTACCGAGGAGAAAATCAAGGAGATGGGCCTGGATGGAGCGGAAGTTTTCGACCCAAGCAAGACACGGACCGAAAGCTACCGCTACTATTTCGAGAGGGGCAAGGTGACGACCATCATTCCACCCAACAACAAGCCTGGCTCCAGAGGACCTCATCCCGATCACGATGAAGCGGCAACCATGATCGAGCTCTCCAAAAAGCTAAAGAAACGCCTCGGTGGAAACTAGGCTCCATGAAGAACTCCGCTCCACTCTTCATTGTGACCTTCCTCTGCCAGATTGCCGAGATGGAGAAGCGACTCATGGTAAAAGATGAATCATAAGCCGCTGATAAGAAATTTCCAGAATCCCTGAAATGAGTCATCCAAAACCATTGAGCAAAGCGATTCCGTTCATCCTGCTGCTGATCGCAATCCTGGTGATTCTGTTCATCAAAAGACCCCCTCAATCAGGGTCATTGAGTGACCATCACGACAACCGGTCTGACCCTCATGGCCAGATCGGCCGTGGGCCTAGTTCACCCGAAACGATATCAACAACCGGGTCTGAATCCAAAGATCCCAGCAGCAGCGACAAAGCTCGTCTCGCCACCTCCCTTCCGCTACCCGAGGACCTTCACAGCTCACTCGTTACCGCTGAAATTGAAGTGGGCGAAACCCTCGTGATGGGCGGCTACCGCAAACCCGATGGCAGCCATGAGTTCATTCTCATCACTCCGAAAACCGTAGCAATCGAAGGCCAGGACTCCCTAATCCAGCTCGAGTCTCGAGTTCTTTCCTACGACCCCGAACATCTCGAGCAGAATGGCCTGGCCGGAATGGCCACAGAGAAGCGCAATGCCGACGGCAGGTCGCAGGTCTGGAGACTTGAAGAGCGCTCGGGTTCCCTGCAGCAAGCCAAGCAGTTCACCGCTTCACCCACCATCACCGTCACTCCCGGCGAAGCCGCCAAAGTTCAGATCGGACAGGAAGATGGCGGAGAAGGATTCTCCATCGAAGTCACCGCCACCCAGACCGAGGCTGGTAGCTTCTCCATCCAGGCTCTCTCTGAGAGAAATATGGGAGGAAACCACTGAATCGATTGGAGTATGAAGTGCAAGAAATGCGGCACCACGCTCTCAGCCAACACGTTGGATCATTGCCCGAAGTGCAACCCGAAATCTTCCCAAGCTGATTTTGCAAAGACCGGCCGCGCCCTGCACTTGATCTACTTCATCGTCATCAACATCCTCGTTGTCCTCGGCTTGGTCTACCTACTCCAACTGCTCGTTAAAGTCTGGCTACCCGCCCTCCAATTCCAGTAATTCCGATGCACGCCCACTACTTTCAGCACGTGCCCTTCGAAGGCCTCGGCAGCATGGAACCTTGGTTGGCTAAAAGGGGCTACACCATCGGCTGCACCCGCTTCTTCGCCGGCGATCCCCTGCCCGATCTGGACACCATCGACCTGCTCATCGTCATGGGTGGACCCATGAGCGTAAACGACGAGGCCACCCTGCCGTGGCTAATCGACGAAATGGCATTCATCCGCAAGGCCATCGAAGCGGGCAAACCGGTTCTGGGCGTCTGTCTGGGCGCTCAACTCATTTCCAAATGCATGGGAGGCTCCATCACCGCCAATCCCGAGCGCGAAATCGGTTGGTTCCCTTGCGAACGAGTTTCCGATAATGGCCGTGCCTTCTCCTTTCCAAACCCCTTTGATGCCTTCCACTGGCATGGAGAGACCTTCAGTCTACCCGAGGGAGCGGTCCACCTCGCTCGCAGCGAGGCCTGCGAACATCAGGCATTCCAACTCGGAGAACGAGTGCTGGGCATGCAGTTCCATCTGGAGACCACACCTGAATCGGCAGCCGCCCTCATCGAGCACTGCGCCGACGAATTGATCGATGCCCCCTTCGTGCAGACGGCTCAAGAGATGCAGGCCATGCCCGCGGAACATTACGCCTCCCTCAACGCCCTGATGGCGGACATTCTCACCTACCTAACTCGCTAGGTGCAATTCGGGCACGAAAATGCCGGGCCGCTTTCGCAACCCCGGCATGGAAGCAACCGAATAAAGCCTTAGAAGCTCTTGGTATACATCACACTGGCATTGATGGGTGCGCCTACGGTGATGTTGGTGTTCCGGTGGGAGTTCGGATAATAATCCGTATCCAGTAGGTTTTCGATGTTGAGCTGAATCCGGCTGTCCTCATCGATGTTGTAGTAGGCAGCGGCATCAAAGCGGGTGAAGCTGGGAAGCATCACCGCATTGTCACTGTTGGCGAAGTGGGAATCCTGATAGATCATGCCCAGGCCGAAACCGAATTTATCGGTCACTGCGAAGTTGTTCCACAGTGAGAACACATGTTCGGGTTGCTCGCGCGGATCATTGCCGGCATTGCTACCACTGGCCACCTCACCATCGAGATAGGTGTATCCAGCGTTGATGCTCCAATGGTCGGTAATGCGGGCTTGATAAGCGACCTCAACACCAACGGTCTCGGTATCTACTTCAACGAAGGTCAGTGGTACGGGCTCCTCTAGAGAAGTCTGCTCAATCTGGAAGACCGAAAATGTGAAGGACGAATCGTCGTTCAGGTCCCATTTCACACCTGCTTCTAGGTTGGTAAAGGTGTCGGGCTCCAGGTTGGTGGAAAGGTCGGCATACTGCTCTCCACTACGGGGCAGGAAGGTTTCGCTATAGCTGCCATAGATCGAAATATTCTCCTGGGGCTTGTAGATGAGGCCGAGGCGCGGAGAAATTTCGGTATCTCTACGCGAAGCGGAGTCGGCTGGCGTCACGGCATCTCGAACATCGATATCGAAGCTCTCAAGGCGAGCACCCAGAATCACATCCCAGTTCTCGTTGATGGAAATCTCGTCGTGAAGAATCAACGAGTAGGAATCGACGGTCACGCGGGTGTCATCATTGAGAACATCAAAAGCAAGTGAACTACCCGTGCCGAGCACCACTCCATTGCTCATTCTGAAACCACTGGCGGTGAAAGGACCGGAACCACCGGTCCAGGTTTCGGTGAATCGATTCTGGTCCGAATTGGTGCGGATATACTCGGCACCCACCACGAGCTTATGATCGAAGGCACCAGTAGTGAATTCACCAATGAGGTCACCGGAGAACTGGAAACGATCACGCTCGGTCGTATCGATGTAGCCGTCGATCGACACATCCGTGCCGTCATAGCCGGTGGGATAGACGTTGGAGTAGGTCTTGTCGTAGGTACCCACGAAGGCGGACACACGGGTTTTCCATGCATCCGAAATCTTGTGATTGAGCGTTGCGCGGAAGGTATAGGCCTCCAGGTCATTGTAGTTCAATACGGAGTCTCCAAAGGTGGTGCCGGCCAACTCGTAGGCAGGCCGGTTGCCAAGTGCGGGAATCCCACGATCGATGAAGCGTTCGTGATCCATGTATTCCAGAGAGAAATCAATGGTGGTATCCTCACCGGTTCGCAGGGTCCACATCGGGTTGATGCCGATACGCTCGCCATCATAGAGGTCGCGATGGTTGTCGAGAGACTCGAAGAACAGATTGAGCCTGAAGGCCGAGTTTTCGTTGGTGGAGTGGTTGTAGTCGTACTGGGAACCAAAAGCACCGAAGGTGTCCACATCACCGATGATCTCACTGAAGGTGGTGCCAAGCACCGGCTTTTTCATGACTCGGTTAAGAACGCCACCGGTTCCGCCCCGTCCAAAGAAGAGCGCATTGGGGCCCTTGAGAATTTCAACACGTTCGACGTTGTAGAGCGGGCGAAAGTACTGAACGTCATCCCGCATGCCATCGATGAAGAAGTCTGCCGTGGTGCGCGCCTGACCCCGGAAGACATGGGAGTCACGATGCCCTTCACCTTGGGAGTTGATCACACCCGGGGTGTAGTCGATGAGGTCGCTCAGGCTATCGAAGCCGCGATCGCGAATCTCTTCTTTGGTGAACACCGAGACACTTTGGGGGATGTCGATCAGGGCCGTATCGGTGAGAAATGCGCTGATTTTGTTTTCAGGAGCTTCCTTGCGATCCGAACGAATGCTCAGCGGAGCGAGTTCACCCATGTCAGTAGCTTCGGCCTCAGCCTGTTGAGCATATAGTGAGGTCGTCCCCAGGGCCATCAGGCCGCCCAGGGCTGCAATGCGAGAGTTGAGAGAGGACATCTTGTTCATGGTCTTTATTGAGACTGAGTCTCAGTAGCGGGCTATTTCTAAACCAGATACGCCACGCGTCAAGCCATTCAGACAAGAAATCTGAAGAATCTACAGGAGGACACTCCAAGCCCTCAGAGCAAGGCCTTACCAAGTCAACTCAACACCAAAGATGCCACTGATGCCGGCCTCATTCTGACCGGAGCCATGGATCCGGTAATCCTCATCGAGAAGGTTTTCGATGCTGGCGGTCAATTTCAGATCATCAGTGAGTTGATAGGCCGCATTCACGGATGCCACGATATAACTTGGTGTGCCGTTGGTGGGAATGCGCT
>CAZIPY010000005.1:0-2977 GCA_964541125.1 uncultured Luteolibacter sp. | reverse complement strand
CAGGCTGGCAAGCGTGGCGAAGACGACGTTCATCAGAACTCAGACCATCACTGGATGATCGGACCATCAAGGTCATTCGATCCGGCCGGCTTCTGGCGAAACACCGCTAGCCGCCGATCCACTGACTTCCCGGGCGCGTCTTTGAGCGGCCGGGAATGCGGATGCTGGAGGTCGGCCAAGCGCTCGGCGCCAATGGTCTGTAAGTAGGCACAGGCCAGCTCGTGCTCTTTATCGAAGTAGGAAGTGATGACGAGCACGCCCGTGTCCTTGAGCGCAGCGAGCGCATGGGTGTAGAGCAGCTTCCAATCCCCCACCGTGCTCCAGAAGTTCTGATGGCGAATGAAGACAAAGTCGAAGGGCGGCAGACTCTGCATCTTGTCGATCTGGGCGGCATCGCCGCTGCGGAACTCCAACTCTTGGCCGGGCGCACAGGCGGGAATCCAGCGGGCGCGAGCCTCGTCGATCTCCGGGGCCCGCAGGTCCACTCCCAGCATGAAGATGGGCGCGGTGGTCCCCACCAAGACCTCAAACAGCACACCGGTTTCATCAGCGCGGCCACAGGCTAGGTTGAGAGCCTTGGGATGCTGAGGAGGCGTCCAATCGGCTGCTCGCAGACCGACGACCAACAACGAGCGCAGGCGTACAACATCCTCGGCCACTCCGTGGTAACTATAGGGCTTCGCGGGCTGCATCGTTAATCCCTGTCAAACAGGCCAGGTTACAGGGTTTCAATCACCTTTTGCGACAGCTCCTCAATCTTGA
This sequence comes from uncultured Luteolibacter sp., assembly GCA_964541125.1. GTDB lineage: Bacteria > Verrucomicrobiota > Verrucomicrobiia > Verrucomicrobiales > Akkermansiaceae > Luteolibacter. The sequence continues at coordinate 2,215 of CAZIPY010000005.1, read as the reverse complement.
TTTCGTTCTGATTGATCTTTTCGGCCAGCTCATAGAAGACATCCAACGCTTCATCCGCGTCAAACTGAACATGATCATCTTCATATGACCATGCACCGTGATGTGATTTGAGCAAACTAACCAATGCCGTCAGATTACTTCCATAAGCCTGATGCTCAGCCATAAGGGAATCCATGAGGGGAGAGCGCTGATTGAATTTATTTCGCGCGCCCTTCATCGCAGACTCAACAATCCCCCTATCGTCGAGTTCGCGGAATCGTTTGTGCATTCGGGTTAGTGTGGATTTGAAAAAGGTATGATAGTCACGGCTCGCCTTAATGTAGTTCGAAAGAACTTCCGTCTGACGGTCATACTCCTCCCCCTTCACCAGAATCGAAAGGTCAATGATTTCTGGGGCAAGCACCGCATTGTAGGCCTTCAACCATGTTTGATCTGCCACCTGATTTTCCCGCACCATTTCCGCGCTGATCTCAAAGAAGCGCTTCTTATCACCAACATGCTTGTCCGAAAGATCCTTGAGGCTGTTACGGATGGAATCTTGATAGTCATTATAGGCCGCGTCGTATTCGTCGGGATCCTCCGTATTTCTTGCGAGATCCTTGAAGGCCTCACGGTTCTCCCGCATCTCCTGAACTTCATTTCGGGTCGAGAGCTGGTCGACGGACTCGCCGAAACGACCCAGCAAGGCCAGCGTTAAGACAACATTGAATGCGATGCTGGAGGCTTGCTTCTTGTTCTGGGCAATCAACCAGAACACCCAACCCACGAGCAGGGACATCAGCAAATAAACCATCAATTGACCGGTAAACTCACCAATCTGGGTCGCAGTGGCTTCGCCGGGTGCCGCAATGAATACCGCTGTCAACAGCAGACAAACCACACCGTAGTAGATCAGGTTGGATCTGGACAGAGTGTATCTGGGGCGGGTGGCCTTACTGGCCGGAGCCTTCTGAATAGGCGGCGGGAACGAGTCGTTCATGCGCTCTAACTATCACACTGTAGTGCATCAGAACAACCATTCTGCCAGCCACGCCACAACGAAGTGTCTAGTCACCTCTCAGCCCTGAACCTTCGGCAGTCTGAGTTGGAAGCAGGCACCTTGCTGATGCTTGCTGTTGATGGTCAGGTCTCCACCCAAAGCGCGGGCCAGGCGACGGCAAAGGGCGAGTCCCAGGCCGACACCAGGCTTGGTCTCGGCAGCATCATGGGCCGACTTGTGGAAGGGCCTGAAGAGTTTGCGGTGGTCGCCCTTGCGAATGCCGTTGCCGGAATCACAGACAGACAGGCGCACCCACTTGCGGTCGGAGCTGAGCCGGAGGGTGATGGAACCCTCGCCTTCCTCGGGCAAGCCGTATTTGCAGGCGTTGTCGACAAGGTTGAAGATGATCTGCTCCACGGCGGTGACGTCGGTATCAACTTCGGCAGAACCGATGTCTGCAAGACCATCGATCTCAAAGCGAGCGTGTTCGCGTTGGGCTCGGCCCGCAAGACGACTTTCGAAACGCCCGACCAAAGAGGCCACGCTGAGCTTCTCGCGCTGGGCACGGGCGCTGCCGCGCTCGATGCGCGAATAGGAAAGGACATTCTCAATGAGGTGATTGAGGCGACCTGCTTCCAAACGCATGGTCTTGAGATAGCCTTGACGCTTCTCACCTTCGGGCACCATGCCTTCGGCGAGCAGATCGGAATAGAGCTGGAAGGTGGTCAGCGGGGTGCGCAGCTCATGGGTCACAGAGGAAACGAAGGCTGCGCGGCGCTCACTCATGCGCAGCACGCCACGCACCAGCATGGCAGCCGCAACCATGGCTAGCACCACCGCAATCCAGCCGATACCAAGCGACGTATGGAGTGGAGTGACTCCGGCGAGCTCGACATCCACCTCGATCCCCTCCTCCAATTTCCAGGGCAGAGTCACGAGAGAGCGATTATCAGCTTCAAGCATGGGGCGATCAAAGCTCTGCTCAAGGCTCAGCGTCTCATGACCACTGACGGGAACGAGCCGCGCATTGGGAAGAAGATCGGATATACCAGCCACCAGAGACGCCCTCATGGCATCGGCATCGATCCAGAAGCCCTGGAAGCGCATGCCACTCTCCGAACGCACGCGGCGCACCACCAGCAGTTCCTCGTCGAGCCACAGCGGGCGGAACGGGGTGACTTCAATGTCGACAATTTCACCAGGCCCGGGAGCCGTCAGCTTTTCCGCGGCTTGATT
>CAZIPY010000004.1:0-1613 GCA_964541125.1 uncultured Luteolibacter sp. | reverse complement strand
CAGATCCCCATCGTGGCCCTGGTTGATACCAACGCCGATCCGGCCGCTGTGGACTACCCGATTCCCGCCAACGACGACGCCATCCGTTCGATCCGTCTGATCCTTCAGAACCTGGTCGACTCCATGATGGCCGCTAAGCGTTGATCTAACCACTCACTCAAATATCCCCCAAGCACATGATCGCTGCATCTACTGTTAAAGAACTCCGCGACAAGACCAACGCCGGCATGATGGACTGCAAGAAGGTCCTCACCGAAACCGAAGGCGACATCGACGCCGCCATCAAGCTGCTGCGTGAGCGTGGCATCGCCAAGGCCGGCGCCAAATCCGACCGCGCCGCCAACGAGGGCGTCATTGCCGCCCGCGTCAACGGTGACTCCACTTCCGGTCTCCTCGCCGAGGTGAACTGCGAAACCGACTTCGTGTCCAAGAACGAGAACTTCCAGAGCTTCGTTAGCGAGATCGCCGACACTCTGGCTGCCTCCGACGCCGCCGACCTCGAAGCCGCCCAAGCCGTGTCATTCGGTGAAGGCAGCGTGGAAGAAGGCATCAAGGCCAAGGTCGTGGAACTCGGTGAGAACCTCATGCTCCGCAAATACGAGCGCTTCAACGCCGCCGAAGGTGGTGTGGTTGCTTCCTACATTCACCCTCCGGGCAAGGTGGGCGTGCTGATCGAAGTCGGCACCACCAAGCCTGAGACTAAGGACGCCGCTGCTTTCCAGGAAATGGTCAAGGATCTGACCCTGCACATCGCTGCTTGCGCTCCCAAGGGTCTCAACCGTGAAGACATCCCTGCCGACGTGGCCGACGCTGAGAAGGAAATCTTCCGCGCTCGTCTTCTCGACAGCGGCAAGCCTGAGAACATCATCGACAAGATCCTCGAAGGTCAAATGGCCAAGTTCTTCTCTGAGAGCTGCTTCCTCGAGCAACCCTTCGTCCGTAACGAAGGCAGCGCCAAGGACACGGTGAAGGACATCCTCGCTGCTCGCGGCAAGGAACTCGACGACACCCTGACCGTGACCCGCTTCGTGCGCCTCGGCCTCGGCGAATAAGTCAGAGCCCAATCAATCACAGCCCGGTTCCTGAAAGGGGACCGGGCTTTTTTGTGTCCAGTGGCCTTGGAAAGAAGGATCCTGCCAGTTCCGTTATCTCCAACATATGAAACTCATCGCCCTCGCTTCGCTTTGCCTACTCGCCATCTCTAAGGCCGAAGAGATCCAACTCTTCAATGGTAAGGACCTGACCGGTTGGAAGGGTGTTGAAGGTTTCTGGTCCGTGGAAGACGGCGCCATCACCGGCCGGACCACTACCGACAACAAGGTGAAGGCGACGACCTTCCTCGTCTGGCAGGGTGGCAAACCAGGTGACTTCACCCTAACTTTCCAATATCGCCTGTTGGATTCAAACGGCGAAGGGAAGGGTTACTCCAATTCTGGCGTGCAGTATCGCAGTCGCATCATCGACGAGTCCTACTTCGTGGTGGCCGGCTATCAGGCCGACATGGAATTGGGCGACCAGTGGAATGCCGTGGCTTACGATGCCAAGGGGCGCCGCTTGCTGGCCAACCGGGGTCAGAAGGTGATCGTGGAAGATGGGGAGGATCCCAAGAAGCC
>CAZIPY010000003.1:0-13264 GCA_964541125.1 uncultured Luteolibacter sp. | reverse complement strand
GACCCAGGTGTTGCCAAGGACCTGATGACCGAAGCCGATTTCATAACCCTTCACCTTGGAACGGAAGCTGTGCTTTGCGTGCTTGGCGTCACCCGGAATTTTGAAGGCGTGAGAGGCGGTGCGCAGACCGACGACCGGGCCACCCTTGTCGAGATAGGCCTGGAGCGCATCCATTTCTTCATCGGGCGGGTTCAGAAAGCGGGCAGCAATGAAGAAGAGGTCGGCGTCCTTGAGAGCGGCCAGGCCCTTGATCTTGGAGGAGCCAGCTTTGATGTGGCCTTCGTCATCCACGCCAAAAACCACGGTGCACTTGAAGCCATGGTGCTTGGCGAGGATGCGGGCGATGGCCGGGCAGACCTCCTCGGCACGATATTCGTGATCGCTGGCGAGGAAGACGATGTGTTTGCCGGCGCCGACACCTTCCTTGCCCTCGTAGACAACGGCGGTGCTGGCGGTTTCGGCTTGGAGGGCACCACAGAACAGGGCGAGGAGAAGAAGGGTCTTTCGGATCATGGCCGCACTCTCTGACAGGCATTTCCGTCTGTCAACTCGAGGTGGTCCGCCTCAGGTGGATTCCGTTATTCCGGCTTGGTTAGGTGGGCTCTGTCGTGTTTTCTGATTCAGAATGCCGAATCAAGAGGACCATGCTCAAGTCGCTGTCGACATGTCTGTGGAAGCTGCCAAGTGGCTGCTTCAGGCCTTGCTGGGAGCCATCCCCATCGCGTGTGTCTACACCATCCTTTTCATGGTGCTTGCGGTAGTGGTGATTGTGGTCTGCCAAAAGTTCAAGGTCTACACCCGCCGCAACAAGGCATGGAACATCCTCACTAAGCTTCACTATGGGGTGCTGGTGTTGGCCTTCATGTCTCTGGGCTTCGCTCTCGGGCTGACTGCTTCGCTCCAGCATGCGGCCGATCGAATCCTCGATGAAAAGCTGCAGCCGACTTTGAGTCGGATGATCTCACCCATTCGGGATCACATTATCGAGGCCTTGCCGCCGGAGTTGGTAGACGGGCCGATGACGGGACAGGCCATCTATGACCACTTCATCGAGCAGGCTAAGGCCGAAGCCGAGGCGGCTGCCGCCAAGGGGGAGGAGGGGCTCATGGCGGAGATGGGCCGGGAAGTCGAAGCTCAGGTGAAGGCGTATTTGATGAAGGTGGTGATTGAGCAGGCTGTGACCCGGGCCGGTGAGAAGGTCGGACTCAGTGAACAGGGTGCCGAGTTCAGCCTAGAAGCCTTTAAATCTATCGATTTCGGTCAACAAGCAGATGAAATTGCTACCAAGATCGCAGATGCACTCAAGAAGCAGGTGGCTGGCTTCGTTTGGAGCCTGCGGCTGCAGTTCCTGCTCTACTTTGCAATCATTATGGCTCTTTTGGCCATCGATCCCCTAATCTATTTCCTCATCTGCCTGCCGCGGCAGGGCAAAAAGCATGGTGGTGATTCGTCGGGAGACGATGGTGCAGTAGAGGTGGTGGATGTTGAGGAAATTCAAGAAACCGAGCCTGCCTAAACCCAATCACTTCTGTTGGAAGTCGAATACGAAGACGTCGTCGAGGTGGGGGATTAGGCCTTTGACGAAAGCTTCGTGATCGGGGTGTGGAATGTAGATTTCCAGACCTTTCTTGTCCTTGAATGTAACCATGAAACCGTGGGTGAAGCCCTTGGCTTTGTCCTCGGGGCTGATGTTGATGCCCCACTCGAAGCCGGTGATGGTCTTGATCTTCGAGGGTAGAGCTGCGAATTCCTGTTCGATGCGTGTGATCTCCTTGGCCGGAGTGCCCTCTTTGAATTTGAAGAACACGAAGTGGCGATATTCTCCGCCAGCAGATGCAAGGTTTGTCAGGGCAAAAAGAGCCAAGAGGACAAAAAGTAGTTTCATGATGGCTCAGCCTCTCGAAGTGCAGCCATGCTGTCAATCAAGCGCCTGCAAGCGAAACTCGATTGGTTTGGCGTGCGAGGGCGTAGTGTTCTTGATGAAAGCACGCTTGTTGGTGTCTGCCTCGGGGTCTTCGACGCGCTGATTGTCACGATCGAATTTGGGCATCCATTCTTTTTGTCCCGGCACTTCGATGATGTCGTATCCAGTCAGGGCATCGGTCAGCCAATAGCTTGAGTTCACCACTACAAACAGCCCTCCAGGCGTGAGACTGGAGTCCAATCTCTGCACGGCCTTCTCAAACTTGCTGAACGGATACATGGACGAAGAATCGTTCAAAAACTTTGTTTCCGGCCATCGGCAGAGAACCGACATAGCGAATATCAGGTCGTAAGGGCCCGCCTCTTCCAGTTCCGAAGTGCTGCTGTCCACGAATACTGTGTTCGGGTCTTGGCAATTCCGTTTCGCAGTTTGCAGGCTGTCTTTGTTGATGTCTGCCCCGACGATCATGGAGTCCGGAAAATACTCTCGCAATGATGAGCATTCCTGTCCTGTGGAGCAACCGAATGAGAGGATGGTGTGGGGTGTCTTGTTCAAGTCGTCGAAGTGCTGCTTCACCACTTGAAAAACCTTTGGGTAGCGGTCGTTTTCGGTCGTGCTCTCGACCTGATGGATTTCGGCTTCAGTAACACCTGACCGATGGGCGACGTTTTTGTATGCCAAGCGCCGCACGCCCAGTACAAGCCGTCGAGATCTCCCAGCAATGCCGCTGAGCCGTCTAGTAAGAATCTTCATGGGGTCGCCCGAAGCGTGCTGGCAATCTACTCCTTGATCAGATTGAGAATCGCGCGCGAGGGCACGGTGTTCTTGATGGTCATCTGATGATTGGTGCCGATGCTTAAGGGCTTGCCGGAGACCATGTGCGGTTTCTTGCCCTTGCCGGCGAGTTCCAGAGCCTCACTCTCGGCGTCGACATGCAGTGGGACGTGACGGTAGGGGATGGAGACGGTGTTGGCGACTAGGCCGATAACGTCCCCGCGATCATTAAAGATGGGGCCACCACTGGATCCCTTGGCATAGTCTGCGGTGACGTTCATCATGGGGACGCCCTTGCTACTCATGTGGTAGCGTGAGACGCGGCCCTGACTAAGGGTGAAGAAGCGGCCTTGGGGGTTGCTGATGATGGTGGCGGCGTTGCCCACGGGTTCATCGCGAAAGACGGGGGCGAAGGGCAGGCCCTTGGCGTCCTTCAGCTTGAGGATGGCGACGTCGGACTTTTCATCTGCAGCGAGAACCTCTTCCACAAGGAAGGCTTTGCCGTCGTGGGTCATGGCACCCATGCCCAAGCCTCTGGTAACCTTATTGGCGACCACATGATGGTTGGTGAGCACGATGCCATCCTCTCGGATGACAACACCGCTAGCGATGGTGGCATGGGCCTTCTTACATTTCTCACTGGCACAACGATACAGCTTGCCGATCATCAGCGTGGCGCCGACGCGCTGGCTGTAAACCTCGGAGGGACTCATCTGTGTCTTGCCGACTGGGGGCAATTTGAGTTCACAGGAACTGCGGGAGAGTTGTTCGATGAGGACTTCCTGAGTGGTGGGCTCGCTCTGGCTCACCAGTTCGCTCATCTTCTTTTCGAAGGTACTGCGCAGGGCCTTGTCGTTGAAGACGACGACCGATGACTCTTCTGCCAGCGCCGGGGTGATGGCGAGAGAGGCGAAGGTGAGGGTGATAAGCAGGTGTTTCATGGCGAGATTGGGCGGGTGACTACGGGTGATTGAGAATCGTCGCAGGGCGGGGGCTTTGTCTGAAAATGAACGGGTCTACGTGGGGTGATCATTCGCCGAAATGGTGCGAAGGCAGGCCCGTCACGCCGAGGCCGTGAACGCGAAACAGCCGACCGGCGTGTTCCTCCTCCACCGTCTTGTGCACGCCAGTGGTGATGTAGAGGTCGCTAAGGTCGGATCCACCGAAGGCGCATGCGGTGGTTTCGAGGGCCGGGATGGCCACGCGGTGGAGTTCGTCGCCGGTTTCGGGATGGAAGCAGGAAACGCAACCGCCGTGACAGAAGGCGATCCATAGGTTGCCGTCTCTGTCGATGGCCATGCCGTCGGGGGAGGCTTCGATGTGCTTGGTCTCGAACGCACTGCGAACATTGAGCAGTTCGCCGTTCTCGTAGTCGAACTTGAGAACCTCTTTTCGTGGTGTGTCGATGTAGTAGACCACCTTGCCATCCGGTGACCACACAATGCCGTTGGAGTTGGTGACCGGATCGAATGCCTCGTGCACGCTCAGATCAGGATCGAGGCGATAAAGTTTGGCGCTGCCTTCTTTCTTCACCAGACTGATGCTGCCGGCGAAGAAGCGGCCGTCGGGTGAGCACTTGCCGTCGTTGAAACGGTTGTCTGAGATGTCGTGCTCAGGGTCGGCGATGGGAGTCACCACGCCGTTGTCCTCATCGAGAAAACTGAAGCCCTTGTCGCCGGCGATGACCAAGCCTTCGCCCTTGCGCGCCACCACCGTGCCGACGCGCTGACCGACGTCCCACGACTGTTCTTCGCCCGACTGCGGGTTGTAGCGGTGGACCATGTGGCCTTCGATGTCGACGTAGTAGAGGTGGTCCTTGGTCCAGATTGGACCTTCGCCCCACTGGCAACGGATGCTGCCTACCGGCTCGCAGAGGATCATGGCCAGAGCCTAGGGGGCTGAGCACGGGAAGCGAGAGGAAACAGCCAAGGCTTCCATTCATGGGTCTTGCGGGCATGATGTAGCCATGTGGCGCGAGCTTGGAACCGGCTTTCTGGATCTGCTCTATCCCCCTGTTTGTGCGGTCTGCGATCTGGCTCTCAGCAAAGGGGAGGCGCTCTGCGACTCCTGCCGTGAGGAGCTGCCTCGTCTTGGTGCGCCCTTCTGCCAATGCTGTGGCGAACCTTTCGAGGGTAAGGTGGACGCTGCAGCGACTTGCCCGCGTTGCCTGGAGGATCCGCCTGCCTATGACTTCGCCCGTCCGGCCCTCACTCGCAGCCAGCCTGCTCTCGAGCTCATCCATCGCTTCAAGTACCTACGCGAGATTCATCTGGCGGGGGAGTTGGGACGGATAGCTTTTGAGGCCTTTGAGGACAGGCGCCTCACCGACGCCTTGCGTGACGCATGGCCGCTGGTGCCGGTTCCTCTTCACAGAAGCAGACAACGAAGGCGTCATTTTAACCAAGCTGCGGAGATCGCCCGGGTGATCGGCAGACATCACAAGCTGCCGCTATTACAAGCCCTCAAACGCATTCGTTCCACGGGTTCGCAAACCAAGCTGACGCGCGAAGAGCGGCAGAAGAATCTCAGTGGTGCCTTTGAACTGACCAAGCGTGGTCGTCGTTGGATCGAGGAACACGAACCCATGGGAGTGGTTTTGGTCGATGATGTGCTGACCACCGGAGCCACGGTCGAAGAATGCGCTAAGGTGCTGCTGAAAGCTGGCGTGGATCAGGTGGTCGTGGTGACCCTGATGAGGGGTTGATGCAAGATGTGTCGGTGGATATGGGTAGGACTTAACCCATGGCTCGCTACATCCTGCTTTTTTCACTGCTCCTAACTTTATTTGTCGGAGCCAAGCCCAACATCATCATCGTCCTGGTCGATGATATGGGTTTCAGCGACATCGGCTGCTATGGCGGAGAGATCAAGACACCCAATCTGGACGGCATGGCCAATGAGGGCCTGCGTTTCACCCAGTTCTACAACACCGGCCGTTGCTGCCCGACACGCGCCTCATTGCTCACAGGACTCTATCCGCATCAGGCGGGCATCGGCCACATGGTTTCCGACAAGGGCCACCCCGGCTACATCGGCCGTCTCAATGATTCGAGTGTGACCATCGCTGAAGTCCTGCGCGGTGCTGGTTATCACACGGGTTGTTTTGGCAAGTGGCACGTCAGTCACTTCGACTACAACACCCAGAAGGCCAATCACCGCGACTCTTGGCCTTTGCAGCGTGGCTTCGATCGCTTCGTTGGCTCACTCGCTGGTGGCGGCAACTTCTACGGCCCCAAGGGTTGGATGGAGGATAATGAGTTCGTGAAGCCGGGAGAGGGCTTCTACTACACCGATGTGGTGAGTGATGCGGCCGTCGACTTCATCAAAAGCTCCGACAAGGAAAAGCCGCTCTTCCTCTACGTTGCCTACACCGCACCCCACTGGCCATTGCACGCCCACGACAAGGACATCGCCAAATACAAGGGTGTGTATGATGTCGGCTGGGATGCCATTCGTGACTCCCGCTATAAGCGCATGATCGAGATGGGGCTCATCAAGAAGGAGTGGAAACTCTCGCCGCGAGACAAGCGCGCCAAAGCGTGGGAAGACGAGCCCGATAAGAAGTGGCGCGCCCATCAGATGGCGACTTACGCCGCGATGATTGACTGCATGGATCAGGGGGTAGGGGATATCCGCAAGGCACTCAAGGAAACCGGCCGCGATGAGGATACTTTGTTCCTGTTCCTGTCCGACAATGGTGGCTGCGAAGAAAATGTCCGCCTGCCCGGAATCAATCGCTTCGCCACTGGCGGACAGGACACCTCCAAGTGGGGCAACCGCAAGGATGTGATGGCGGGTCCCCCGAACACATTTCAGAGTTATGCCATCCCTTGGGCCAACGCCTCCAACACACCGCTGCGCTGGTACAAGAGTGAAGTGCATGAGGGTGGTATCGCCACGCCTCTAGTCGTTCACTGGCCCAAGGGCATTGCCAAAGAGCAGCATGGCAAGTGGGTGCACGATCCCGGTCACGTCATCGATCTGATGACCACCTGTGTCGATGTCGCCGATGCCAAGTATCCAAAAACCTTTGGCAAGCGGGAGGCGATCCAACCCATGGAGGGGCGTTCACTGGTGCCGGCATTCAGTGGCAAGGCTATTGAGCGCGATCAGCCTCTGTTCTTCGAGCATGAGCGCAACCGCGCGATTCGCGACGGCAAGTGGAAGTTGGTCAAACTGAATAGGGGTGACTGGGAGCTCTACGACCTGGAGGCCGATCGCAGTGAGCTGAACAATCTTGCCGCCAAGGAAGTGATGCGGGTCGAGGAAATGGCTGAAAAATGGCTGGCTTGGGCCGAGCGAGCCCATGTCCTGATGGATAAAAAGTAAAGGTGACCCATTTGGTGTCAGAGGACTTCAAGAACATGCTGGTTTTCCAAGATCATTCCGTGTTCCTTCGTGGATCATTCAACGCCACGTTCCATGACTTTCACCACTCGTTTTCCTTCTGCCGTCTGCGCCATCCTGCTCGGTGCCGGCCCCCTCGCTCAGGCCAATGAAAGCCTCGACGCCTATGTGGCCAAGCTGGCTGATGATCAATACGCTGTTCGCATGGAGGCCAAGAAGGCCCTAGTTGAGATGTGCGGCAAGAAGCCGGAGTTGGTCGATGCTTTCTTTAAGTTGATTGGCGACCCAAATGCCGATCCCGAGCAGACTTTCATCGCCAAGGAGATCATCCGTGAGGTCTTCGATAAATCAGTTTTCGTGGAGCGGGGAGCCATCGGCTTCGCCCTCGATCGTGAATTGATTGTCATCAGTCTGGTGAACAACGGTCCGGCCAAGAACTCTGGCATTCCCATGCGCGCGCAGCTGCTTTCAGTTTCCGGCAAATCGGTCGAAGGCAAGCAGCCTGTCGACATCTACGCCATGGTCCACGCCACCAAGCCAGGTACCAAACTGGAGATGGAGTTTGTGGATCAGGATGGAGAGAAGCTTCTTTATTATCCCGAGGTTGTCGCTCGCAGAACCATCCGCAGTGATGAAAATTCCGAAGAGCGCCGCAAGGAAGCTTACAACGAGTGGATGGAGCGGAAACGCAAGGAGTTCGAGAATCAGGCGGACTGATCGTCTTCACGTTTCTTCTTCCAGCAGGGATACATCAACTGCAAGATCAGCTCCCGAAAGTAGGTGAGAGAAAGGCCGAGACTGCGGCCTTCAAGTCCAAGGCGCGACGAGTGAGTGGATGAATATCCACGATTGAGGAGTAACGTAGGAATTGCTGGCAGCGGTCCGGAATAGTCTGTCCAAACCGCGATAGCGGCAGTTTTCATCACCTGAAAAATCATCCTTTCCTCACGGACTTTCGGGAGATGATCGAGATCACGAAGTGGCAGACCACCGCAGTGGTGATCAGTGCCAGCAGGGGAATCACACCCGAGCGCAGGTTGCTACCCACACCCCAGGGGTGCAGCGGATGCATGGCCGGGTTGTAGTAGAGGTTGAAGGCCGCATAGGCGTAAACCCAGCCGGCGTGCAGGCCGATGGGGAACCACAAGGAGCGGGTGCGCAGTCGTGCCCAGCAGAGGATGATCCCGACTACGGTGAGAGTCAGGAAGTCGGCGACGAAGAATTTTGGTTCGGTGAAGTGCAGCAGCACTTTGCCGAGTAGTTCAAAACCTGCGAAAACTGAAGTCGGGTCGCTAACGCCGCCAGGTGGTTTCAGGAAATGAAGGAAGGCAAATAGTAGCGAGCTGTAGATCGTTGCCTTCAAGGGTCCACTGGCCCGCAACCACAGGCCGAGCATGACACCACGGAAGAGCCATTCCTCGATTAGTGAGGCGATGACGGCCATGCGGATGCTCTTGGTGAGGATTTTCGAAGTTTCCTTGTGGTTTGGGTCGATGACAAAGGCGCCGGCCTCGGCCAGGATCATCCCGATGGCCCACAGAATGCCGCCAGCAACGATGAACGCACTGGATACATGGAGGATGGACTGCTTGGCGCCGAGTTTATCCAAATCCATGATTTTACCGGCCTGAGTAGCACGGCTGATTTTGCGTACTCGGCGGATGAGGAAGGGTAGCAGCGCCAAGGCGGAGAGCATCAGCGCTCGGCTGAAGAAGCGGCCGACTTTGGCGCGATCACAGGCGGCTCCTAGCCATTCGACGAAGGCTGATGCTTCGTTCGCGTTTGCATGTGCGGCGAGCGACTTGCCGGCGGAATAGATCCATGGAGTGAGGATGGCCGCGCCCAAGAGCGAGAACAGTGCCCACAGAACCATGGCTCCGGCCTCGGATTTGAAGAACTTGATCAAGGCCGGGAGCTTCCACGCTCGGCTATCAAGTTTCAAGTGCGATGGTGAATGGACTCTACGCGTTTTCGTAGTCGCGAAATGTTGACGGTGGTCGATCGCTCCAGTTAGTGTCCCCGCCCACAACCAAACGGAACCATGCGTCTCTCCTATTCCATCTCCCAACTTAACCAAGGCGAATGCCCCATTCAGGGCACAGATCGCCTAGGGAGTGAGCGCTTGTTCATGATCAGTGCCTGACGCGCTGAATTCAGTCTGGATGATCCGCCCGCTCCCTTTCCGAGGCAGCGGGCTTTTTTGTGCCCGTGGTGTCTCTTCCAAAACTTCCAAACCGGGAAAATCCCGACCCATTCACTTCATGCGGCCATGCCGCAAACCCCAATCCATATGAAACCTATCATCAACCACGAGGATCTGATCGCAGCTGGCTACCAGCCAAGTCCGATCTTCAAAGACATCCTGGCACGAGCCGCCGAGCACCAAGCTCGCGGTGTGTCGGGCAAGAAATACCTCCTCAAGTTGCTGCGTCGCGACTTCGAGCCGCCACCGAAGCTGGTGATGCGCGAGAAGCCAGCGCAACTGTCGGAAGCCATTCGTCCTGAAACCAAGGAGGAAAAGGCCAACGTGCGTACCGTGCGCGAGCGCATGGGCGAGCTACTCAAGGTACCCGTCATCCGCCGGGGCTCCATCCTCCCGGACGCTTGCCCTGCAGGTGCCGGCAAGGCCGTGATCCCAGTTGGTGGAGCGATCGAAGTGGAGAACGCCGTGATTCCCGCGGCACACTCCGCCGATATCTGCTGCTCGATGTACGCGACCTTCTACGAAGCTCGCAGCGACATCTCCAAGGAACTCGATGCCCTCACCACCGCCACTCGCTTTGGTATGGGCCATCGTCACCTCGACGACCTGGTCCACGATCCGGTGCTGGATCACGAAGTTTGGGACAACCCTTTCCTCAAGGGTTTGCAGGACCGTGCCCACGCCCATCTTGCCGATCAGGGTGACGGCAACCACTTCGCCTACATCGGCGAAGTGGAGGTCGATGACGCCATGCTCGCCATGCTGCGTCTGGCGGGCCACGCCGAGTTGGCATCAAGCCTCAAGCCCGTCTCTTACCGAGTCCTTGTGACCCACCATGGCTCACGCGGTCTGGGTGCTGCTGTCTACAAGCGGGGTCAAAAGGAGGCCCTCAAGCACACGGAGCGTGAAGCCAGCCGCATTCCCAGTGCTGCGGCCTGGTTGGACATGAAGTCCGACCTTGGCCGCAACTACTGGGAGGCGTTGCAGTACGTCTCGCTCTGGACCAAGGCCAATCATCAGGTCATCCATCGTCGTTTCCTCGAGCGCATCTCTGCGGAGTCGGTCGCGGAAGTCGGCAACGAGCACAACTTCGTCTGGAAGCGTGGCGACAGCTACTTCCACGGCAAGGGTGCCACTCCGGCGTGGACCGATGACAAGGGTCGCCCGAGTCTGGGTTTAATTCCGCTCAACATGGCGGAGCCCATCCTGCTGGTGCTGGGTGGTGACCGCGAAGAGTTCCTGTCGTTCGCGCCTCACGGTGCTGGACGCAACCTCTCGCGCACTGCTCTCAAGCGCAGCTATCCGGACGAGGAGTCCCGTCTGGAGGAAATCGAGCGCTCAACCGATGGCATCGACGTCCGCTGGTTCTGTGGTAAGCCGGATCTCAGCGAGACTCCTGTGGCCTACAAGAACGCCGACGCGGTGAAGGCTCAGATCGACGAGTTTGGTCTGGCCGAAGTCGTGGCCGAGATCCGTCCTCTGGGTTGCATCATGGCCGGTGACCTACCCAAGCCCTGGCTCAATAAGGAGGAACAACTGACTCCCAAACAGAAGCGTCAGATCCAGCACCGCAAGGAGCGTCGGCGCATGAATCAAGACCTCAAGGACTGGTGAGTGCGGGCAAAAGAGAACAGCGGCGTGAGCACAAGCAGCAGCTGCTGAAGCAGGCGCGTGCCCTCTACACTGAGTGGTGCCAGCTCGATCGCAAAACACGCAATGCTGAGCTGGTGCCACTCGATGAGCCCTACCAGCGGGGCTGGGTGCGCTACTTCAGGTGGACAGATGATGCGGTCCAGCGCGAAGACTTCGAGATCATCAAGGGTCTGCTTGAGTTTATGCAGCACAAGCAGTGGTCTCGCCGTCAGGACTTCCGTTACTCCAAGCAGAAGAAGCGACGTGTCATCATGGGTTGGAAGGCTCGCCTGTCCTTTCACCCCCATCAGTTGCTCCACGTCTGCCGGAATGCCCAATGGCCCAAGTACTTTCAGGTTACGAGCTATTGGCAGATTCAAGGCATCGACCATCTTCGTGCCCTGCGTGCAAGAGGATGGAACGGCAAGGTGCGCTTCAAGTATCCCAACTTGTTGGAAGGAGTTGTGGAGCCCTACTACGTGACCCATCAGAAGGTTCGCCATGCCGAGGAGGAATCGAGAATGGCGGAGATCGATGCGTGGTTCGAGCAGCGTGGGGGATGGGAGTTCATCGCCCGTACGATGGGTTGGAGATCGTGGCACGATGAGCATGAGCGGCACAAGAAGCTCAAGCGTGTCACTGAAAAGGAAGTCAGAGAGGAACTCGAAAGGCGCGGAATTTTCCGCGCCTTTCGCGTGTTTGGGGAGTGGTGGTGAAGGTGGAATCTTACAATGGGTCACAGTGGATTGGCTGAAATGGCTGGCCGAGAGGGGGCGTATGGATAGGTTCAAGCCATGAAACGTCTGATTTCCCTCTTTTCCGCCCTCTGTCTCGCTGGCACTGCCACCCAGCTTCAAGCCGCCGAGCCTCTTCACGTAGAATACGCTGGTGGCGAAGGCCCCGGCAAAGGCAAGCACGTCGTCCTGATCGCCGGTGACGAAGAATACCGCTCCGAGGAGTTTATGCCTGCCCTTGGCCGCATCCTTGCCAAGCACCACGGTTTCAAAGTGACCGTCCTGTTCTCCGTGGATGACAAGGGCTTCATCGACCCCACCAACCAGAAGAGCATCACCAATCCTGCCGCGCTCGATTCTGCCGACGCCATCGTGACGGGCATCCGTTTCCGCAAGTATCCTGACGAAGCCATGGCCAAGTTTGACGCCGCTATGAAGCGCGGGGTTCCTGTGGTGGGTCTGCGCACCAGTACTCACGCCTTCCAGTTCAAGCGCGAGACCGAATACAAGGCCTACAATGGCTGGGGCAAAAACACCCTCGGTGAAAAGTGGGTCAGCCACTGGGGCAAGCACAAGAAAGAGGCCACCCTCGGTGTGATCGAGGAAGCCAATGCCAAGCATCCCGTGCTCAATGGTGTGACAAACATTTTCGGCGACACTGACGTCTACGAAGCCGCCCCTCCGGCCGACGCCACCATCCTCGTGCGTGGTCAGGTCCTCAAGACCATGGAGGCCGACAGCGGCCCGGCCGATTACGTGAAGAAGAACCGTGCCACCGGCAAGGAGCAGGGTATCAATGATCCCATGATGCCGGTCATCTGGGTCCGTGAACTCGACAAGCAACGCATCGTCACCTGCACCATGGGTGCGGCCACCGATCTTCAAAGCGAGTGTCTCCGCCGCGCTGTGGTCAACGGTGTATTTTGGGGAATGGGGCTCGACGTTCCGGAGAAGGCCAACGTCGATGTGGTCGGTGAGTTCCAGAAGATCATGTATGGCTTCGGCACCTACCGGAAGGGTGTGAAACCCTCCGACCACGCACTCAAATAAGCCGCCACCCATCAACATCTCTCAAGGCCCCGGATCCCGGGGCCTTTTTCTTTGGAGTCACCCCTATTTCTCCCTTCACAGGCCATCGGCCACTTCCTAGATTTCCCATCCCATGTCCCACTCTATTGAGCTCAAGTCGCCGGTCGAAATCGGCATCGTTCCCACTCACTTGAAATTCGTCGGCTGCCTCGTTCCCGACGAGGAAGGAAAATTTCCCCGCAACGCTGATGGCGAGATCCTGGTGGTCTCCGGTGTGCGAGAGCTGGTCGAGAAGTCACCCGTCGCCTTCAATAGTGTGCAGGTCTCGCTCTTCCCCGGCACGCTCCCCGAAGAACTCGATGTGCTGGTGGCCGGTCTCAAAGGTCTTGGTCTGGAAGTCGACTTCGTGCTCATGGTCGGTGGTGTCAATCCGATGAACCCGGACGACGAGGACGCCGTGCTCGGCCAACTCCTGCCCAGTCTCAAGTCCGCCGTGCAACACGGTGCCCGCCACGTGTCCTCCACCTCGATGGAAGAGTGGATGAGCTCCGAACCCGCCCGCGAAGGGGCCGACTATCAGGCCGCCATGGAGCAGATCGCCAAGCTTCACGTCCGCGCCTA
>CAZIPY010000002.1:0-6337 GCA_964541125.1 uncultured Luteolibacter sp. | reverse complement strand
CGCCTTGGGCGTATTTGAGGAAATAGGAACATTGATGCGATCGTCTTTTGCGAAAAGCTCTGCACGTGCACTGATTCGAGTATCTGGCCCCATGGTCATTTGAAGCTCGTTGATGGCCAGCATAAGGGCCATGCGCGCATTACTCTGCGCCTCAATCATAGCGGCATTCTTACTCGAAGTACGCACTTCAATGGCTGAAAGACTCAATATCCCGATAGCAATGACTAGCAATAGCACCATCACGGCCACCGTTGATACGAGGGCAAATCCTCGATCCTGAGAACATACGTCTTTTGCATTACTTGAGTTCATAGCTTGGCCGGTCTGGATGTACAAAAAAAAGGATCCGCCCCATAACGACAGCAGAACCTTATCAATGATTATGAAAGCCTATTCAATTTATTACTTTGGGACAATGGATTAGGAGATGCAATCTATAGCCCATTTGAGGTAGTCCATAGGCGCACATCACGATCGGCGCCGACGCAAGGCAAACATCACACATGTCAGCCCTAGCATGGCGACACCGCTGGGTTCAGGCACACTGGTAAATTGGACTTCTACACCCTGCCAGAAGTTAGCTATTCCCGTTGGGTCGACGCCACTGGTAGCGATAATCGCAAATGAATTTGAGGGTGCCGACATACCGATGCGGTCGCCACCTCCGCCAGTCGGTGAAGTCAGAGATGTTGAAGCACCCAATAAAGCACCCTCAACACCTAATATGTAAGTATCTCTAATCTCAATTGCATCCGAGGCGCTCAAATTATTAAAGCCTAGAGCAGTAGCGCCATCAAGAGCGTATACAGCCGACCCACTATTAACAATATTACCGATAGCAACACGGAAGAATTCGACATCCGTACCGCCCGCGCCGTCATCGAGTGTAGAAGTCGTGTTTCTGTCGGCCTCAAAAGTACGGTTTTCATAACTACCATTACGGTAATTAAGTAGATTTACGAGGTCCGCATTAGCGCTTGTATCATAAAGATACGCAGTGAAGATCACATCATAAGTCAGATCCATGCCATTGGCCACGGAAACCGCATTGAAGGTAACCGTTCTTGAATTACTGTCTCCGTCGTTGGCTACTATGGTCGTCGTTACCCCACCAATCGTCAGTGGTGTATCTCGGGCGTTCTGGGCCGAATCTAACTGGTTTCCTGCAAGGAAGGTTCCATTTCGGATATTATCAGCATCCGTCTGATTTTGATTCAGCGCAGATGAAATCAAGGTAGCGGCGTTGGCGGCACCACACATGGCAGTCACGGTGGCCACACCAACGACTGTGAGAAGTCGGCGAGCGGATTGAGTTGAGTCATTCATCATGATTCATTTTTTCGTTAGGTGCTGAATAAGGGCGCGTAGGCAATCATTTTGATCATTCCTCCTAGGCGGGCCATGCCTTCCAGACCCGTAAGCAGGAAGAAGACAGGAGCTCACATGGACTCTGATTGATGGACCACCAGCCTCGCCATTACTGGCCCTCACTCAATCCATTCCCTTCAGTGATACTGTAACTCATAGACGGCAGAAACCGAAGAGATCCCTCTTTGAGCTCATGCCGTAACACACTTAAATAGTGAATGTTGCGGCCACACTTCACTCAAGTGCCACCCTGAAAAACTTTGGCTGCATCATATCGCTGCCATCACCTACTGGAACGGTCGCAGGATATGGAACACCGACCGCCTCATAATCTCCAATGCCTCCGAATCCAGTGAGAATGACAGGCTCCGTTAGTGAACGCGTCCAGCGCCCCAGTTTGGCACTGAATTCAACTGAGTAATCCAAACCAATTTCAGCATGATCCTTACGCCTGATGAACACTGCATGATAATCAGACACCTCCCCTTGAGCTGAAAAGTCCTGAAGAATGGGCGAGCCCGGAGTCGTGACGCCGCTGCCGGCTGCGTAGGTAAGACCCAGCGAGGATGGAACCGTGGGATCCAATCCAAATGCAAATTCCTGCTTGTTGCTAAAACCGTCGCCATCTGGATCGCTGCCTGGGCTGGCGTCTTCCAGAGATTGGTTAAAGTCGCCTCTCGCCCATTGTTCATATGCATCTAAACCTTCAGCCCCTTTGAGCATGATCCGAAAGGGGCTGCTGCCGGTGTCGTTGCTGACGATAGTAAGATCGGCATAGCGCTTACCAGTGCCTGTGGGGGCAAAGGTTACAGAAAATGTCGTACTTTCTCCCGGAGCCAAACTCGTTGTCTCGAGACTGCCTAGCGCGAAGTCTCCGCGATCGGTGCCGCCGCCGGATAACGAAAGTCCCGACAGAACTTCGTCGCCATTATTTCTGATCGTGAGCCATCGGGGTGCGGCCGAACTACCCAGACTGGCGATACCACAATCCATGAGGGTGCGGCCTGAAATCAGGCTGATTCCGGGTGTCTGCTCGACGACAATCTTTGGCGAAGAAGAGGCTGTAAAAGTAACCCCATCCACCCAAGCGGCATCACCACGGCGTGATTCAATTTCATCTTTAGTGTACGTCCAACGCACAGTGTGCTCGCCCGGTGCAATCGTGAGCGTTTTAAGAACCCAATCCACGTTGCCAGAGATTGGAGCCAAAGCCCCACCCTGCTCAACATCATCGATGAAAAACCGCAGATAGTCATAGCCATCCTCAGATGACACCTTCCACCAGAAGGTCAGTTGCCCAGGGCCAGTCAGCACGGTTTCAATACTACTGCTTTGATTGTGGGTAATTTGTCCACTCTGCGCTGCATCCACCCCATCTTTGGTGGTGCTGGCTTGAGAGGACCAATCGACGATCCCATCCGTCTTCCAAATCAATGATGTGGCATCCACCCCACTGCTAATCGTAGGTTGATTGGAAATTCCGAAGTCTGCATCACTTTCATCCAACATCTGCCCATATTGGCTACTTATGATGCGAATGCGGTAATCTGAAGCTACCGGAAGCACGCTGGGAACAACCCAAACAAATCTGCCATCATTTGGCTCATTGAGCGAAATATCCGCATAGAACTCGCCCGCCTTATAGAGCTTGATGTCGACATTACTTGGAATGCTCGAACCCCACTCAACACGCACAGCAGTATCATGGTAGAGCGTTTCTCCTCCCCGAGGATAACCCACCTGGATGGCATCCACTGGAACGAATAGGCCATTAAGGCTGTAGCTGCCAAGAGAGCCGTATGATGTGTAACCTGTCGGCGAGGCGTCCAAAGGACTGCCCGCGCCGGTGGGATTGACAACGACATAGTAGGCTCCCTTCGGCACCATGAACTCGAGCTCTGCCCCAGTATTATCCAATGGATTGGAGATTGCCAAGAGTCTCGCGGATTCATCATAGAGCTCTAATTGGATATCTAGATTGGAGCCCCATGGACCTGAATCACACCGGTACGTGCTTGCCCCAAATTTGACGGTGCCAGCCTCCGTGCTGAATTTAAAGTAGTCTGCCTCACTGGTGTTTTCGATAACCCCAGACACCTCAAACAATGCATTCTCCAACACGTTTGCCGTCGCAAAGCTGCTGCCATGGTCATCCGGGCGATAGCCCAGCCGGGCTGCGATGATGCTCAAATCATCCTGCGTTTGATTGCCATCATGATATTCCGAGGCCTTGGACCACTGGGTCATGTTTTTCTTATAACTCACACCCATAATAGGGGCCCAGTCAGGGGCCACAGAAACAGCGTCGTGGCCGCCATAATAGCCCAAAGTAGATGTTCCATCATGACTGAGCCCTAAATTATGCCCCATCTCATGCGAGCATGCGTCTGCAATATTGGAGGTCGCCGTCACAAAGTCCAAAACCCAAGCCGGCTGATATGTCTCAAAATAGTCAGGCTCCCCGAACTTACCTCCATAGGCCACACCCCCCGCTCCTCGGTGAGGACATGGATTGCCTAACTTGTCGGTATTTGGGGTAATCATCAGCCAACCCACTTTGTTTTTGTTTCCCGCGTATGTATCGGGGTCGTAGGCAATGTCCGTTGTTACATTTACGTCAAAAGGCGCATAGTCCTCAGCCACCCTCTCCCAAATGCGGCGGATCTCAGCTTGCTCCAAAGCGCTGTATGACTCCCGATCTTCATCTAGGCTCCACGCTTTGCAGTCCCAGCTGTCATAGGTGACGCCATCGAGAACTTCTGTCCACGCCTTACCAGACACATAGCCGCCATTGAAATCGAGGTAGATATGATTTTGTGAATTCGGGCGTGAATTATAAGCAGGCGGAGCGGCAATAGCCCCAGATGCAGTAGCAGCTACAGGCTCAAAAACACCTTCTAACCCAATGGCAGGCTCGAGCACTTCGCTTGATACCGGGGCCCCGCTTTCGCTTTGCCTGCATGTATTGCCTGCATTTCCAGCCTTTGCAACTCCCGTACCTTTATCGCCGCATTTCCCAAAGCAGCCTGAGCATTCGAAATAGATGCCGCCCGCTCGATCAGCCCTAAGATGCCTCTCTGCGTCAAAGGCGTCGAAGTGAAGCCGATGCAGCCATTCCATGGCCTTACTTTTAGCCTCAGGGTTGAGCTTCTTTAACTGACTCTTTAACTGCCCGGCCGGCAAGTCTTCGACCTTAAAAGAGCCCCCCCCTTTACCAAAAGTTTTCCTCGGACTTTCGCCTTCTGCCGCCAGCAATGAGCTCGCAACTACTCCCATCAACACAGAGAGAAGCCAGAGGCGTTTGGATTGGTAAATATGGAAGTGCATGTTTTACGCGAGTTAGGACAGTCACATGAATCAGAATGGGCGCATGCCTTAGCTTCGGCACGGAGGGAATCTCACTTCTGATGCATTTGCCATGCGGCATCCGCAAAGGCTTTACCGATCTGGCCAAGAATTTTGGCAGATCCATGATAATGGTATCCAGCATGTGAGGCCCCAGACTCCATGAACTCACGCTCTTCTTGAGTGAATGCTTCAGCGATCATGTGATCGCGCTCTTTCTTCCCATTGCCCTCGATTTCGCCTCCTTTCACCTTTCGGCTGACCTCTTTATGGATTCCGTGTCTTTTAGCCAAAAGAGCTCCGAGCTTTTGATCCCAATAATCCTCAGTCCTCACGGTAACCACATTGCCTTTGAATTCCGGCATGGAAGCAGGTGCAGCCATGGCATTTCGAAACTGGGTATCCCGAGTGATGTAGCGCTTCCTCTGGTAAGTACTAACCGGCCCATTCACACCCAGCACCCCGATCACAAAGGGCAGATTGGGTGCTGAAAACTCCTTGCGCACGTCACGTATGAAATGCGCGAGCACTTCGGAATACGCATCGAAACCACCCGGTTGACTGCTATTCGGATAGGTTCGGCTGTCGACCAGATCATTCCACCCCTGAAACCAAACGAACCCAGCCAGCTCATAACCTTGTTTGGGATCGTAATCAGGATAAACCCGTTTGATGTCTCCCAAAACTCGATGCACGTGCTCGGTCATCAAACGGTAATAGTGACCTGTGTCTTCTGCGTGTTTCGCCCGAGCCACTTCAACATCTTCCCCCTTTTTCTTAAGCGCCTCTGCCTGAAGCTCATGAAAGGGCAAAGCTCCGGCACTTGGCGGACGGAAATTTTTACTCAGGCTTTTGCCGCCCCATGCGGTTTTAATGATGAGGATGGGCTCCTTCACATGCTTCTGCATGTAGATCCCAAAAGTGAATTCCGGACCAATACGAACACCCTTGTTGTCCGCTCCATAGCCAACGCTTAGCTTACCTGCCTTTTCTTCTTCCGAGCTGCCGATCGACGAAATCCACACATCATCGAGCACTTTATGAGTGCCATCTGCATTCCGCATATCCTCGAGCATGGGCGCGGTCTTCGGATCAAGGCCGATCACCCCCATCGTATCCACGTGGGCGTGGCCTTGCATATTGGATTGTCCCGCCAGGATGTATACCTTGAGCGGTTCTTTGGCGGCAAGATCCGTGATGGGCATGCAGGAGAGGCAGCAAGCAGCTAGTGCACCCAGTTTGTGTTGTGTTTGTTGAATGATATTCATGGGTAAAAATGAGAGGCGCTGATTAAACCCGGTTCTTTATCTCGGATTAATCAACAAGCCCCACTCTTGGCAGGGCATCCTTCACACCCATGCTTTTCCACACCACCAACTGTTACTCATTAACGATAGAACAAAGGATAACAGCCTTATGCAGCGGTCAAACCATGGCACCCAAAATCCTAACACTGGCGTGGCGCGCGCATTTCTTATTTTACTGTAGATCAATCACTTATGAGATCTTCAGCAATCTAATTCAACCCTGAATCATACCAGAAATTCACGCGCCTATCACTCTACAAACGCAGTCTAGCTACAGGAACCTGTAACCTGAATCCCTTTTGACTCGAGGCCCCTCG
>CAZIPY010000001.1:0-2152 GCA_964541125.1 uncultured Luteolibacter sp. | reverse complement strand
GTGGCAACAACGATGTCTGCACCGGCCTTAAGGGCTTCGTCCTGGGCGCCGTGACCAACACCCCCATAGAGGAGGGCGACCTTGATCCCGAGGTGCTTGCCGTATTTCTCGAACTGTTCGGCCACCTGGTGGGCGAGCTCGCGGGTGGGTTCTAGCACGAGGATCTGGGGTTTGCCCAGTTTCTCGATCTTGGAGAGGGTGGGGAGGGCGAAGGCCGCGGTCTTACCGGTTCCGGTTTGGGACGCGCCAATGACGTCCTTGCCATCGAGAACGATCGGGATGGCTTGCGCCTGAATTGGAGTCGGCTCGGTGTAACCCGATTCGGCAACGGCCTGTTGAATCGGCTCGGCCAGCCCTAGTGTGTCAAAACCCATGAGGCGGCTTGGGTATAGAGGCCCGGGGGATCGGTCAAGAACCTATAATTAAAGGGCTTCGGGCGTCTGCAGCAGTTCCGCGACGCGGGCGAGCAGGATGCCGGCACCACCACCGTCGACCACGCGGTGGTCGAAGGTGAGGCAGAGGTCAGCCATGGTGGCGGGTAGGAAGGTCTGGGTCTCCTCGCTCCACACGGGCTTCTTCACGCCTGCTCCTATGCCTAGAATCAGGGTTTCGTTGGGCAATGGGATGGGTGTTCCCAAGGTCAGGCCGAAGGTGCCGAAGTTGGTGACGGTGGCGATGCCGCCGCTGCAATCTACTTCGCTGATCTTGCGCTCACGGGCCTTGGCCACGAGGTTGGCGTATTCCTGCACCAAGTCGGGCATGGTCTTGGTGTCGAGGTTGCGGACCACTGGGACCAATACGCCGTCGTCAACTTGCACCGCCAGACCGATGTCGAGCGAGCGCGGGTGAACGATCTTATCGCCGATGAGGTAACCGGCGGAGGTGGGGTTCTCGGAGATGGCTACGGCGAAGGCACGCAGCAGGTAAAGAGTGAGTCCGGGTTTGGGATCCTGGCTGCGACGATGCTCGAGCAGCTTGTCGATCTGAGCCGGGATGCCAACGGTGGCGAGTGGGCGAGTCCAGGAACGACGCATGGCATCGGCGACTGCCATGCGCATGGGTGAGGCCTTCACACTTGGCCAGCTTTCCAGGTAGGTGAGGAACTTCTCAAGGTCTTCCACGGTTACGCGACCACCGGCTCCGGTGCCGGCAATGGCAGAGATGTCGGCTTCGCGGATGCCGAGCTCGTTCATGCGCGCCCGCATGCGTGGGGTGATGTAGTGCGCTCCCATGGGGCCGGCAGGAACCGGCAGGCCCTTCACGCTGGGAACGACTGCAGCGGCTTCGGTGTAGGTGTCGGCGTCGTCGACGGCGAAGTGAAGGTTGGCTTCCTTATCTTTGGTGTCTTCGGTGGGAGTAGCAGACTCAGTCGGTTGAGTTTGAGGCGACGCAAGCGACTCCATGGTATCCACACCGGTGCGGGCAACTTCTTCGTCGGTCACCTCTAGGGTGCCCAGAATGCTGCCGACTGCATAGGAGGTGCCTTCCTGAGCACGGATTTCGGCGACCACACCATCACACAGGGTGGTGACACTCATCACCGCCTTGTTGGTTTCGACCTCGATGACCTCTTGGTCGGTGTTGACGGAATCGCCGACCGCAACGCCAAGACGAATGACAGTGGCCTCGGCGATGGATTCACCGAGCTGTGGCATCAGGATGGGTACGGTAGGCATGTCGAATGACTTTGTTAGAAACTGAGGAGCTTGCGCAGGGCGTCGGAGATGGATTCCGGAGTGGGGCGGTGAGCGGCCCACAGCTTGGGATGATAGGGGACCGGTGTGTCGCGGGAGTTGAGGCGCTGCGGTGGGGCGTCGAGCAGGTGGAAGCCTTCGGCGGAAACACGCGAAACGACTTCGGCAGTGACGCCACCCCAAGGGAAGGCTTCACCGACGGCTAGCAGACGACCGGTGCGGGCTACTGAGGCGAGCACGGTGTCCATGTCGAGTGGCTTCACAGTGCGCAGATCGACGACTTCGATTTCCCAGCCATCTTCCTTCAAGCGATCGGCGGCACGAACGGCTTCGTGAACCATCGCGCTGTAGGCGACGACAGTCGCATGTTTACCGGGCCGCATGATTCTGGCTTTGCCGATGGGCAGGTGTTCGCCCTGGATGGAGTCGGCCTTGAGCCAGCGGTAGAGGAACTTGTG